>JAEDNI010000001.1 GCA_016302585.1 Paludibacteraceae bacterium | reverse complement strand
CCGTTATATCACGTCCTGTCAAGGAACCATGGAAGTGGATCCTGTGATGGAGGATAAGGCGGCTACCCGTAAGATTCTCGTCGGCGGTCAACTCTATATCATCCATAATAACCAGTTGTTTACTATCCAGGGACAACGCGTGAAATAAATGAGTAATGAGCAATAAGAAATTACAACTGATAGGGTGCTGTGTTCTGAGCCTGCTGTTCAGTGCTCCGGCGTTTGGCAATGTCATCACAGGCGTAGCGGCTATCCCGGACGGTTATTACGACGGCGTGAGCGGAAAGAAAGGAGCGGATAACATCCTCAATGCCCTTAACACCTGTATCTCCAAAGACTATAAAGAGATCTCGTATAAGGCTCTCGAACCGCATTATCTGAATACCGATTTCTATTCTGATACCCTTTGGGATATGTATTCCACATGCCGTTTCACCTATGAGGATGCAAACATACCGCAGAAGAAAGTATGCGACGGATGGAACAAAGAGCATGTGTGCTGTCAGTCCTGGCTTGGTTCCGGACCGATGGTGTCGGATATGTTTAATGTCTATCCGACCGATGCACGTATCAACAACTTGCGTTCGAACTACCCCTACGGCGTCGTATCTACGTTCAGCGGTTTCTCCGGTGATCCGGACAAGCACGGTCTGGGTAAACTCGGCTCGTCGAAAGCCGGTGTGGGAACGGTGTATGAACCCGATGACCGCTACAAAGGCGACTTCGCACGCACGTTCTTCTATATGGTAGCGCGGTATCGGAGTAACGTCCTAAACTCAGGAAATGGTTCGCGGATGTTCTCTTCTAATCCCACAAACCTCACTACCTACGCTCTTAATTTCCTGCTTCAGTGGCACCGGAACGACCCGGTCAGTGAGAAAGAGATCGACCGTAACCAGGCCGTCTATGGGGAACAAAACAACCGCAACCCCTTCATCGACTATCCTGATCTGGTGGAGTATATCTGGGGCGATAAAGTGGGGCAGACGGTGGATCTGTCCGCTATGGTGCCTACCTGCGAAGGTCAGACCGGCGCTGTGAAGTACGGCGTCACGTGGATGGTGAACGGCGAAGTGCTGAGAGTGGATTCCGTACGGGAGAACAGCAAGCCGGCTTCTCTGCCGGAGACGCCTGTCTCCTGCTCTGAAACCAGCGAGACGTTCTACTGTTGGTGCGGAGCAAGCTGGTCCGGGATATTACCTGACTATCTGCCTGACGACGCAGAAACGATCTTCACCGCATTGGAGATGCCGGCGGTCGTGAAGGACGTGACCTATCATGCCGTCTTCGCCCATAAAGACACCCAACAGACCGGAGTCGTCGAGTCCTCCGAGACCCTCGACTTCTCTGCGCAGAACTATGCGAATGGCGCCAAGATATCTTCTCTGACCGTAGGCGACGTGACCGCTTCGTTCAGCAAAGGCTCCAGTTCGACCGACCCCGCGTATTACAACACCGGCACGGCTGTACGATGCTATCCGGGTAACACGATGACCGTCACAGCGGAGGATATCACGAAGATCGAGTTCAGTTTCGGTTCGGGCGATAACACGAACCCGATTACTGCGAATACGGGTACGCTGAACGGCAGTACGTGGACCGGTTCTGCCGACGCCGTCACTTTCACCGTAGGCGGAGACAGCAAGCATCGACGCATCCAGGCACTCAAAGTGACGATGAACGGACAGGGGGTTGTGACTACCTATTCCGATTTCCTCACTTCCTGTGCCGCTACGGATATCGAAAATCAACAATCACCAATCACCAATCACAAATTATTGATCGACGGGCACCTGTATATCGAGGTGAACGGACAGATCTTTAATATTACCGGACAAAGAATAAAATAATAGTTATTGATGGATATTTCAGTTATTGTACCTTTGTATAACGAGGCAGAGTCGCTACCGAAGTTATACGAATGGATAGCGAAGGTGATGAAAGAGAACAAGTTCTCTTATGAAGTCATCTTCGTCAATGACGGATCGACGGATGAGTCGTGGGAAGTTATCAGCCAATTGAAAGAAGAAAGTAAAAAGGCGAAAGAAGGAGTTGTAAGAGGTATCTGTTTCCGTAGAAATTACGGAAAGAGTGCGGCGTTATACTGCGGTTTTAAAGCAGCGGAAGGGGATGTGGTTATTACGATGGATGCTGACCTGCAGGATTCTCCGGACGAGATACCGGAACTCTACCGAATGATCAAAGAGGACGGTTTTGATTTAGTGAGCGGATGGAAACAGAAACGTTACGATAATAAATTTACGAAGAATATTCCTTCCAAGCTCTTCAATGCTACGGCACGTCATGTGACGGGTATCAAGTTGCACGACATGAACTGCGGATTGAAGGCCTATCGCAAAGAAGTGGTGAAGAATATCGAGGTATTCAGCGAAATGCACCGCTATATTCCGTTCCTTGCGAAGAATGCCGGTTTTACGAAGATCGGCGAGAAAGTGGTACAGCATCGCAAGCGTGAGTTCGGTACTTCAAAGTTCGGTATCAACCGTTTTGTGAACGGTTATCTGGACCTTATGACGCTGTGGTTCCTGAACAAATTCGGTAAACAGCCGATGCACTTCTTCGGTTTGGCAGGCAGCCTGATGTTCTTCATCGGATTTATAGCGGTGATTGTAGTGGGCAGCATGAAACTCTATGCGCTCTCGCACCATGTACAAGCGATGTTGGTGGGTGTGAATCCGTATTTTCACATCGCGATACTGATGATGATTTTGGGTTGTATGCTGTTCCTGGCCGGTTTCTTGGCGGAATTGATCATTCGCAACAGTCCCAGTAGAAACGACTATCTGATCAAAGAGGAAATCTAATGGCTCAGAGTCTGGATGAACAAATAAGCACGATCGAACGGGCTTTAGGCGAGAGCATGATAGAACATGCCCTTGTGGTAGTGCGCACCTGGCTGAACGAGTTGGGTGAGAATAACCCGTTCGAGGAGGCTTTTCGTACCATCCAGACGCAGTATAACGAGTTATTTACGCGTTGGTTGAATATCGATGAACCGCACGCAGCGGAGGAACTGAATGTTTTAACAGGCGATACGTATCAACTGGTAGATGCAGTGTATGCAGAACTGCGTCTGAAGCGCGGTTTATCGCCTGATATGCGCAGTTTCAATGCCGATTCGCCACAGTCGGTAATGAATTATTTTGCGAATAACATACGTCTTCGTCCGGAGGATTTTGAGTGGTTGCATGAAGTGACAGAAGATGAGTCACAGGTAAGTATTGCGTTGATGGCTTTGAATGCCCTGACGCGTAACTTACGCGAGTGCTTCAATACCGATGCTTTTTTGGCGGTGATAGACGGTATAAATGCGTCGAATGAGCTCATTCGAGATCAGAGTCTGGCGAATGCGTTCGTGCTGCTGATACACTATGATATACGTATTGATTTCTTCCCGACGATTCAAGATGCTTTTGCCAATGCGATCGCGGATATGAACGATGGCGGGGAGCATGCCTTCGATGTGTTATGCGCGTTTATTCGTTCCTTGCCGGCGAAGGATGCAGACGCTTCTTCGAATGCCGACGAGGCTTTAAACCAATTGCCGGAACTGCTGCGCGAGATGTTGGAGAAAATGGGCATGAAGGATGAAGTGCGGTCCATGATGGCTTGGATTCCCAAATCGGAGCAGGAGTATATCTCGGGTTTGATCCAATTGTTGCCGCAGACATGGTTATTCGAAGTGCTGGTAGCCGGAGAACCTATCCGCGAGAATATCTTAACGAAGGACTATCTGCGTTTAGGAAACCGCGAATTCATGTGGTCACATATCGATATTGCGGAGCAGTATTTTGTTGAACTGCTGCGCAAGGGTTCGACCAAACCGATGGATTATATCAATTACGGCCACTGTCTGCTGCTGAAAGGCGACCGAATGATGGCTTTTGAGAACTATCGTCAGGCCCGACAGTTATGCGGGAATGTAAAAGACTTCTTTAATCTCTTCCGACCCGATCGGCGCCAATTGGTGGATTGCGGCGTGCCGGTAGAGTTTATCTATCTGATCGAAGATCAGTTGCTAAAAGGCAACTCCTAAACCGGCGTCGATAAATTCGGCACGAACGCCGTGTGTTTTCAGTCCTAATTGCACGAAGAGGTGGTCAAGTACGTGATACTTGAGCACGAATTGCATGTAACACCAGCCGTCCTGATAATTGCTGGCTTTGGAGAAGTCGTACGCATAGAAGACGCCGCGGTTAAGGGATGTACCTGCGTCCGCTGCGTCTTTGGCTTGCTCATAGGGCTCCAAGTTCTTGATCGGGTCGAAGACATAGAAGCCGACATGGATGCCGGCAGTTAACTTGCCGATGATAAATTCCGGTTGAAGGCTTATACCTACGCGGAAACAATTCTTTATATCGCGCTGCGCGAGATAGGTCTTGCCGAAATAGGTGATCGGAGCGCCGGGATTTGCAGCTGCGAACTCATCGTTGACAGCTCCGTAATAACCGTCATAGAAAGCATCGACACCTGCACCTATACGGAAGACGCTGAAGGGAACCCAGTAGGCTGCGGCTTTGAGGGAAGCGACGCCATAGAAGCGCTGGCCGTTTTGGTTGTCGGCATAGTAGTTCTGCTTCGCTCCGCCTGTAGCGCTGATCTCTACTGCCCATGGTTTATCTACGTCTTCATGCAATTCCTTGGCGGATTTGGGTTCATTGGCTATTTGGGTATTACCCGGAATGTAACGGAGACCTAATTCGCCGCCAAACATGTTATAACCGGAATTGGGGTGCATGAAACTGCCGTTGCTGATATGATGCCATCCTCCGGAAAGGGTTATCTCAAAGCCGTCTTTGATTGGAAAATCCATGTATAGCTCCATAGCCAGATAGGCGTTTAGGATGGAACCGATGGACTGATTTGATTTCTTGAATCCTCCGTCTCCCTGATAATAAGGTCGATAGCCGTCGGGTAGGGTGTTTCGATAGGTTTTGGTGACAGCTGCGACACCGATCGTAGGACGCAAACCGATGCGGAAATGGGTGCCGTTATAGAAAGGATGGTTCATATAACCATACGCAGCGATGGCAGAACCTAATTGCGCATCGTTTCCTAAGTTGAGGTAACTCACACCCACGCCGATCGAGGCATTGTTCCACTGTTTGAGGCTTTTCCATCGTCCGGTAGAGAGAAACTCTACGGCGAATTGTCCGCCGAGCACGGGGCGTTGAATCCAGACATCTACTTTTCCGTCAGGCATCATCATCTCTGCCGAGCCGCCAAGGCGGTAGGCTAACTTATACTCAGGAATACTCCAAGCCTGCGCACAGAGGAGTATTGAAAAAAGGAACAAACCGATTCTTTTCATTTCGGCGACAAAGTTACTGCTTTTTTCTCAAATACACAAATCATTTTGGGCATAAAGAACGGATTTTGTAAAGTAGACTTGGCAAAATTCATGTATTTGTACATTTTTTTTGCATTTTCTTGCAAAAATTATGATTATTTTGTAATTTTGCAGCGCTTTTGCACAAGCAATTTGAGAAATTGAACATATAATCAATAAATCAATTTCTATTTATTAACTAAAAAAACGTTTTTTTATGAAAAAGATTTTTTCGATTCTGGCTGTAGCGCTGGTAGCGTTCAGCTTTGCATCTTGCAACGGAAACAACCCGACTCCTGGAAAGGACGGTAAGTTCGCTATTCTCGTTGAGAACATCACAGCAACAAGTGCTGATATTACTGTTACTCCGACTGACACCGCTGCTTATTATTACTGGACTGTATATTACGCAGAGAGTATTAAGGAAGCAGGTGATTCTCTGGGCTATTATATAGCAGAGGACTTGAAACAGGAATGTGGTTCTTATGATTGGGATGTGGTTGCTGCTTATGTTATGAGTCAAGGTGAGGTTAATTATTCTTTCTCAGAACTTCCTTCCGAGACTGAATTAGCTGTTGTTGCTATCTATCTGGATTCCACTTACACAGTTATTGGTGAAGTAGGTATCAAGGAATTCACCACTCCGAAGTTGGAAATTGAAGAAACTGTTGCTTTGAACATTACTTCTGCTACGGTAGATCTCTCTCTTATGAAGGATTATGGTCTCATGGGTATCTCGGCTGAAGCACAAGATGGTTATGCACTTAAACTCTGCTTCTACGCTGAGCAAGCAAGTGGTACATTCACCGAGGAAGCTTTCTACAGCGATGGTAAATATGTTTATAACTACGTAGAATGGGGAGAAGGTGATGATGATTGGACAACTCTTGAGAAAATGAACTTGGATGGTGCACTCAATAAAGAGGGTACTGAGTATGCTTTCAGTGGTTCTGTAGTTGGTGATAATGGTGTTGAGTACACTTTCAATGCTACTGCTACTATTGCAGAAGAAGGTGGCGAAGCTGCTGCTTTTGCTCCGAAGCGTGTTGTTAAGAAAGCAGCTTTAAAGGAATCTGCAAAAAAGCGTGCTTCCTTGAAGTAATTCCAGAATAGCGGATTTGATAAAAAACAGTCACTTCGGTGGCTGTTTTTTGTGTATATACGGAATATGGACGTAATAAGATGGTTTGCCTTTGATACCGATTATAACCTACTAATCACCTACTAATCACCTACTAATCACCTACTAATCACCTACTATTTGTCCAACGGGGATTGCAAGTTGAATTTTTTTTAAGGATAAATTCTTGTGTATTTCATTTTTTTTTAGTACCTTTGCACGCAAATTGTAATTTGCGTAGGTATGGGCCTATGCAAACAAACGAATTTTGAGCCTATGCAAGCAAACGAATTTTGAGCCTATGCAAACAAACGAATTTTGAGCCTATGTAAGCAAACGAATTTTTGAGCCTATGAAAACAAATAGACTTTTAATTGGAAGACAAATAGACTTTTAATTGGAAGACAAATAGACTTTTAATTGGAAGACAAATAGACTTTAAATATGAAGACAAATAGACTTATAATTGGAATAGCGATGGTATGCCTGTTGGGCGTGTCGGTTCAAGTTCAGGCGGTGAGTAGGGCGGTTCGTAAGGAAGCCATGCGTTTGTCCCGTGAGGGTTGGCGTGCTTTTCCCGATGCTCAACCTATGGCGGAGCAGATAGAGCAGACGATGAACGTGCAATACGATGCGGAGGGGGAGCTATCGCATAAATATATTATCGGCGAAGGCATTTCGTCGGTTTGTCCGTCTTTAGAAGAAGCTGAAGCGCAAGCGAATGCCATGGCGCGCATCAACTTGTTGGGTCAATGTGATGTGGAGTGTAAGGCGTTGCTTACTTCTACCTCCATGCAGAACGACGATGTGACAGAGGCGCATGTGGAGAATGCATCGGTGGATGTGATAGCTTCTAAGAAACAGTTCTTCGGCTATACCGTAAAGAGCACGTATGCATATGACAATGTATCCGCAGTACATATCAGTTCCATCGAGATGTATTATAACGACGAGTTGCTGATGCGTAATTACGAGACAGAATCGAATGTGGAGTCGGAGATTAACTGGGAAGCGGTGACTAAATACGGATCGGTCGTTCCTTATGCGCAGAACGCCTGGCGTATCACGCGTATGTATCGCAAGGTGCGCGGCGGGTATGAGGCGTTCATCCGCGTATGCAACTACGCTTATACAATAGAGAAATAACAAGACGTATGGCAAAGATAAAACCCTATGTTGACCAGGAAGGCAGAGCCTTACCTTATCCCTGGTTAATTAATTTCATGCTTTGGTTGGTAGGCGGTTCTCAGACTGTCCGTTTGCGCTTCTGGAGCCGTAAGCCGCGTCACACGGCGGAGAAGACGCTGCGTGACATTCTGACTATTTCGCGTGATACCGTGTATGGCAAGGAGCACCATTTTGATCGTATCTTAAGTGCTACGACGGCGGAGGATTTGTTCCGTCTGTATCGCTTGTATGTGCCGGTAAACAATAGTTTTGAGACCTTGCGTCCGTATGTGGAGCGTCATAAGAACGGCGAAGAGAATGTGCTGTTTCCGGGTAAACCGGATATGTATGCTACCACATCGGGTACGACGAGTGAACCGAAATGGATTCCGATGACCCATAAGTACCTGAAGGATGTGTACGGCAAGATGAGTCATATCTGGACGTGGAACTTTGTTAAGCACCGCAGCCGCATCTTTGGCGGTCATATCTTCACGACGGTAGGCAAGGAATGCGAAGGTTATGCTCCTGACGGTACCTTGTATGGCTCGGTGAGTGGTGTGTTGGTTCGCGATATTCCGTCTATTATCAAGAAGCATTATACGGGTCCAGCGGCCGTGATGTCCATTCCGGATTATGGTGCACGTAACTATACCTTGATGCGTTTGGCGCTTCAGCATCGAGATGTGACGCTATGGGCCACAGCCAACCCCTCGACGATATTGGAGTTGCTGCGCGTGATGAATGAGAACCTTGAGGAGATGCTTCATGATATCGAGACAGGCGGTATCAGCGAGAACTTCGATATTCCGTTTGAGATTCGTGCGGAGTTAGACCAGTATATCTCACCCAAACCGGAACGTGCCGCAGAGTTGCGTAAGATTCTCGAGGAGACGGGACATATGTATCCGAAGGATTTCTGGCCTTGGTTGCAATACCTCAGTACGTGGAAATGCGGTAACACGAAGATCTACATGGATAAGTACATGGACCAGTTTGACTGGGATAAGACCTTCTATCAGGAGTTGGGATATATTGCGACGGAGTGCCGTTTCGGCTTCTCGCTGGATGATACGAATGAGAGTGTGCTCTTCCCGCAGTTCCATTACTATGAGTTTGTTGAGGAGAGCGAGTTAGACAGTCCCCGTAAACACTTCCTTCAGATCGATGAATTGGAGTTGGGCAAACGCTACTGCGCGTATGTGACGACCTATTCGGGTCTGTACCGCTATAACATGAATGACCTGGTGGAGGTGGGCGGAAGGTACAAGAATACGCCTACGGTTCATATGGTGTCGAAAGTGAATGGTATTGTCTCCATGACAGGCGAGAAACTGTATGAACTGCAGTTCATGAACGCTGTGCATCAGGCGGAAGAGGAGACGGGCATCAAGACGAAGTTCTTCGTGGGCTTTGCGGATGTGGAGGAGTCGAAATACCACTTCTACTACGAGTTTGAGAACGAGAAGATTCGTCAGGAACAGGCCGAGGCGTTTACGAAAGTGGTGGACGAGAAACTGCAACATATCAACCTCGAGTATGAGAGTAAACGGCAGTCCTATCGCTTACATGAACCGGAGACCCATATCTTGCTTTCGAACGCCTATGCGCGCTTCAAGGCAGCGTGTCTGAAGGACGGATTCCGCGATGGTCAGTTTAAGTTTAACCTGCTGATGCAGGACGAGAAACGTCGGACGAAATTTAATATGTTGCAACGCTTGGAGGATAGTTTCGAACGCATTAGCGAGCTCGTTATAGAAAGAGCAAATAAAATCGATGACAGACAAAAAGCACGTGCTAAACGGCGTCAAGAGCGTCGTTCTCGATCTTGATGGTACATTATATGACAAACGCGGCTTAGCGCGTAGAATGGTGAGACGTCTCTTTTGGTGTCTGCCTCTTTTGACGTCCGAACGTCTGGCGCGTCGTAACATGCACTATCTGCAGTTTGCGACGGGAGAGGAGTTTTATGACTGTTTCTTTCATATGATGGCTCGCGGCCACTGGTGGAATGCGAAGATAGCCGCTAAATGGTACGAACTGGTGTATATGCCGGCAATGATTCGTCTGATCGCCAAGCGTCAGCCGATTCGCCATGAAGTGATGGACCTTATTTCCGAGTGCAAGGAAAGAGGCATCAAGATGGCCATCTTCTCGGATTACGGCTGTGTGGTAGAGAAACTGGAAGTGCTGCATGTTGATCCGAGTCAGTTTGAACTGCTGGTTTCCGCTCCCGAAATGGGTTCGTTGAAGCCTTCGGAGTACTGCGCGCGCCGCGTATTGGAATTGATGGGAGCGGAGGCTGAGACGACATTGTTTGTGGGCGACCGCGATGAGAAAGACGGAGCTGCAGCGCGAAGTGTAGGAGCGAAGTTTTTATTGGTGAATGGTGATTGGTAATTGGTAATTGGTGATTGGTGAATGGAAAATAAGCGATATACTGATTTGAAAGTGACGGAAGGTACGTATGTACCGCCCGTGACGATGAGTTATCCGGAGGACGACCCGTATGTAGGTTTGTATAAGCCGGTTTATGATCGGGAGTATCTGCCGGTAGATGCTACCTATCCGTATTATGATCCGTCTTGGCGTAACAGGCTGCGCGTGTGGTATGGCTATAGCTTTGTGCTGCGTATCTTGGGATGGATTTTGCGCATTAGATACGGGTTGCGCTGGCGTATTGAGGGCGAGACAAAATGGCGTCGTTCGTCCTGTGGTGTTCGTCGATGGCTGAAGCAGTTCGACCTTTCACGCGGTGCGATCACCATCGCGAACCACTGTTACCGCCATGACTGCGCCTCTGTATTGACCACTTTTCATGCTTCGCCGCGCACGCGTATACCGATGTTTGCACCGAATTTCCGCACCAAGGACCAGTTCTATCTGCGTATTGTAGGCGGAATACCTATTCCTTCCGCCGAAGCGGGTTTGAGTGCAATGAAAGCCTTTAATGCGGCGTTCGATGCGTATGACAAAGAGGGTTATTGGTTTCATATCTTCCCCGAGGCTAAGCGCTGGGATTGGTATAAACCGCTTCGTCCGTTCCAGAAAGGTGCGTTTACGATGGCATATAAGTACAACAAACCTATCATTCCGTTCGCAGTTACCTATCGCGAGCGGACAGGAATATGGCGTCTGTTTGGACCGAAGGATGAACCCTTGACGCAGGTTGTTATCGGGGCACCTATCTATCCGGATACTACGAAACCTCGTGCCGTAGAGACCGAACGTTTATTGAAAGAGACACACGCAACGATATGTCGTTTAGCGGGAATAGAAAACAATACGTGGCCAAGCTCGCTCTAATTTAAATGCAGAAATCCCTTCCTATAGTAGCTCTTTTGGTATCGATGTTGAGCTGGTCGGTGAGCGGTATAGCTATCAAACAAGCTTTGACCGTTCTGCCGCCGTTTACGATGATCGTGCTTCGGTTTGTGCCGTCTGTGTTGCTGATGTTTATTATTGGCCTTGTCTGTAGGAAACACAGTTTGTTCTGTTTGCAGAAGATGGACCTGAAGGACCTGCCGCTGTTTCTTCTTGCGGGTACGTGTCAGCCGTTTTTGTATTATTTATTGGAGACTTTTACGTTTGATGCGTTGAACAGCCCGACGATCGCCGAGACGCTGCTCTCGACTTCGCCGCTGCTGAGTCCTATCTTTGCGGGCATTCTGTTGCGCGAACGCGTGACGAAGTACAATATTCTCGGAATTTTGATCTCAACGGGCGGCGTGTTCGCTTTGACGCTCATAGGTACAACCAATTATTCGATAGGTAACTACTGGGGAATTCTCATGGCTTTTGCAGCTGTTTCAGCGGCTGTGGTAGATTCTATTATGATGCGCAAGGCGCCTCAGAAATACAGTGCGCTTTCGTTCGTGTTCTACACCCAACTGATCAGTTTGATGTATTTCATTCCGATTTGGTTGTGGCGCGAAGGACCTTCAACGATTTTAGATTTAAGATTCCAGATTTCAAATTTTGATACGCAAATAGCACTCGGGTGCGTGGCGTATCTGACCATTTTTGCGTCTGTGATTGCATTTATCCTCTTCTGCTATGCGCTTCGAAAGATCGGTGTAACGCAAGCCAATGCCTTCAATAATATCCGTCCTGCCTTCACGGCCTTATGGATGTTTTTATTCTTCGGCGAACACCTGCCGATCGGTAAGTGGATAGGTATGGGGTTAATCATATTCGGTTTATTTGTATGCCAAAAGCAAGAAAAAGTTTCCGATTCTTAAGATTTTTTTGTATATACGAATATTTATTCGTAACTTTGTACGCTTTTTTTGCCGAACGATTTCGGGTTTGAACAACAGAAATTAATATAACAAACAATATGGAAATTTTAAACTCCTTTTTTAGCGACCTGTTAATGATCATGTTTTTGGTCGGTTTGGTCGTTTTCGTTTCTCTTTATTTCGTTGATGCCGGTTACGGTAAGATGCGAACAGAGAAATGGGGTCCGTCCATGAACAACAAAGCCGGCTGGCTGTTGATGGAATGCCCTGTATTTTTTGTGGTGCTGTACGAGTACTTCAAGGCATGGGGTAATCCTACGTTGGCGCCGATCGTACAACAAGCGCCTTATTGGATCTTCTTCCTGATCTTTGAATTCCATTATTTCCAGCGTTCGTTTATCTTCCCCTTCCTGCTGAAGGGTAAGAGCAAGATGCCGGTAGTTATTATGTTCCTCTCGGTGATTTGGAATCTGATTAACGGATATATCCAAGGCTATTTCCTGTTCCATATCGCGCCGAAAGACCCGTATTACTCGCATCTCTATACCCAGGCTTGGTTAACTGATCCCCGTTTCATCATCGGTACCGTGATCTTCTGTATTGGCTGGATTATCAATGTGCATTCCGATCATGTGATTCGTCACTTGCGTAAACCGGGTGATACGAACCACTACCTGCCGAAGAAAGGTATGTATAAGTATGTGACGAGTGCGAACTATCTGGGTGAGATCACCGAGTGGCTCGGCTTTGCTATCCTTACCTGGTCTGTATCCGGTCTGTTGTTCTTCTGGTTCAGCTGCTGCAACCTTGTGCCGCGTGCCAACTCGATCTATCACAAATACGAGGAAGAGTTCCCGGATGAGTTTGATCGCAAGAAACTGAAACGTATTATTCCGTTTATTTATTAAATCACAAATTGCAAATGAACGATAATAAATTGTTCTCTCCCTTCCAATTGGGACCTATCACGTTGCGGAATCGATTTATCCGCAGCGCGGCTTTTGAGAATATGGCTCGTGCGAACAAGCCGACCCAAGAACTGCAAGACTATCATGTATCCGTAGCTCGCGGCGGAGTAGGAATGACGACTGTTGCGTACTGTGCGGTGGATCTGAACGGTGTGTCTTTTGATGGTCAGTTGTATGTCAATGATGCCATCATCCCCGATATGAAGAAGATGACCGACGCGATTCATGCGGAAGGCGCGAAGGCCAGTATTCAGTTGGGCCACTGCGGTAACATGACGCATTTCTATACCTGCCATTGTATGCCGGTAAGTGCATCGAATGGCTTTAACCTCTATTCGCCGACGATTCATCGTCGTCTGAAAGTAGCAGAGATCAAGCACCTCGTTCAGAAATTCGGTGAGGCCGTTGATTTCGCCCGTAAGTGCGGATTTGACTGCGTGGAGATTCATGCCGGACATGCATACCTGCTGTCGCAGTTCTTGGCACGTCGTACGAATCATCGTCACGACCAGTATGGCGGTAGTTTTGAGAACCGCTGTCGTTTTCTTAACGAGGCGCTGGATGCTGTCATGGAGCATGCAAAAGACGACATGGCCGTTGTGGTAAAAACTAATATGTGGGATGACTGCTGGCGTGGTGTAAGCATCGAAGAGGGTATTCAGGTAGCCCGCGAGATCGCGAAGCATAAAGTACACGGTATCGTGCTTTCCGGCGGTACAGTCAGTCGTTCGCCGATGACCATTTTGAGCGGTGCCATGCCGTACAAGACCCTTGCGCATTACATGCCGATGAAATCGTTTTGGTGGCTGAAAGCCGCTTTGAATATTCCGGGCGTACACCAGATCATGTTGCCCACTTCGCCGTTTAAGGAGTTGTATTTCATGGAGAAAGCCAAACTGTTCCAAGAGGCGCTGAAGGACATCGATATTCCGCTGATTTATGTCGGCGGCGTGCAGAACGGCGATAACTGCCAGCAGATCATGGATGAAGGTTTCGAACTCTTCCAGATAGCGCACGTACTGATCAAGGATCCGGACTTCGTAAAGCATGTGAAGGAGAACCCGCATTATCATGCAAACTGCGGTCGTTCGAACTACTGCGTAGGACGTATGTATACGCTCAATATGAAGTGCCACGAGTGCGTAGAGCGCGATGGCGAAGTGATCGCGCCGCGTATCAAGAAAGAAATTGCCAAATTAGAGAAAGATGCTAGCATTAGTAACGGGCGCAAGTAGTGGTATCGGCTTGCAGTATGCGACCCAGTTGGCGCGTGACTATCATTGTGACCTGCTGCTGGTAAGCAACCAAGAGAAGGAACTGAAGGAAGTAGCCGCTGATCTCGCCTCGCAGTATGGTGTGAAGACGAACGCGCACTTTGCGGACCTGAGCCTGCCCGACGCGGCGGAGCAATTGCACGATTGGTGCAAGGCGGAAGGCTATGTCATCGATATCCTCATCAATAACGCGGGCGTATTCTTCTTTAACCAGTATTGCAACACTTCGATGAAGCGTATCGAACTGATGCTGCAGCTCCATATCATGACCGTAGCGAAGATGACACGTCTGTTTGCCGAGGATATGTTGCAACGCGAACTGACGCCCGAAGAGGCTCACACGCGTATATGCAGACGCAAACGCATGCGTGGATATATATTGAATATGAGTAGTATGTCGGCGTGGATGGCTATGCCGGGTATTCAGACCTACAATGCCTCCAAAGCCTTCATCTATAATTTCTCCAAGTCGCTGTGGTACGAACTCTATCCGCAGAACGTAGGAATCACCGTGATGGCTCCGGGAGCCGTAGATACGGCCCTTTTCGGCTTAGCACCCAAGCTCCGTAAACTGGCTGTAAATTTGACGGTTAGTATTCCGCCTGAGAAACTGGTGAAACGGGCCCTACGGAAGATGTTCCGCGGTAAGAAAGCCGATACTCCGGGTGTGATTAACTGGTTGTGCACACCGCTGCTGAAGCACACACCGGATTGGGTTCTTTTCCTCGCACAGAAGAAATTGGCGAAGTTTATGCATTAAAAAAAGAGGCACGTGCCTCTTTTTTTTTATTCTTTCAGTTCCGCTAACGCTCGCTTGATCTCTTTATCGAAGCGCACCTGGTAAGCGGCTTGCCCGCGCTGGTAGTAATAGCGCAGCACGATTTCCGTTCCCAACAGTTCCTTCACTTCGTCTATGTTACGCGCGATAGCTTCGCGGAAATTAGGCGTTAAGTCTTGCTCTAAGGCTTCTAACTTCGCCAGGATGGTCGGGTCGATATCCTCGTTCTTAGCCATTGTCAGCATGTCGGCGTAGTACTTGCCGGTCTCGGTCTCGTATTTATAACCGCGTTCATCCAGGAAAGTGCAGAAGTCCTCGATATCCGCATCGCTCACCTCGTATTCCTTGGGGTCGGCTATCGTCGGATGTTGGCGGAAATAGCGCGTCGCGAAATCAAAGAAATAATGGTTGATATAGAGGGAATAGCATATATCTACTTTCGCCGAGTCATTCAGCACGATATCGGGTAAGATGCCTCCTGCCGTATCGCGTTTGAGGGTATGTCCTTTCTGCCGCTCGCTATAGTCAATAGCCTGAATACAACGTCCGGAAGGAAGGTAATACTTACTGGTCGTCACTTTCAGATGTCCGCCTAAGGTCACCGGGCGTACGTTTTGTACCAGTCCTTTACCGAAGGTACGTTGACCGATCAGTTTCGCCCGACCTAAGTCTTGCAGGGCTCCTGCGACGATCTCACTGGCCGAAGCGGAGTTTTTATCCACAAGTAGCACGAGCGGCAGGTCTTTGTAACGCGGGTTATTTCGTGTCTTATAGACGCGATTGCTTTGCGAAGTCTTGCCTTTGGTCTCTACCACCAGCTGATCGCGATCGACGAAGAGGTTCACGATCTGCAACGCTTCGTCGACGATACCTCCACCGTTACCGCGCAGGTCAATGATCAGTTTGCGCGCACCTTGGTTATAGTACAGGTCATCCAACGCATTACTGAAAGCCAGTGCCGAACCCTCGGTGAACTCGCTGAAAGCGATATATCCGACAGGTTGGGGTAGGCTGTCTGCACGGAACACGGTGTAGTAACTAACCGGCTCCAAGTGAATATCTTCGCGCACGATCTCCACCTTAAACGGCTTGGCTACTCCTTCGCGCTCGATCTCCAGAACGACGGTAGTACCCGGTACGCCGCGTAAGTTATTGCTCACGTCGCTTACCCCAAGTCCCTTTGTGCTCTTGCCGTCCACCGATAAGATACGGTCTCCTGCCAATAATCCGGCCCGTTGAGCCGGTTTGCCCTCGTACGGATTCACGATATAGGTACCCAGCGAGTCACTTTTCGCTTTGTTTCCTTGTACTTTTAGGGGTCGCTGCTGGATGATACTTCCAATACCTCCGTATTTACCGGTTGTTAACATACGCAAGTTGTCATCGTCTTTCTTCGGATAATACACTGTGTACGGGTCGATTTTACGCAGCATGGCGTTGATGGCTGTTTCCGTCAGGTCCTCGTAGTTGAGGGTGTCCACATAGTTCACATCTACTTGGCGCAGCACATCGTTGAAGATCGTGATGCACTCATCTGCACGAGTGGTAGCCTGCCGCCCTTGCGCCCATACGGAAAAGGGAGAGAGGACGAGAAACAAAAGGAAAAGGAGTATTTGTCGCTTCATTGTATCGGGTAACTTTTAGTGAAACGACTATCTTAATCTATTGGGAACAAACTCGCTTACATCCTTGCCGTAAGCGTACAGATCGCGCACAAGGGTAGAGGAGATATGTGCGTATTCGGGGCGCGTATAGAGGATGATGGTCTCTATGCCGCCTAACTGTTTGTTGGCCTCCGCCATGTTACGCTCGTATTCGAAATCACCGATGCAACGCATACCTCGGAGGATGAACTGTGCTTCCTGCTCCTTGGCAAAATCCACGGTAAGACAGTCGTATATAGCTACCTTCACGCGGGGTTCATCTGCGAAAATCTTCTTGATCGCTTCCTCGCGTTCACGGATAGGGAAGGTCTCTTTTTTAGTGCTGTTACGACCGATAGCGATGATGATCTCATCGAATAACTCCAAGCCACGCTTCACAATGTCATAGTGGCCCACGGTAAACGGGTCAAAACTACCCGGAAATATTGCTCTTTTACTCATAAGCTTTTTTGTAATTTATTACAGGGTTGTTGTACATCTCATATAACTTGTCTCGCAAGAAGGCTTCGTCCTTGTTCGGAATATCGATCATCGCGAGTCGGCTCTCTATATACGCATCAAATTCCGTGCCACGATCGAAGATCTCATATCCTTGATGGATATGTCGGTCGATGATATCGCAAACCCGCTGCAACTGGTCGTGAATAGGAGCGGTACGCCATTCGGGTTCATTGGCCAGGAGTGCCTCGATCTCCGGGTTGATACTCGGCGTGAGGCGATAGACTACACGTCCTTTCTCACCGCGAATACCTGTCTGCATGGACTTCACATCGTCGCGTTTACTCTTCCGCCATTTCGGATTATCGCGTTTCAACTGCATCTCGGCCGCTTTCAGATAGTCGCACGGGTCGAACTCATACGTGATACTTACCGGACATATATTCAGGGCTTTGACGTTCTCAAAGAAGTCATCGTCGCCCAAGGTCAACATATGCAGCACGCTGGCTTGCGTCAGGTCGTTACTGTCTTTGGCTCGTCCTTCGCGTTGAGCGAGCCAGATCGACTTTCCTTGGCTGCGCAGCATGCGGATGTACGCGCTTAACTGTTTCGCGTTCTCCAGTTGCGCATGTACTCCTTCCCCTCGTTTCACGACGAAACAGCGCATAAAACGCATCAGGTGCTCGATCCATGGTTTGGCAAACAGGTTATTACCCACACCCATAAACGGGCGAATGAAATAACGTAGCCGCAAGCGATAGGACAGCCATGCTGCGTCTAGGATGATATCGCGATGGTTGGTCAAGAAGAACGCTCCGTGTTTGATATCGCGCTCGATCTGTTTGCGTTCTCCCAGATACTCAAGACGAATGCCTTTCGTCGTTCGCAACGCCCAGATCTTCAAGATCGGGAGCACTGTAAACCAATCAATAACGGCTAAGATCCAGCCCACTCGATAGGCTCGTATGTCTTTATACTTATCCATAGTTTTCCAATGCTGCTTTAGAGGCTTCTCGATAGGCGACCATTAGTCCTCCTGTACCTAACAGCGTGCCGCCGAAATAGCGCACCACGACCACTAAAATATTATCCAACCCGCGTGCATCGATCGAGCGCAAGATAGGTGCTCCGGCCGTTCCATGCGGCTCTCCATCATCCTTGGTGCGCCATAGGTTCGGGCCCAAACGATAGGCATAGCATACATGCCGTGCATCGTGGTATTTCTTCTTATACCAGGCGATACGCGCTTTGGCTTGTTCCTCGTCTTGGATCGCTTCGGCGAACCCCAAGAACTTACTTCCGCGGTCTTTATAGATTCCTTCTGCTGCCATCAATTACTAATGACCAATTATCAATAACCAATCTAAAGACCAAGCTTTTTGCGCAGGTCTTTAGGAATAGCGTCTTTGTGCACCAGGATATCGTTCGTCTTATAGCGCATATACGCTTCGCTGATATACCAAATACCGCCGAAATCCGAACGTAAGGTGCCCCAACTGTTCTTCACCATGTAATAGCGTTTACCGTTCTGGTCTTTGGCTACGCCGAAGATCTGCATGCCATGATCGTCGGTGTTCTCCCAGTTGTCAAAGGCATCTTGACGCATTTGCTGGGTGATCTCTTTCTCAGGCAGCGGATGTTTGGTCAACTCCTCTTTCTTCTTATCGGCCGTGTAACCCACCCATTTCGCCATGTCACTTCCGGTGAGGTCTGCGCCTTTGTCTGCATCAGGCACCACACCGATTCCTTTGCGCGTGAAACCAATCTCCGATACATCGGCCGCCCATGCCAGCGTGTAGCCCTTCGCTAAAGCGTTATCGATCACAGCCATCAACTCATCGATCGGCACATTATACATCTGATCCATGCGCCAGTTATCCGGCACTTCGAGTGCAAACTTCTCGTAGAACGGATGATGGGTGTAGCTCGTAAGCGAAACGTAGTTCGAAGCTACTAATCCTAGACTTTCGACGTAGGTAAGTGGGGTGTACGTTTTACCTTCGTACTCAAACTCCGTAGGGCAGGGACCCAGATAGGTATCGTAGATAGCTTGCAGGCCTTCGCGCCAAACAGGACTTAACTTCTTCTGTTTCTTCAGCCCGTTCAGATAACCTTCGGCTACAGCACTTAGCTCGCTGAAAACAGGCAGCGTATCCGCTTCTGTCCAGCCATAGCGAATACCGGGCATCACAGCTTTTGGTACTAATCCGTAGTGCTCCATGCAGTAGATCACATCATAGGCCGAACCTCCTTCTGCAAAACGCGGCTCATTATACATACGTACGGTGTACGTGGCACGATCAATCAGCGTTTTGCTTACAACAAACATCGGGCTGAGTTCAACCTCTTTGCCTTTGATTCGTAGCACTTCGCTCTCTAAGAATCCCAGCGTAGAGAACGCCCAACACGTACCACTTCGGTTCTGGTCCTTCACACGCGTGATACCCACGCTGTCTATCGTCGTGAACTTCCATCCTTCGATGGTATCTTTCTTCACTTCCGTCGTGTCTGTCTGCGCTTGTATCGGAGCACAGAATACAGAACACAGAATGCAGATTAATAATGTAATTTTTTTCATATCCATTATTTTATTGAATGATAACTTTCGTTTTCTTCATTAATCCGGGAATTCCATTAAGTATGCTTTGATGAAGGCATCGATGTCTCCGTCCATCACGGCATTGACATTCGACGTCTGATAGTTCGTGCGATGGTCTTTTACGCGGCGGTCATCAAAGACGTATGAACGGATTTGTGAACCCCATTCGATCTTTTTCTTACCGGCCTCCACTTTAGCTTGCGCCTGACGACGTTTCTCCAGTTCCAACTCATAGAGTTGACTTCTCAAGTGCCGCAAGGCGTTCTCTCGGTTCTTCGGCTGGTCGCGCGTCTCGGTGTTCTCGATGACTATCTCATCCGGCTGGTTCGTGAGCGGGTTAATGAATTTATAATGCAAGCGCACACCGGACTCCACTTTGTTGACGTTCTGTCCTCCTGCTCCAGAGCTGCGGAAAGTATCCCAACTGATGCCTGCCGGATTAACCTCCACTTCGATCGTATCGTCGATGAGGGGCACTACAAACACCGAAGCAAAACTCGTCATGCGCTTTCCTTGCGCGTTATAAGGACTCACGCGTACCAGACGATGTACTCCGTTCTCGCTCTTCAGATAGCCGTACGCCATGTCGCCTTCGATATTGAAGGTCACGGTCTTGATGCCCGCCTCGTCGCCTTCCTGGAGGTTCGCGATGGTCACTTTGTAGTCATGCTTCTCGCAGTAACGCTGATACATACGCATCAACTGTTCCGCCCAATCCTGTGCCTCCGTTCCACCTGCTCCGGATACGATCTTCAGCACAGCCGGCATTTGATCTTCCTCATGGCTCAGCATGTTTTTCATCTCGAGGTCCTCCACCTCCGAGAGTGCATGTGCATAAGCTGCATCCACCTCTTCTTCGGTCACCAACTCCTCTTTGTAATACTCAAAACTGAGCGCCAATTCCTCTACCGCGGAACGCACACCTTCGTAGCCTTCTATCCAGCGCTTGATGCCTTTCACCTTGCGCATTTGCGCCTCGGCTGCTTTCGCATCGTCCCAAAAACCCGGAGCTTGCGTATGCAACTCCTCTTCTTCCAATTGAATTCGTTTCTCGTCAATTTGCAGGTACGCTTTTAGTTTATCTGCGCGCTGCTGAACGTCTTTTAATTGTTCTATCGTTATCATAAGCCTATAATATGCCAAAATAAATCGGGTGCAAAGATACGCAAAAAAATACACATGTGCAAGTTTTTTAACAAAAAATCTTGCGTATGTAAAAAAAAAGCAGTACTTTTGCAGGCGCAAAAGTGAAATTTGATATGGATGTAGCGTTGCTGATAATAGCTTGTGCCCTGATGATCTTTGGTCTGGTCGGCTGTGTAGTGCCCGGTTTGCCCGGAGTACCTGTTTCGTTGTTGGGCTTGATCGTGGCGGAGTTTTCTTCTCAGGTCCATTTCCCGTGGTGGGTGTTCCTGGTATGGGCGATTGTGACGGTCGTTGTAACTTTGTTGGACTATTTTGTGCCGGCATGGGGTACGAAGCGTTTTGGTGGAACGGCAAACGGCATGAGGGGTAGTATAATAGGGGTGTTTCTCGGGATGTTTTTGGGTCCGATAGGCGTGATTGTCGGTCCTTACTTCGGCGCCTATATCGCGGAGGTCAGTAACGGCATGGAGCGCGAGGAGGCTACACGGGCAGCGATGGGTAGTTTCATCGGTGTGTTCTTCGGCATGGTGCTCAAGCTCATTTGCAGTATATGGATGTTTGTGGAATTATTAGTGGCTATTTTCTGATATGATTCGGGAGGACTGGAGGAGACGTATTTTTGTGGACTTGTTGATCTGGGTGCTGGCCGCTCTTGCGTGCTGGGCTTGGCGTATGGTTGCGGATAAAAGTGGTATTGCGGCTTATTGGTCACTCTTCGGCGTGCTGGCTGTCCTCTGGATATTCATCGGCTGGATTGTGCAACTCTATCGGTCGTATAAAGATACCTGGTTCTGGCAATCCATTCTTTCCTTGGCGGCTGATTCCATCATCCTTGTTTTCTTATGCCGCTGGGCCTTGCCGCAGTTGCCATGGGGCTTGTCGTATCGTGTAGCGGAATGGACGATCCTGATGGTTGCTGTATTGGAGACGGTATTGGTCGTGATCGAGCATTACTGGAAGTATGCGACGAATATGACCGTTCCACCGATGCAGATCGAGAAGCGCTATAAGGCGCAAGTGGAGCGGGAGGATCGTGAACGACCGTTGCCTTCTATCGAGTCCATCCATCAGTCCGTGCTTTCTGTGACGACCGAAGAGGACTATCAGATGTTGCTGGATAAGGCGCGGCTCAACTCCCGTTTGACCAAAGCGGTTTGTGATCGCAACCGTTTTGCTTTCTTGCAGATACCTGATTACGCCTATAATACCATCGTGGACCTGACGCTGCTCAATGACGCGAAGGGTATCAACCGTCGCTTTTGTATCATTAATCAGAAGTTGCCGGATGAGGGACGGTATGTATGTTGCTATCGGCCGCAAGAGTATATCAAGAAGAAGATTCTGGCGAAATATCCGCCTGTGATTAACTGGATCGTGTACAGCCTGTATTTCTTCCATAAACGTGTCTGGCCGCGTTTGTCCTTTACCAGCCGTCTGTATTACGATGTGACGCGCGGTCGCAAACGCATGCTGAGTAAGACCGAGGTTTTCGGACGACTCTATTACTGCGGATTTGTGGTAGACGAAGTGATCCCGATGGGGCACATCGAGTATGTCTTTGCCCATCGTCATTCGCAACCTTATCCCCAAGAGCAATTTAAGGTATATGGGCCGCTTATCAAACTGCCGCGTGTATGCGAACATAAGAAAATCAAGTATTTCTATAAGTTCCGCACGATGCACCCCTATGCCGAGTATATTCAGCAGTATGTCTTCGACGCCCGCGGAGGAATGGATATTGCCAATAAATCGAATGACGATTGGCGTATCACTACATGGGGACGATTCATGCGTAAGTATTGGTTGGATGAACTGCCGATGCTCATCAACTGGATCAAAAGGGATATGAAACTGGTAGGGGTAAGGCCGATCAGTAAGACGATGTTTGAGACGTATCCGGAGTGGCTGCAAGAGAAACGTACTTTGTGCAAACCAGGACTGATTCCGCCTTTCTATATCGATCATCCGAAGACATTCGACGAACTTTTTGCCAGTGAAGATAAATACTTGACGGAATACCTTGCGCACCCTTTCCGAACGGATGTGAAGTATTTCTTCCTTACCATGTGGTCCATCCTAACCCGCAAGACACATAGTGCTTGATTCGCTTACATATGATCAATGTGTGGCGCAGGGAGTGGGGCCGCTGGTCTTTCCCCAACGCTTGGCCGAAGGGAACTGTTCGCCGCATGAGAACCAACAGATGAAATCTGTCTGTCTCTGTACTATACAGCAACAAGTCCAGATTCGGCATGTCTTTGAGCAAGCCTATGCAGCACTCGAGAAAGCCGGTATACGGGCGGTAGTGCTGAAAGGAGTAGGGTTGGCGGTTTTGTATGACGATCCGTCTCAACGGGTATGGTCGGATATCGATCTCTTTGTGGGAAAAAACCAGTATCATCCCGCTTGTGCGGTCATGCGCGAGACCTTTCCGAAGGCGCTTAAGTTCGATGAGGAACTGGACCATTATAAGCATTATAACCTCATAGCAGATGGGGTGTCGATCGAAGTGCATCGTGTGAGCGTAGGCTTGGTTCATCCGCATGATATCCGGCGCTACGAACCCTTCGAGACCTATGGCATGGCGAATGCCTGCGAAATGAAATATCAGGATGCTTCTTTCCTTGTTCCAGAACCCACCTTCAATGCCTTCTTCGTCTTCCTGCATGCATGGGAACATATGCTTTCGATGGGCGCGAATGCAAGGCAGTTATACGACTTGACGGTCTTGCTGCATCGCTATAAAGGCCAAATGGATCAACCGCGGCTGAAGCACTATCTGCAAGCCTTGTGCTTAATGGATGTATGGCAACTGTTCATGGCGATATTGGTGCAACATCTCGAGTTGCCGCAAGACGAAGCCCCGTTCTATACAGCCAGGGTAGAGAGTAGGGCAGAGCGTTTATGGCAAGACCTTTTGGCGCAACGGTTGGTAGCACCCAAGGCAAACGAACCAACCCCGGCAACCAACCGTTTCGTCCGTAAATGGCATACGATGCGCGAACGAATGGCAAATGCTGATCGAATAAATACATACAGTCCCGCTTATGCCCGCCATATGCGAGCAGCCATCCTGCTGAGCGGAATGAAACGACTCTTTGCAAAAGACCGACACTGGGAATGATTAAGAAACACGAAGATATTATGCAAGCCCTTCGGGCCGATAACTACGCCCCGATTTATGTGCTTTGCGGAGAAGAACCTTATTATACCGATAAGGTGTTTGATTTCATTGCTGCAAATGCTCTGGATGAGATGGCACGCGAGTTTGACCTCCAGATCGTTTATGGGCGTGACCTGCAGGGAGCTGATATCGCTCCGATCATTGGCGCAGCACGCGGTTTTGCTATGATGGGCGGACGAAAAGTGGTCATTGTGCGCGAAGCGCAATCGATTAAGAAATGGGATGCCTTTGGCGCTTATCTTGATAACTTAATGCCCCAAACGATATTGGTCATTTGCTATAACGGCAAACCCGATAAACGGCAAGGGGTATGGAAGAAAGCTGCGGAACATCCCCAGGTCATCTGGCAGCAGTCCGACAAACTGCGTGATTACGAAGTAGAACGCTGGATAAATGCCTATATAGCTGATTTTAATAAGCAATCCGCCAACAGCAGTCAGCAAATAAATATCGATCCGCGCGTAGCCCCGCTATTGGCCAATGCCATCGGAACGGACCTCTCCGCGATAGTAGGTGCGCTGCAGAAACTCTTGGACGGTCGTCCCGAAGGAGTGAATACCATCGATGTCGCTTTAGTGGAACGAAACATCGGAATTTCCAAGGATTATAACATCATGGAGATGCAGGCAGCACTCATTCGTGGCGATGTGGTGCATGCCAATCGTATCGCGCAGTATTTCGCGTCCAGCAAAGACCATCCGATGATTCGGGAACTGGCTCCGCTGTTCACTTTCTTCTCAAATCTGCTCATGTATCATTACATGCCGGATAGGAGTCAGGCAAACGTGGCGAAGGAATTGGGTATCAACCCCTATTTTGTGAAAGACTACGCTACAGCAGCCAAGCGTTACTCGGCCGGAAAAACGTTCTTAATTATCGGATATCTGCGAGACACCGATGCGCGTCTGAAAGGAATTAATAATCCTTCTGTCAAAGATGCCGACTTGTGGAAAGAATTGATCTATAAGATCATGCATTAAGGCGTTCTTCGCCATTACCGATCAACGAAAACAAGGGGTTGTTTCCGCTCCCATTTATTCCAATCGGTGCAATAACCGTGTTGTGTAACCCATAGCACGCTATCCAAATCCATGCGTGTAAAGGGTCGTTGCACACTCTCTTCTTTAGGCGTTTCTACAGCAATCGTTTCAGAAGCAAGCGCGTTCAGTGCTTCTTCGTTCTGCGCTATAAACGCCTCTTCTTCGGCTTTCAGTTGGGTCAGTACTTTCGGATAGATCTTATCGAATAACTGCGGATGAGCCGTATACCAGACTAACGAACTGTCGAACTGCGCTTGTGTGGTGCCGTGTTTCTCCAACACCTGTGCATAATAGATGTTTTTAGCTTCATCATAACCCTGTGTCAACCCGCTTATTTGCAGCATCGCATCGGTCTTGTGCAGGTCTACCATAATCTCCCTCATTTCCCAGGAATGCAGGATGCCTTTAGGGCGACAACTCGTAAAAGTTACCGCCGCGATCAGTCCCATTATGATGAATAATCTGCTCTTCATCTATTACCTCTTAGCTTTTCGCTTTTTCCTCGCTATTCAGCTGCTTCATATAGAAGAGCAGTATCACGATCACGCCGCAGGTAATACAGCTGTCAGCGAAATTAAATACCGGACGGAAGAAAAGCACTTCTCCTGCGCTGTTGTGAATTAGCGGGAAATAGAACATATCTACAACTTTGCCGCAGAACCAACCTGTCTCTTGCTCAGGAAACAACTTGCCGTAGAAAATGCAGTCGATGATATTTCCGATTGCTCCGGCCACAATAAACGCAATCGTTGCGATATAGCCGACAGGAGTCTCTTCTTTTTTTAACAGTACATGCAGATACCATCCCAATAACCCGACCGCTACAATGCGGAAGAGCGTTAAGGCGATTTTACTGAACCATTCGATACCAAAGGCCATTCCCGGATTCAGTACATAACTGATTTGAAACCACGGTGTGATCTCGATACCTGTATTCAGCATCATGTGGGTAGCTACCAGGATCTTAATCACCTGGTCTATTATTACTGCCCCCAGCACGATGGCTATTATAAGCCAAATGCGGCTTTTACGGCTACTAAACGGTCTAATTTCTCCCATGTGAATAACTCTACTTCTTTGGTGTAATTATTGCCATTGGCGTCCAGGAACGTCTTGGTCACTACTTCGTTCGTACGACCTACGTGACCGTATTTGGCGGTCTCCTGATAGATCGGTTGCGTCAATTTCAGGTCGCGAATGATGGCAGCGGGACGAAGGTCAAACAGCTGCTCTACGATCTTCGCAATCTCTGCATCGCTCTTCTTTACCATAGCTGTTCCGAACGTGTTGACGTAGAGCGAGACGGGTTTTGCGACGCCGATGGCATAGCTGACCTGTACGAGTGCCTCATGCGCTACTCCTGCCGCTACCAGATGCTTCGCAATCCATCGCGTCGCATAAGCCGCAGATCGATCCACTTTTGAAGGGTCTTTACCGCTGAAAGCTCCTCCTCCGTGGGCACCTCGTCCTCCATAAGTATCAACGATGATCTTACGTCCTGTCAGACCTGTATCACCGTGAGGACCGCCGATTACGAAATTACCGGTCGGATTCACCCATAACTTCGCGTCCTTGTCTTGCAGAAACATCTCTAACAGATGGCTGTAACGTGAGTCGCGTTTCGCTACGCGAGGCAGTAAAATATCAACGATGTCGCGTTTGATTTGCTCCGGAGTAACTCCTTCGTCATGCTGCGTGGAGAGTACGATTGTATCAATACGAACAGGTTGATTTTGTTCGTTATATTCGATGGTTACTTGCGACTTACTGTCCGGACGAAGATAGGTCATTTGTTCGCCTTCTTTGCGTATACGCGCCAAGGTGTACACTAAGGTATGCGCCAGGTCCAGCGTTAACGGCATATAGTTATCCGTCTCGTCGGTTGCATAGCCGAACATCATACCTTGATCTCCCGCACCTTGTTCCTCCACGTTCGCACGACTCACACCCATATTGATGTCCGCCGATTGGGCATGGAGTGCCGTTAAAATACCGCAACTCTCCGCTTCGAACTTATACTCCGCTTTGGTGTAACCGATTTCCGCAATCGTCTTGCGCGCGATCTGCTGCACGTCTACCCAACCTTTGCAGGTCACTTCTCCCGCAATCACCACCTGACCGGTCGTACACATCGTCTCGCAGGCTACGTGAGCCTGCGGATCCTGCGCTAACATATTATCCAAAATAGCGTCCGAAATCTGGTCGCAAACTTTATCAGGATGTCCTTCGGACACCGATTCACTTGTAAATAAATAATTCATTGTTACTATTCCTTTTACAAAAAATAACCACAAGCGACTGTTTAAGCTTGCGGCACAAGTTTTAGCATTGTTTTAACGAGGTTGCAAGCAGTCAAATCCATCCTCGTGATCGAAATCGGGTGCAAAAGTACTGCTTTTTTTTTATATATGCAAATAAAATGCACTTTTTTCAAAAAATATGTGTGCGCGCTTGTTTATGTAAAAAAAAAGTTGTATCTTTGCAGCCGATTTTATTATTTATAGTGTACATTCGATAAGAATGCGCGATATAGTATGGAAAAGAAAACGAAAATCATTGTGTGGACATCCTTGTCGCTGGGATTGGTGCTCCTGATAGCGGGATTTATCTTTTTTAAGTTCTGCTTTGTCTATAGCGAGGGCGTGAATGAAGGCGATATCAATTATTTCCAGAAAGAGGGTTTTATCTTTAAGACCTATGAGGGTAAGATGATTCTGACTGGGTTTAAGGCGCCAAAGGGCGGAAACCTGCAGTCCAATGAGTTGAAGTTCTCTGTGGCTAGCGAGCGCGTGGCACGTCAACTGGAGGAGGGCTCGAGCGTAGGTGTTAAATTGCATTGGAAGCGTTATCTGGGTACATTGCCATGGCGTGGTAACAGCCAGTACGTGGTCGATAGCGTCTCGTATATGCACTCCGGCTCCGCTTCGGAGCATATCATTCCGATTACTAATACACTACCTATAATAGATTAATGTTATGATGACGGACGAAAAATACAATTTTGTTAAGATCTTTGAGCGTGCCTTGCGTGATAACTGGGAACGCCCTGCTGTGACCGACTATGACACAGATGTGACCTTAACCTACGGCCAGTTGGCCATTAATATCGAGAAACTGCACATCCTCTTCAAGGCGTGCGGAGTGAAGAAGAATGATAAGATCGCTGTGATGGGGCGCAACAACAGCAACTGGGTGGCGGTTTATCTGGCTACGATTACATATGGTGCCATCATCGTGCCGATCCTTCAGGATTTCCGGGCCAATGATGCCATTCATATCATTAACCACTCCGAGTCGAAGCTGCTCTTTATCAGCGATATCAACTGGGAGGGTATTGATTTGGATCAGATTCCGAAGGTGTTGGTTGCCGTTAGTCTGAACGATTGGCATCCTATCTCATTGGCATTGGATCCGAAGATGATTAACTACGAAGCTATTGCGCAGCTCTTCAAAGCGAAACATCCCGAGGGTTATTGGGCGAAGGATGTCCAGTTCGACGAGCGTGGTAATGACCAAATCGGTTCGATTAACTATACCAGTGGTACGACCGGTTTCAGTAAAGGTGTTGTCATGCCGCTGAACGGTCTTGCGGGTAACATCCGTTATGCCATGGAGCATCATCTGGTTAGCACCGAAAGTCGTCACGTGACCTTCCTGCCGCTTGCCCATGCTTATGGCTGTGCCTTCGATTTCCTCGCCTGCTTGTCTGCCGGAGGTCATACCTATCTTGTAGGTCGTACTCCGTCTCCGAAGATTCTGTTGAAGGCGTTTGCTGAGATCAAACCGACCATTATCCTCTCCGTGCCCTTGATTCTCGAGAAGATTTATAAGAAGATGATTGTGCCGCAGATCCAGAAACCGCCTGTAAGCTGGGTGCTGAAAGTGCCGTTCCTGGACGAGGTGGTATGCTCGAAGATTCGCGAGCAACTGATAGAGGCGTTCGGAGGTGAATTCAAGCAGATGATTATCGGAGGAGCTCCCTTGAACCCGGAGGTAGAAGCTTTCCTCTATCGCATCAAATTCCCGATGTCGGTTGGCTTCGGTATGACCGAGTGCGCGCCGCTGATTACCTTCACTCCCTATGATGAAGGCAGTAAATTGGGTTCGTGCGGTAAGCCGTTGGAGGGTATCATGGAGGTAAAGATCCTCAATCCGAATGAAGAAGGCATAGGTGAGATAGTCGTTCGTGGCGAGAATACCATGCAAGGCTATTACAAGAAACCCGATGCTACCAAAGATGCCTTTACGGAGGACGGTTGGCTGCGTACGGGTGACCTCGGTTGCCTTGATAGCGATGGCTTCCTCTATATCAAAGGCCGTTGTAAGACCATGCTCCTTGGTCCGAGTGGACAGAATATATACCCGGAGGAAATTGAGGCGAAGATTAACAATATGCCGTTCGTGCTCGAGTCATTAGTGCTGCAACAGGAAGATAACCGTCTCGTGGCGTTGATCTGTCCGGATTATAACGAAGTGGATGCCAGCGGATTGACGCGTGAGCAACTGGATGAACTGATGGAAGACTCGCGTAAGCAAGTGAACTCCGAGTTGGCTGCGTACGAACAGATTTCTATCGTCAAACTTTATCCACATGAGTTCGAGAAGACGCCGAAGAAATCCATCAAGCGTTTCCTCTATACCAACATGGTATAAGCTATGAACCTCTGTATCGACCAGGGAAATAGTCGCACCAAAGTAGCGCTCATGACGGATGAGGGCACGATGATCAACCAGTTCATCTATAAGTCCTTCTCCTCGGCCGATGTAGAGCGGTTGCTGGATCTGTACGATATCCGGGATTCGATAATCAGTTCGGTGGTCAATATTGAGCCGGCTATTGTCAATACCCTCCATCGCCGCTCGCAGCATTTTGTTCTCTTTGATCATAATACACCTGTGCCGATTATCAATCGCTACGATACGCCCCAAACGTTGGGTCAGGATCGTTTAGCGGCGGCCGTGGGAGCGAAAAGTCTCTGCCCGAATGAGAACCTGCTTATCATCGATGCAGGCTCGGCCATCACCTACGACTTCGTTTCCGAAGCAGGGGAATATCTGGGGGGCAACATCGCGCCGGGACTGAAGATGCGTTTGACGATTCTGCAGCGAATGACGAAGAAACTGCCTCTCGTCGAGGTGGATGAGAATGAACTCATTCCGCTCTTCGGCAAGAACACCCGCGATGCGATAGCAGCAGGAGTGGTACGAGGTGTGGCATATGAGGTGAAAGGATATATGCGAACATTACGAGAGAAAGTGCCGCATTTTCAGACCTATCTCACAGGCGGCCATGCATCCTATATCCTCAATAACGTGCGGACTTCGCGCACAGAGAACCGAGCGATGCATCACGAGAAATACCTGGTGCTGATTGGCCTGAATGAGATTTTGAGATTTAATAAACAGTGATATAAGGTCGTCCTATCGACATGATAAAAAATAAGAAAATATTTTTACTCCTCTTCGCCTTGGCATGGACCATCGGAGTGGCAGCCCAGAATCTGACGAGTTCGCCTTTCTCCCGTTATGCCTATGGAGATATGAATGATAACGTGCCGGTAGGCTATCGCGCCATGGGCGGGGTGGGTTACGGTATGCGTAATAATCGCGCTATCAACCCTGCTCAGCCGGCTTCTTACACGGCCTGTGATACCCTTACCTTCATGTTTGATATTGCCGCCAGTGCTAATTGGAGCCGATATAAAGATGTGGGAGGAAAGAAGAACAAAGCTAACGGAAACCTCGAGTATGTCACCATGCAGTTCCCGCTCTATAAACAATGGATTGCGATGTCCATCGGTTTGCAGCCCTATAGTTCCGTCGGATACGACATCTCTATTTCGGACTCTACGGCCGGAGGAGGATATCATTATACGGTAAACTATGGCGGCGAAGGAAACATCAGCCAGGTGTATGGCGGTTTGAGTTTTAATATCTGTAACTGGTTTGCGTTGGGTGCGAATGTCTATTATATGTGGGGCGAACTGAGTCACATGCGTATGTTGTCCTTTACCGAATCCAATGTGAACTCTACCATCCAATATGAGAACCTGAGTGTGAGCAACGTCCGTTTCCGTGCGGGAGCGCAGTTCTTCCATCGCTGGGAGAAACATGCATTCAGTCTCGGTGCGGTCTTCGAGCCCAAACTCAAACTCCATAGTGAACTGCAGTTGTTTGAGACTCAAGGCGATACGGTCTATGTTATCTCCGGAGGATGGCAACTGCCGATGATGTGGGGTGTCGGAGGTAGTTATAATTGGGCGAACCGCTTGACACTGGCCTTCGATTACGAACGTATATATATGGCTTCGGCCATGTATGGAGGTGAACCGGGTAGTGCCAGTGGCTTGCGTGATCGAAACCGCTATTCTTTTGGCGTCGAGTATCGCCATAACCCCGTTGGACGTAATTATGCGGAACGAATGCTTTGGCGCGCAGGTATTAACATCCAAGATGAGTACGTGGCAATAGTGGGAGGAAAGAAGATAACTGCCAGCATCGGTCTCGGTTTTCCGCTCTGGTCGGTAGGTACAGTTATCAATACCACGATCGAATACACCCATCGCGGTAATCCCGCAGGATTGGAAGACAATAGCCTGCGATTTACCATAGGCGCTTCCATCGCCGAGAACTGGTTCTTTAAGCGCAAATTATAGTTTGGCATGAATTTTGAACCGGAATCCTCAGAATATTCAGAATTAAACTAAAATACAACGATTATGAAATTCAAAAGTTTACTTGTAGTAGCGTTAGCAGCGGCTGTTCCAGCGCTGGCTTGCGCGAAGAAACCGAAGACTCCTGCTGCTCCCGCTGCGGCTGAGGCTGCTCCTGTAGTGGAGGAAGAAGAACCGACGATCACCGAAGAGTGCGTTGTGAATGTATCCCTTTTCCACGAGTCGGTAAAGAATAAGATGTATGCCGATGCGTATGAACCGTGGTGGGATGTGTATCAGCACTGCCCGAATGCCAATAAGTCCATCTATTCCGATGGAGCAAAGATCGTAGAGGCCCTCTATGGCGCTACGACCGATGCAGCGGAGAAAGCACGTTTGGCGAACCTCGCTATTGAGATGCAGGACAAGCGTATCAAGTATTTCGGCAACGATCCGAAGTATCCGAAGTCCTATATCTTGGGAGAGAAGGGTCTGGCTTATATCGATTTCTTCGGAGATACCAAACTCAAAGAGGCACGCGAGTGCTTACGCCAATCGGCAGAAGGCATGGGGCCGGCTAGCAAGATCATGGTGCTCGTGAAACTCGTAGATGTTTCCTATGCGCTCTATAAAGAGAATCCGAACGCTTTGGCTGAGCAGTTCATCGCAGACTATGAGATTGCTTCCTCGCTTCTCAACGAGCAAGCTACCAACCCGAATAATAAAAATGCAGAGATTGCAGGCAAGCAGAAGGATTATGTAGATAATATCTTCGCTATCTCCGGAGCTGCTGATTGCTCGAAGTTAGATGAGATCTATGCGGCTGCTGTGAAGGAAAACAGCGCGAACCTCGATATGCTGCAGAAGATCGCAAAACTGTACAAGCGCGTTCGTTGCACCGAAAGTGATGTGTACTTCGAGGCTTGCGAATTGGCGCATAAACTGCAGCCGACCGCAGAGACCGCAGCGGGTTGTGCTTCCATGGCCGCTAAGAAAGGTGACTACGAGGCAGCTATCTCGTACTACGACCAGGCTATCAAACTGGCTATGGAAGAGGATGCTCTTGAGGATGTTGCGGACTATCAGTACAACGCAGCGTTCTACAGCTATAGCAACCTCAAGAAATACGCTGAGGCACGTAAGTACGCGTTGGCTTCGATCGCTTCCCTCCAGAGTCTGGGTCTGAACAAAGGTCAGGGTCGTTGCTATATCATCATCGGTATGTGCTACGCGTCCACGCAACTCTATCCGCAGGATGCTAAGGGTCGTATCTTGAATAAGACCGTTTATTGGGCTGCTGTAGATAAGTTCGTGAAGGCAAAACAAGTAGATCCGTCGGTAGAAGTTCAAGCGAACGAGTTCATCAACTCATATAGCAAGTACTTCCCCTCCAAAGAGGAGCGTTTCGACTTGCCGAATGAGTTCTCTGGATCGACCTACTACGTAGGAGGTTGGATTGGTGAGACCACGGTTATTCGATAAGCTAAGCATGGCGAGCATCCTTGGGGTGCTCGCTATGTTTCTGCTCGCTTGCTCCGATAAGTCTATCGGAAGTGAAGAGACAGAGTCGCGGCAAGAGATTGCGGCGCTGTGGACGGATAGTGTGACTACCCTTATCTCAGATTCCGGCATCACGCGCTATCGTATCTCTTCCCCCCAATGGTTGGTATATGATAAGACCGATCCTCCCTATCAGGAGTTTCCCAAAGGCGTCTATCTCGAGCAGTTCGATATCAACCTGACGGTACAAGCTTTGCTGGAAGCGGATTACGCCCATTACGATGAGAATAGTCAGATATGGATGTTACGTGGAAACGTGCATGCTCTCAATCGCAAAGGCGAACAGTTCGATACGCCGCTCCTGTTTTGGAACCAGAAGACCCATCGCGTCTATTCGGATACAACGATTCATATCACCCGCGAGAAGAGTATCATCTATGGTGTAGGCTTCGATTCTAACGAAGAGATGAGTCAATATACCATACTCAATCCTACCGGAGTCTTCCCCATTAACGAAGATTAAATGCCATCATCTATGTTGTTAGAAAATAAAGTGGCCCTCATCACGGGCGCTACACGAGGAATAGGAAAACAGATTGCCTTGGCGTTTGCGCGTGAAGGAGCACAAATCGCCTTCACGGGTCGATCGCTTAACGAGCACGCTATCGCTACACGCGAAGAACTGACGCAATTGGGTGTCAGAGTGCAGTTCTATCCGTCTAATGCCGCCGATTTTGCAGCAGCGCAAGAGGTCGTCAATCAGGTTGTCAAAGACTATGGTCACCTCGATATCCTGGTCAATAATGCGGGCATCACGCAAGATACCTTACTCATGCGCATGACCGAGCAACAATGGGACCAAGTGATCGATGTCAACCTTAAGTCGGTCTTTAACTTCACGCATGCGGTTACGCCTATCATGATGCGTCAACGCAGCGGTTCCATCATCTCCCTCAGTTCCGTCGTAGGCATCAACGGCAATGCCGGACAAGCCAACTACGCCGCGTCCAAAGCAGGTATCATCGCCCTCATGAAATCGGTCGCAAAGGAATTAGGTCCGCGTGGTATTCGGGCCAACGCGATTGCACCGGGTTATATCCTAACCGATATGACCGAAGCCTTGAACGAGGAGACACGCAACCAGTTCGTCTCCATCATTCCGATGCGCCGAGCGGGTAAACCCGAAGAAATAGCGAAAGTAGCGCTCTTCCTGGCCTCAGATCTTTCTTCTTACGTCTCCGGACAAGTGATTCAAGTAAACGGAGCAATGGCTTAAACAATAAATCCCGAACGGTTGGTTCGGGATTTATTATAAACTCTAAACTTTACACCTTATTTCTCCAAGATCTTAAACTGCCAGGGCTGGAGCGTGAAGCTTTGCTCTGCTGCTAACTCGATCTCCTTGCCGCAGGTACAGAGGTATTTTCCGTCCATACCGGTCAGATCCAGCGTTACGGTCTGCTCTTCACCACTCATGTTCATCACGGCAATCACGGTGTTCGTGTGCCATTTGCCTTCTTTGATGCGAGCGCAAGCAAAGATAGCCTCGTTGTCCGCCGGGATACGAGTCATCGGGGCACCAACCTCAGGACTGAACAGCGCTTTGTTACGAACACGTAATGCATTCAGTTGTTGATACAATGCCGCTTGCGAATAGGCTTCGTCCTTATCGATCATATCTTTCTCAAAGAACTCCAGACGATGATGGTTCCCGCTTAACTGACCCGTGTAAATCAGCGGCATGCCAGGTACTACATAGCAGAAGGCAGCAAACAAATTAACCGCATCGCTCATTCGTTCTTGCTCTGTACCATTCCAACTGTTTTCGTCATGATTGGTTATGAAGTTCATACGAATGGCTTCCGGACGAATCGTCGTGTCCACTTTTGCGAAATAAGCCCAGAGATCCTCTACGCCTTTCTTTCCTTGCGCTACCTCGTTCATGAGATGATGCAGCGTCCAACCGTAATACATATCAAAAGCGCTCTCGGTTAACTCTTGTGCTTTGTCCTCGTCTTCCGCTAAGGTGAACATATCCGGGTGGGTCTTACGCAGGTCGCCCATTGCCCAGTTCCAGAAGTCCGTCGGCACTTCGCCCGCTACGTCGCAGCGGAAACCGTCGATACCGATGCTGTCCATCCACCAATGCATTGCCTTCAGCATTTCGGCGCGCATGTCCTGGTTCTCATAATTCAACTTACTGATATCAGTCCAGTCATATTGAACCATCAGGTTGCCTAAGCTGTCGCGATAATGCCAACCATCGTTCTTCGTCCACTCGCTATCCGGAGCAGTGTGGTTTGCTACCCAGTCCAGAATCACCTTGAAGCCCTGCTTATGCGCTTCCTTGAGGAAATGCTCGAAGTCTTTTCGGGTACCGAACTCCGGATTGATCGCGCAGTAGTCGATAATCGAGTAGTAACTGCCTAACGTTCCTTTGCGAGTGATCACGCCAATCGGCTGACAAGGCATTACCCAAATGATGTCGATTCCGTTCTCGCGAAGGGTGGGGAGGAGTGCTTCTGCAGCCGCAAACGTACCTTCCTCTGTCGCTTGACGGGTGTTTAACTCATAAATCGTTGCGTCATACGCCCATTTCGGGTGTCGTAACTCTTCTTGTGCGCAGCTGACCATCATCAAGGCCGCTGCAATAAAAAGTAAACTTTTTTTCATTCTTCTGTAATATTATAGCTTAATTCTTTGCGATTAATGGTGACAATTACTTTTTTGCCTAAATAGATTCGCGCATACTTGATCTCATCCTCGTTGCTCTCCAGCACAATGAAATCTCCATATAGCAACGGCATTGAACTCCGACGCATTTGAATCAATTCCGCTACTTTCGCGCGCATCTCTTGCTCGGCTTCGTTCAAACCCTCAAAACGCATCATATGTCGGTTATCCGGATCATTCGCTCCCACTTCGCCGTATTCGTCGCCCTGATAGATACACGGTACACCCGGCAAGGTCATGTTAATCACCTCAAGAAGCAATGCACGTTTGTAGGCTTTCTCCGCATCGCCGATACCTATCTCTTGCGTCCAGCCTTCCTCTTTGCCGTTCGCGTGCAGGTCGATTGCCTCGCCTGCAATCGACGCAAAACGAATCTGGTCATGATTGCCGCTGATATTTCCCATTGTGTGATGCGCTCCGTAGGTATGCAGCGAAGTCAACTCGTTCTCTACCACTTCGTTCATGCCCTTTAACCCACATAAGGCCTCACGTGTCGTAAAATAGACGTTGAAGTCAAACTGTGCATTCAGCATACCGCTCTTTACGTAACTGCCGATTAACTCCGGACTACCGTACGTCTCACCGATCATCCAGATATGTCTACCCGGCCAACGGGCTGCAATCTTCTGGCCTAAGATACGCCAATACGACTCTGGGATATGCTTGCATGCATCGTGACGATAGCCGTCTAACTCGTAGTTCTCTAACCAATACAAGGCACTGTCGGTCATGGCTTCGCATACCTCCGGGCGCTCCAAATCCAGAGTAGGGATATGTTTGTCGAACCAAGTTGTCAAACGTGCTTCGTCCCATAACTCGAAGTTACGTCTTCCGTCCGGTAGAATTGAATCGGTATGCCAATCCGGGTGCTCCTGCAGCGTCGGAGAATTGATATGCATATGATTCGCTACATAATCCAAGATCACGTTGATTCCATGCGCGTGTGCGGTAGATAATAAGGTGCGGAACTCTTCCGGCGTAGCAAAGCGACTGTCTAACTGCGTGGCATAGATAGGCCAGTAACCGTGGTAACCGCTGAATTTCGTATACGTTTTCGAACTATCGTATTTATTGCCGTGCTCGAAAGGATAGCATCCCCATGCATCCCATGGATTCTGGGTTATCGGACTGATCCATAGAGTGTTAACGCCTAACTGATCAAAATATCCTTCCTCAATCTTTGCCGTAATACCAGCGATGTCTCCGCCCTGATAATCGACGATATCCAGCACTTCTTCGCTGTTCATCTTCCAGTCGTTAGACGCATTGCCGTTATAGAAACGGTCAATCATCAAGGAATATAATACTTGTGCCTGCTGGTCATGACGATTCAGTTGCGCCGCGTCGGTAATGATCTTTCCGTCCTGCAAGGGTAACAATAAATCATTAAACAGATACGTCTCATCCTCCGCATAAATCCGCAAATAGGTGCGTCCTTGTAACCCGTTATCTGTAACCTGTAACCCATCCAGATCCAATGTCCACGTTCCGTCCTCGTTCTCTTGCCATAAGGTATGGTCAATCAGAGTATTTTGGATATAAGCCTCAAAACTCGGATTGCTTACCGGTTCGCAAAAACCTACCTGCAGTTTATCCTCTACATAGCCCAATGAAATCAAATTTTGTCTAACCGGTTTATCTGGCAAAACGGGAATAGCGAAGCTACCGCTTTTATCAAGAAAAACCAAGGCGTGAAGCGAGTTGTCGCGGCTCACTATATCCATCTCCTCTACGATCGGTGAACCCTGCAGATTTACGCACTCTATCGCATCTGCCGTCGACCATTTCAAACCCTCCCATAGCTCCGGATTGCCATACAGCACAGGCACATAATCGGTTAACACAATATGTGTTGTCTCGCCGCTCATTCGAATCGGCATAATAGGATCGGATTTAGCAATAGTAGACGCTACTTGACTGCCCGAATTGCAACCGGCAATCAGCAGCACGATTGCACTCAAAAGAAACATTTTTTTCATGGTAGTACACAAATTTCGGTGCAAATTTACAACTTTTTTTTTATATATGCAAGATATTTCAAAGAAATATTTGTATATGTCATTTTTTTTTAGTACTTTTGTGGCCGATTTTGTAGTATGGAGCAAAACGGGCTCATATTTAGGTGCTTTGCGAGCGGTAGTAGCGGCAATTGTTACTACCTCGGTACGCGTCAACGGGGAATACTCATTGATGCGGGTATCTCTGCGCGTCAGATTCAGAAGTGTCTGCGTGAGATGAACCTGGATTTTCAAAATATTATGGGTGTGCTGATTACCCACGACCATGCCGATCATATTCGTGCCGTAGGTACGTTGGGTGAACGGGTTAAACTACCGATCTACACTACCGCCGAGATCCATGCCGGTATTGATCGTAACTATGGCGTAAGGGAGAAACTGCGTACCAGTCGTCGTTATTTCGAGAAAGGGAAGGAATGGCAACTGTTCGGAATGACCATCAATACTTTCGGTATTGAGCATGACTCTACTGACTGCCTCGGTTACTGCATCGATTATAATGGTCAGCGCTTTGTACTCATGACCGATTGCGGGTCGGTGAACGATCAGATGGAGGAGTATATCCGAACGGCTAATCACTTGGTGATTGAGGCGAATCACGACGAGCACATGTTGCTCAATGGTCCGTATCCTACCTATCTCAAGGAGCGAATCCTCTCGCCCCGCGGACACCAGTCGAATGATGTGTGTGGTGAACTGCTGGAGCGTAACTGGCATCCGGATCTGCGGAACGTATGGCTTTGCCATCTTTCTTTGGAGAATAACGATCCGGAAGTGGCGTACGACACCGTTAAGTCCTATCTCGAGGAGATTGAGATTATGCCCGGCCAGGATATCTTCCTCAAGGCCCTTGATCGTACCACACCCAGTCCTGTTTATGAATTAAATGATCAAATGATAAAGGAGTAATATGGAAAGACTAGTCATTATTCCTACTTATAACGAAAAAGAGAATATCGAAGCGATTATCACGGCGGTGATGGAACTGCCGTTGGAGTTTAATGTGCTTGTGATTGACGATGGTTCGCCTGATGGTACAGCCGATATCGTAAAGGGCCTCATGGCCGGTAAATACAAAGGACGTGTGCATATCGTGGAGCGCTCCGGTAAACTCGGTTTGGGGACGGCCTATATCGCCGGATTCAAATGGGCGATTGAGCACGAAGCGGATTATATCTTTGAGATGGATGCCGACTTCAGCCATAACCCCAACGACCTGCTCAAACTCTATGACGCCTGTGCAAACCAGGGGGCAGATCTCGCAATCGGTAGCCGTTATATTACGGGTGTGAATGTAGTCAACTGGCCGATGGGACGCGTACTGATGTCGTATTTCGCATCGAAATATGTGCGGACTGTCCTGGGGGTGAAGATCAAAGATACCACGGCCGGTTTCGTTTGCTATAAACGTCATACCCTCGAGACGATGGAGCTCGATAAGATTCGCTTCAAAGGCTATGCCTTCCAGATTGAAATGAAGTTCACAGCCTATAAGTGTGGCGCCAAAATCATCGAAGTACCTATCATTTTTGTTAACCGCGTCCTGGGAACTTCCAAGATGAGCGGAGGAATCTTCTCTGAAGCGCTTTTTGGTGTCATTCGCCTCAAAATATCTTCATGGTTCAGAAAATATCCTAAGTTATGACATTAGAACAACAATTATCGGTATTAGTCCAATCCGCCGTCAAAGCGCTCTACACTATTGAGGTCGAGGACAGCCAGATTCAATGGCAAAAGACCCGTCCGGAGTTCGAAGGAAACATCACGCTTGTGGTCTTTCCCTTCGTTAAATTGGCGCGCAAAGCACCGGCTCAGATTGCTACGGAGATAGGAGAATGGTTAACGGTTAATGGCGAAGGGCTTGTTGCTAAATTCAACGCCGTACAAGGATTCTTAAACCTCGTGATCGCCGATGCGTTCTGGATTCGTCAACTCCAGGCCATCGATACGGATGCCAACTACGGTCAGCAACCTGATCGTCATCAACTCATGATGGTCGAATATAGTTCTCCGAATACGAATAAGCCTTTGCACCTTGGTCACGTACGTAATAACCTCCTCGGTTATTCCATCGCGCGTATCCAAGAGGCGAATGGATGGAAGGTTGTGAAGACCAATATCGTCAACGATCGAGGCATCCATATCTGCAAATCCATGCTCGCATGGCTCAAATATGGGAATGGCGAGACGCCCGAATCGTCCGGTAAGAAAGGCGATCACCTCATCGGCGATTACTACGTTCGTTTCGATAAAGAATACAAAACGCAGATAGCCGAACTCATGGCCGCAGGCAAAGATGAGGAGACCGCGAAACGCGAAGCGCCGCTCATGCTCGAAGCGCAGGAAATGCTTCGTAAATGGGAAGCGAACGATCCCGAAGTGCGCGCTCTTTGGACGAAGATGAATAGCTGGGTATATGCCGGTTTTGATGAGACCTATAAGCGCATGGGCGTTTCGTTTGATAAGATATATTACGAATCGAACACCTATCTCGAGGGCAAATCCGAAGTAGAAAAGGGGTTAGCAAGTGGTGCGTTCTATCGTCGCGAAGATGGGTCTGTTTGGGCTGATCTTACCAAAGACGGACTGGATGAGAAACTCCTCCTTCGCTCCGATGGTACTTCGGTCTATATGACGCAAGATATCGGAACGGCCAAACTGCGTTTTCAGGATTATCCGATTGATAAGATGGTCTACGTGGTGGGTAACGAACAGGAGTACCACTTCAAAGTGTTGTCCATCCTGCTCGACCGCCTCGGCTTCCCCTTCGGCAAAGAACTCGTCCATTTTTCATATGGCATGGTCGAACTGCCGAACGGTAAGATGAAATCACGTGAAGGAACCGTAGTCGATGCCGATGACCTGATGGATAAGATGGTGGAAGAAGCGAAGGAGATTTCCAAAGATAAAGTGAATACGCTGCAGGGTATCACGGAAGAAGAAGCGAATGAGATTGCACGTAAAGTGGGGCTCGGCGCTTTGAAATACTTCATCCTCAAAGTGGATCCGCGGAAAAATATGCTCTTCAATCCCGCCGAGTCGATTGATTTCAACGGCAATACGGGCCCCTTCATCCAGTACACTTACGCGCGCATTCAATCTGTGCTGCGCAAAGCGGACCTCACCCCAACCCTCTCCCAAGGAGAGGGAGCTTCTCCCCTTGGGGAAGACGAGAGAGAGGTGTTGGATCCGAAGGAACTCGCTCTCATCCAACGACTTACGGATTATCCCGCTATCGTTCGCAATGCCGGAGAGAATTTCTCGCCTGCTGTGATTTGCAACTATGCGTATGATCTCGCGTGTGATTTCAACTCGTTCTATCACGATCTTTCAATCCTGAACGAACCGGATTCGGATAAACGAGCTCTTCGTCTTTTGCTTGCCAAGAACGTAGCGAAAGTCATCCAATCTGCTCTCTCCCTTCTCGGTATCGAGGTTCCGGAAAGAATGTAATAAAAAATGCGACCATCTGGCCGCATTTTTTTATTTCTTCGCTAACGCAATCACTTCTTCTGCGATTCGTTTCGCGGAGTCTTTCTGTGCTAACTTCAGCACATTCGTCTGCAGCGTCTTTAATCGCTTTGGATCATTTAACAGTTCCAACGCGGTCGCAATCAACTTCTCTGCGGCCTCTGCATCGCGCACCAGCACAGCTGCGTCCTTATTCACGAGCGCCATGGCATTGTGTGTTTGATGGTCTTCGGCTACGTTGGGCGAAGGAACCAATATCGCCGGTTTACCTAACAAACAAATCTCGCTGATGGACGAAGCACCTGCTCGTGAGATAACCAGATCGGCATTGGCATAACGATCCGGCATGTCGCTCAAGAAATCCAGACACTCGATATTGGCCGGACTACCTGCTGCCTCCCATGCGGCCTTGCATTTCTCGTAATACACTTTTCCTGTCTGCCAAACCACCTTAAGTCCTTCATTCGTTAACTCCTTCAGTCCGGCAATTACAGCTTCGTTGATGGTCCGTGCTCCTAATGAGCCGCCGATAATAAGAAGCGTCTTTCTACCATCGTCTTCCGACTTTCGACCATCTAAAAGATTCTGCCTTACCGGGTTTCCGGTCAGGATGATCTTATCGGCAGGGAAGAACTTCTCCATGCCTTCGTAGGCCACGCAAATCTTCGCCGCTTTGTCCTTGAGGATCTTATTTGTCACGCCCGCAAAACCGTTCTGTTCCTGTAGTAGGATGGGGATGCCCATCTTCGCCGCAGCCCACATCGCTGCGCCAGAAGCGTAACCGCCTACGCCTACGCCTACGTTCGGCTTGAAGTCGCGAATGATCTTCTTCACTTGCCGAATTGACTTTGACAGGTCGATTAATACCGACACGTTCTTCCATGGTTTCTTGCGGTCAAAACCCCGAACAGGAAGACCCACGATTTCATATCCTGCTTGCGGCACACGCTCCATCTCCATGCGACCTAACGCACCCACAAACAAGATCTCTGCCTCTGGATCCAACTCCTTCAGCGCATTGGCGATACTAACGGCAGGGAAGATATGTCCACCTGTTCCTCCGCCGGAAATCAAATAACGCATAGTCTATTCTTTTTTTTTGTCGTTTTCACTCATGTTCCTGCGCGACCCGGTTCACTACACGCTTCGTGATGAAGGTCTTACGAACGGCATGCTGCACCTTATCGGCTACACTCGGATCGTTCTCTTCCGCTCCGCTCGTTTGTTCGGCACCAGCCACAGCTGCTCGCGTCGCTCAGGTTCTCTTTTATCTTACTCCGCATCGCGCTCGAGTTGATGTCTATTCTCCGGGCGTCGTATAGGTTCGCATCTACGTCGGCCAGTACGTTCACATCCAATGAGGTGGTCAAATCCAACCGACGCAATCATCGTATCCGAATGGAATGTCGTTCCATCAATCCCCAATTCCTCTACAACTATTGGCATAGCCAATAACTCTCGACTCTCGCCTTTTGGCTCTCCACTCTTTGCAATCGCTTTCAGCCTCAATCGCTTTCAGCCTCAATCGCTTTCAGCCTCAATCGCTTTCAGCTTCAATCGCTTTCAGCTTCAATCGCTTTCAGCTTCAATCGCTTTCAGCTTCAATCGCTTCACGCAAGCAATGAAGAGGCGTTTCATGCTTCTTCTACTACGTTGATGGTAGGAGTTTCTTCGTTATGGTAAATTAAAGATTAGTCTTTCTCGTAGTAGTCGGAGAAACTGCTGTTGTCTCCTTTGTAAAGGTTATTATCGTCCGGAGTGTCGAAATGAACGGCTGGATCGGGAGCAGGGAAACCATCCGTGTTCGGAGCTTTCGGATTGGAGCATGAAACCAGAATGAAAGTTGAGAAAAGAATCGCAAATGCAAAGAAAATTTTTGTTCTCATAACGGTAGTGTTTAAAATTCGCTACAAAAATACTACAAAAAATTTGAATATGCAAGATTTTAAGCAAAAAATTATCGTCTGTGCTTGCACGAGCGTATTTTGAGGCTTAAAAGATTTTCGTTCGCTATACTTAGCGAACCCAAGGTCTGGGGAATTCCTGCAAGGAAGACGGAATCCGAAATTACTGTTTTTTTTCGTTTACCCGAGATAGTGTTGTCCTTATCGCGGCTAAGGACGGAGAGGCTACACCGATGTATAAGTACGACTACCGGGCGATTGTGTTCGGCGAAAGTGCTTCAGAAGGGGTACAAGTTAGGTTTATGGGTCAAAATGCAGACCTATCGCAGCCTGCAAAATGACCTATACGCCACAAGTTACGGATGACGGGTTACAAGAGAAAGGGGAGAAATTTATTAAGGATGGGCAACTCTATATTCGCCGATGCGGAAGAATATACAATATTTTTGGATTGGAAATCATTAGTGGATACTAATGATGATTTATCATATAATGTACTTATAAAATCGTATGATAACCGTATTATTCGCGCAGGATAGCCATATGATAAAATGCCATTTTTAGCAAAACCATAACTCTTACTATATATATACTTTGTATATATATACATTTTTGTTTTTTGTTAAAATTTGCATATGTCAAAAAAAAGCATTACCTTTGCACCGTTAAAACGTTTATATTATGAAAAATCGTTTCTTTTTATTACTCCTTTTGATGAGTGTGCTCTTGTCCGCGACAGCGGAACAAATGCCCGAGAATTATTACGATGCTATCAACGGAAAGAAAGGCGAGGTGCTGAAAGGAACGTTGAAAACGATTATTCGCCCCCATACCGTCATTCCCTATGGCAGCGGAAACCCCTCTTCTTGGTACGTATTCTATTATTCTGACCGCGATGAGAACGGCTACTGCATGGATATGTATTGCGATGATTGGAAACAGTTTAGCTCGCCGGGAACGGCTGTTTCCGGTTGTAATATCGAGCATAGCTTTGCGAAGTCTTGGTGGGGCGGCAAGGAACATGATCCGTACAAGGACTGTTTTCATCTCAACCCTTCGAATTCGACGGCTAACAGCGCACGTAGTAACTTCCCGCTCGGCGTGCCCGAGAAAGATGTGTTTATCTCCGGCTCCTTGCGCATCGGTAAGATCTACCATGACTCGCTGAAAGTCGATTTCTCGGTCTTCGAACCCAAAGATGAATATAAAGGAGACTTTGCACGAGCGTATTTTTATATGGTTACTTGTTACGGACGAGATCTGAATGGTGAATATCCGGACCTGCCTATCTACGGCAAGAAGAAAACGGTAGGATGGCGTCTGGATAATAAAGATGTGGGATCACGTTTTGCTATGCAAAATGATAATTACCTGGAGTTCCAACCCTGGGAACAAGCCGTGCTCATCGCTTGGCATCGTGCGGACCCGGTTTCGGTGAAGGAAATCAACCGTGCGGATGCCGTAAGCGATTTCCAACATAACCGCAATCCCTTCATCGATTACCCCTATCTGGCAGAGTATATTTGGGGTGAAAAAGCCCATGAGACGTTGGACATGGCAAACCTGATGGCTTCCTCTGACCCCGAATTCATACCTGGTAAAAGCAATGGTTGGCGCGACTCGCAACCCTCCGATATTGACCAAGCCTCCAATGACCAATCGCCCATCACGAGTAAGGTCATAAAGAACGGCCAAATCTTCATCCTCCGCGGTGGTCGAACTTATACCCTCACCGGACAGGAAGTAAGATGATTGATAGAAAAATGCAGTAAAATCTGCAAAAAAATGGCATACACTCTTGTGTATGTCATTATTTTTTTGTACTTTTGCAGTCGCTTTTAGTGTGTATATGCATTTACGCGTATGGAATGGATCAATAATTTAATCTTTGGAACGGGTATCGCGCACTCGATCGTCGTGCTGGCTTTGGCCATCGCGGTAGGTATCTGGTTGGGCGAAAAGTTGAAGTTCAAAGGCATCACCTTAGGTATCACGTGGATCTTGTTCTGCGCTATCGCCTGCAGTCATTTCGGCATGCGCTTGGATCCGTTGGTGGAGAGTTTTGCGAAAGACCTCGGTCTGATTCTCTTTGTCTATTCGATAGGTCTGCAGGTAGGTCCGTCTTTCTTCTCGTCCTTCGGTAAGGGTGGTATCCGCTTAAACGCTTTGGCGGCGGGTATCGTACTATTGGGCTGTTTGACCGCTGTAGCAATCCATTATATCTTTAAAGTCGAGACGCCGGTTATCACAGGTGTACTCTTCGGTGCGGTTACGAACACGCCTGGTCTGGGTGCAGCCGAGCAGACCTTTCAGGACATCACACAAGGTGCCGACTCATCGGTGATTGCAAGCGGATATGCAATGGCGTACCCCCTTGGTGTGGTAGGAATCATCTTCTCGCTTCTGCTACTCCGCTGGATATTCCGTATCCGCGTAGAGAAAGAGGAAGAGAAAGTGCAAGCAGAGCAGGGTGAACAAAAGACGATATCGCGTTACGACATGACGCTGACCAATCCGCAGATAGAGGGTCTGCGTGTACGCGAACTGAGTCTGCTTACGCATGTGACGATCGTTGTGTCGCGCGTGATAAATAAAGAAGGCAATGAGTTCATGCCGGATGCCGAGACCATTCTCCACGTCGGTGACCAGGTGCGGTTCATAACGGATCATCAGAACGAACGCACGGTGCTGCTACTCGGTCAACTGACGGATGTGAAATGGGAGGAGCAGGAGAAGCAAGTACATCTTGTCAACCGCCATATCATCGTCACCAAACCGAAACTGAACGGTAAGCGTATCATGGACCTGCGTGTGCGTGAAGCGTTTAACATCACTATCACGCGTATTCGTCGTGCGGGTGTGGAACTGTTGGCAACGCCGGAGTTACGGTTGCAGATGGGAGACCGTCTGACCGTGGTAGGCGAGCAGGAAGCGGTGGATAAGATGGCGAAGGCTTTCGGTAATTCTACCAAGAAACTTGATGCGCCAAATCTGGCATCGCTCTTCTTCGGTATCGTCTTAGGTGTGGTCTTAGGTATGTTGCCCATTGCTCTGCCGGGGCTGGGACAACCGTTTAAGTTAGGTCTGGCGGGTGGCTCGCTGATTGTAGCGATCCTGATGGGAGCTTTCGGAACGAAGTATCATGTTGTGACTTATACCACCACTTCGGCGAACCTGATGATTCGTGAGATTGGTATCGCACTCTTCTTGGCGTCCGTCGGTTTCGGAGCCGGAAAGAGTTTTATTCCTACTTTGTTGGGTGGCGGATATATATGGATCGGTTACGGTGTGCTCATCACCTTGTTGCCGCTCCTCATCATCGGCATCATTGGACGCAAGTGGATGAAGTTGGATTACTTCACGCTGATGGGACTTATCGCAGGTTCAACGACCGATCCGCCTGCATTGGCTTACGCTACCTCGCAGAGTAGTTCGAATGACCGTGCTGCCGTAGCGTACTCTACAGTTTACCCGCTGACGATGTTCTTGCGCGTACTCACGGGACAACTAATGATCTTGTGCTTCTTGTAAATAGGGACATATTAAAACTTGCTGTGCCGAGTATCTTGGCGAACTTCACCATTCCCTTGGTGGGAATCGTAGATACAGCAATCGTCGGGCATCTGAGTGACGCCGCTGCGATAGGCGGAATAGCCATCGGCACTATGCTCTTTGATTTATTGTATTGGAACTTCGGTTTTCTCCGCATCAGTACCAGTGGCCTTACGGCTCAAGCGTTCGGAAGGGGTACGGAAGAAAATGATGAATGCGGGAAGATACTAAGCCAGAGCGTGAGTATTGCTCTTATAGGAGCACTCTTCGTATGGGCAATCCAGTGGTTCTTCGTCACTGCTGTTCTGGCTATCGTACCCTGTTCACCGGAAGTGGCTGAAGTCGCACGTTCGTATTTCTTCGTTCGTATTTGGGCTGCTCCGGCTACTTTGAGTCTGATGGCTGTAAAGGGTTGGTTCATCGGCATGCAGGATGCGAAGAGTGCGATGGCGGTGGATATCGTGGTAAACGTCATTAACATGGCAGCCAGTTATTGTTTGGCTGTCTATACGCCGCTGGGCGTAGTGGGTGTGGCATGGGGAACTCTGATCGCGCAGTACTCTGGTTTAATCCTTGCAGCCCTAATAGTGGTTATAGGTTATAGGTTACGAGTTACGGGTCATTGGAAAGAGGTACTGCGATGGTCGGAACTGAGACATATGATGGCGCTGAACGGCAACCTGTTTATTCGTTCGCTCTGTTTCATGGTGGTCTATGTGGGCTTCACGTCCATGGCCAGCCGATATGGCGATACAGAACTGGCTGTCAGCAGTATCATTATGAAGCTCTTTATGTTCTTCTCCTATTTCGTGGACGGATTCGCTTATGCTGGAGAAGCGCTTGTTGGTAAAGCCATAGGAGAGTCGAAAGTCGAGAACCCAAAGGTGCTAACGAGCACTCCGATAAAAGTCGAGAGTGTTGTCCGGGCACTGTTCTATTGGGCCATCGGTGTGGGCTTGGTATTCACGGTGATCTATGCCGTATGGGGTCAAGACTGTATCGCCTTGATGACCAATGATGCGACTGTGTTAGCTGCTGCGAAGAAGTACATGGGATGGTTGATTGCCATGCCTATCGTCAGTGCACTGGCGTTTATGTGGGATGGTATCTATGTAGGTGCCACCGCAGGAGTTCCGATACGAAATGCAATGATATGGGCGGCTGTCGGATTTGTGCTGCTGTATGTAGCTACCTATCGATGGGTAGGCGTACAAGCCCTTTATATCGCTTACTTTGCACATTTAATTGCACGAGTTATATATTTATCTGTAAAATGGGAAAAATTACGTATATAATTCTCTTATCTCTTGCCCTGATGGCGTGCAGCAAGACTGAAAGCAAGCATGTTGAGCGTGCTGCGATTCCTGTTCGTACCGTCATCATCGCGCAACAGACCAATAATGCTGTAGCGCGTTATGTCGGAGTAGTTGAACCCGCCCAAGAGACGCCTCTGAGTATGCAGACGGCAGGTAGAGTAGTGTCCGTAGAGGCGAAGAACGGTCAACAAGTGTTTAAAGGTCAGACGATTCTGAGCGTCGATAACACCCAAGCGCTGAATACCCTTCAGTCGGCTGAGGCAACCTTCCGTCAAGCGGAGGATGGGTATAATCGTGTAAGCAAAGTGCATGACAAAGGGGTGGTTTCCGACCAAAAACTCGTGGAGATTGAGAGTCAGTACACCCAAGCCAAAGCCCTCTATGCGGCAGCCAAAGAACATCTGCAGGAGTGCACCCTTTCCGCACCCTGCGATGGTGTGTTGAGTGGGCTGAACGTATCGGTTGGGCAGTCGATAATCCCGGGTACCAAACTCTGTTCGATATTGGATATCTCTGCTTTCACCGTTCGTTTCACCGTACCTGAGGCCGAAGTGGGTGACCTATCCGAAAAGGGCGAGATGGAGTGTGCGGCCGTCAACCGGAATTTCCCTGTTCGCTTGAGTTCGAAGAGTGTGACGGCTAATCCTCTCACGCATACTTACGAAGCACTAGCTCGTGTAGAAGGCGGTAAAGACATCCTGCGAACAGGTATGGTAGGTATCGTATGTCTGCCTGTACTGCGCAGCGAAGCCATCGTCGTGCCGGCGAAGTGCATCCTTCTCAAACCCGAAGGTGCTACCGTATGGATCAAACAAGACGACCAGGCCACGAGACGTCTGATCACTGTAGGAGGTTACGAAGCAGACGGTGTACGCGTGCTTAATGGATTGGAACCCGGTGATGTGGTCATCACGGAAGGATATCAGAAACTTTACGAAGGTTGTAAAGTAAGTGAAAACAAGTAAACACATAGAAATAGCGATGCGGAGGCACGGTCTGGTGATCGCGCTGTTCCTCATCCTTATGACCTTCGGTATCTATTCGTTGCCGAAGATGAACAAAGATGAGTTCCCGCAGTTCACCCTCCGTCAAGCTTTAGTAGTAGCTCTCTATCCGGGTGCTACCGCCAGTGAGGTGGAGCAGCAGGTGACCATACCCCTCGAGGATTATATCAATTCCTTCGAAGCAGTCGATAAGTCCCTTACGTATAGTAATAGTGAGGACGGTTTTTCCTACGTCTATGTCATGCTACGCATGCACGGCGTAGATGGCGATAAGGCATGGAATAAGATTCGTGCCGGCCTACCACTGCTGCAGAAGACTCAACTGCCGCAAGGTGTTCTCCAGACCTTACTCATTGATGATTTCGGGAACACGTCCTCTCTGCTTATTGCGGTGGAGAGTGCGGAACGCAGTCCCCGTGAACTGGAGCAGTACGCCAAGCAAATCTGTTCGACTCTACGCACTATCCCCGAGATGGGTAAACTGTGCATCATGGGTCAGCAGACAGAAGAGATAGCCATCACCATCAATCCGGAACGTCTATCGGCCTACGGCATCAGTCCGTCTGTTCTCGAAGCACAAGTAGCCCTGCAGGGGCTGCGCACCATAGGTGGCGACAACGATGCTAGCGGTGCGCTGCAAGTGGTGATCCCCTATCAGTCGGAATACGAACTGCAGGAACAGATCGTCTGGTCCGATCCTGCTACCGGTGCTACCATACGCCTCAAAGACATTGCGACGATCGAACGGCGCTATCAGAAGCCCAAACAGTACGTCGAGTTTGACGGAGCACCCTGTCTGATCCTGAACATGGAAATGGTGCCCGGGAATAACATCGTGGCCTTTGGCCAAGAAGTAGATAAACAACTGGCTCAAGCCGCTGCCATGCTGCCGCCCGATATACGGTTCCATCGTATCACAGACCAGCCGAAGGTAGTAAACGACTCCGTCGTATCGTTCTTACGAGACATCATCATCTCTATCCTCGTGGTGATAGCCGTCATGCTGATGTTCTTCCCGTTACGTACGGCCCTCATAGCGGCGACAGGTCTACCTGTCTGCACTGCAATCTGTATCGGACTGATGTTTGTCACGGGTATCGAGTTGAATACCGTCACGCTGGCAGCCCTAATCTTCGTTTTGGGAATGATCGTGGACGATAGCGTCATTGTCATTGACGGCTATACGAACCAATTAGCTCGTCGACACTCGCGGTGGTACTCCGCTGTGGTTAGCACGAGTATGCTGTTTGTCCCAATGTCCTTGGCTACCATGGCGATATGCGGTATGTTCTTCCCCATGACGCGTATCATCACAGGTCCATTAGGGGAGTTCGTACAACTCTTCCCATGGGCCGTCCTCTTTGCTTTAGTTGCCAGTATCTTCTATGCGACTTGGGTGACACCATATCTTTCCTTCCGCTTCATTCGCGAACGCAAGGAAGAGGAACTGAATCGCTTCGAACGAATCCAGAATAAGTTCTTCACCTGGTTGCAGGATAGTTATAAGAAACTGCTGCAGCGTTGTTTCGACAAACCGATTATTGTTTTGTGTATGTTAGGCGGTGCCTTAGGTATCGGTATCTTCCTGCTTACACGCCTGAACCTGCAACTGCTGCCGAAAGCAGAACGGGAGTTCTTTGCCGTAGAGATTCATTTACGCGACGGAGCACCACTCGAAGAGAGTGCAGCAGTAGCGGATAGTTTAGCGACCATCCTGCGTGCCGATCAGCGTGTGACGAGTGTGACGTCCTTCATTGGTCAGTCTTCCCCGCGTTTCCATGCAACTTATACGCCGCAGACACCGGCTACCAACTACGCACAGCTCATTGTGAACACGAAGTCCAGCCATGCTACCGGACAGGTCCTCAAAGAGTACAGCCGTCGCTATGAGAATTATTTCCCGAACGCTTATGCGCGTTTCAAACAACTGGACTATCAGTCTGTAAGAAACCCGCTGGAGGTGCGTGTACAAGGCGACGACTGGGAGAAGATGGCCCCTATTGCCGATAGTATCTTCCGCTTCATGATGGAGCAACCCGAACTGCAATGGGTACATTCCGATTATAGTAACATGGCACCTTCAACGCGTATCGTGCTCAAACCCGACGAGGCGACACGTTTAGGTATCACCCAGACTGTTCTATCCCTATATCTGCGTCAGGCTACGCAAGGCGCCACCATCACAACCTTGTACGAAGGTTCTTACAGTGTACCTGTTGTACTCTATACGGCCGGTGTGAGCGAGATGAACACAGATGAGTTAGGTGCAATTCAGGTACCTACAGCAATTCCCGGGATTTGGGTGCCGCTGCGGCAGGTAGCCTCTATCGAACCCACTTGGCATCATACCCATCTCGAACGTCGAAATGCCGTACGAACTATCACGGTGGGTTCCGACCTATGCGGCTCGACCAGTCAGGTATCTGCCGAAAAGAAAGTGCGCGAATGGGTGGATAAGCATGTTACGGATTTGCCCGAAGGGGTAAGCATCACTTACGGCGGCTTAACGGAGATCAATGATATGATACTCCCACAGATCTTCTGGTCTATTGTGGCTGCACTGGCTGTGATGTTGATCTTACTGCTGTATCACTTTGGTAAGATCGGTTTGGCGCTGCTGGCCCTTTCCAGTTCCGTACTCTGCGTCTTCGGCGCGATGTTAGGTTTGTGGATATTCCAACTCGATATATCCATCACAGCTGTGTTAGGTATTGTCAGTCTGATCGGTATTATCGTCCGAAATGCCATCATGATGTACGAATACGCTGAGGACTGCCGAAAATCCAAACATCTCACTTATCGTGAAGCCGCTTTCTATGCTGGTCAACGACGTATGCGACCGGTCTTCCTCACCAGTGCTACTACAGCCCTTGGTGTGTTGCCAATGATTATTGCGGCTACGAGTCTTTGGATGCCGATGGGTGTGGTGATTTGTTTCGGGACGATCTTCACCCTGCCGCTGACTGTTACCATCCTTCCTGTCGTCTATTGGAAAGTTTATGCACATCGCGATATTTGATAGGATGGAGGAGTGTACAGACGAAGAGGTGCAAAGGCTGTTACCGCTCGTCAATACTCAACGGCGAGAACAGGCCTTGCGTTATAAGCATATCTTCGGTCAGTTCTGTTGCCTCAAATCGTGGATGATGCTCGCGGAGAGCTTGCAGAATAAGGGTTTTGGGTTAGAGGATTGGTGCTATAACGAGTACGGAAAACCTTTTTGGCCGAACGGACCATATTTCAGTATCAGTCATTGCAAACACGGTATCGCCGTAGCCATAGATGAGCATCCGATAGGAATTGACATAGAAGCGATCCGCCATGCCGACGACGACTTGCTCGCGCGAACGATGAATAAATTTGAGCAATCAAAAATCAAAAATCAAAAATCAAAAATCGAAAGCGATAGGGAATTTACGCGGTTATGGACCCTGAAAGAGGCCATCGTCAAAGCACAGGGAGTAGGAATACAATCGTTTGAACAATTGCAAACAGTAATCGATAATCGAGAATCGAACATCGAGACCTTTGAAAAAGAGAAATATATATACAGCATAGCATATGGAAAATTATGTAGTATCAGCGCGAAAGTACAGGCCGCAGACCTTTGAGTCCGTGGTGGGTCAGCAAGCGCTTACACAGACGCTGCAGAATGCGATTCGCCAAAATCACCTGGCACATGCATACCTGTTTTGCGGTCCGCGTGGAGTAGGTAAGACCACCTGCGCCCGTATCTTCGCCAAGACCATCAACTGTCTCAATCCGCAAAACGGCTTTGATGCATGTAACGAGTGCGAGAGTTGCAAGGCCTTTAATGAACAGCGTTCGTTTAACATCCACGAACTCGATGCGGCGTCTAACAACTCGGTAGAGGACATCCGTTCGCTCATTGATCAAGTGCGTATCCCGCCGCAGATTGGTAAGTACTCTGTTTATATCATCGACGAGGTGCATATGCTTTCTGCCGGTGCATTCAACGCACTGCTGAAGACGCTGGAGGAACCCCCTTCGTATGCCATCTTTATTCTCGCTACCACTGAGAAACATAAGGTGTTGCCTACTATCCTCAGTCGCTGTCAAGTGTACGATTTCAATCGCATCACCGTACCCGATACCATCGCCTACCTGCAGAAAGTAGCTGCGAATGAAGGTATCGCGGTGAGTGAAGAGGCGCTGAACGTAGTGGCGCAGAAAGCCGATGGCGGTATGCGCGACGCACTCTCTATCTTCGATCAGTTAGTGGCTTTCTGCGGAAACACCATCACCTACGAACAGACAATAGCCGTACTGAATGTACTCAATGCCGACTATTACTTCTCGCTGGTAGATAAAGCGCTGGCGCATGATGTGGCGGGCACGCTGTTGCTCTTCAACGATGTACTCAATAACGGTTTCGATGCCGGACATTTTGTGATTGGTTTTGCGCAACACCTACGTGATGTGCTGGTCAGCAAAGACCCGCAAACTCTCCCGTTATTAGAGATAGGAGACTCTATTCGTGCGCGCTATGGGGAGCAGGCAAAGCGTTGTCACCCTATCTGGATCTTCCAGGCCCTTGATATCCTCAACACCTGTGATATCAATTATCGCACAGCGCGTAATAAACGCCTAACGGTGGAACTGGCGCTCATCAAACTATGCCAACTCGGTGTAGTACAAAATGTGCCTCAATCGGCGCCACAGACAGCCAAAACAGCACCCAGACCGGCTGATCCTGCAAAGCCTGTTAACCCCGCAGAGCCTGCTAAACCAGCTGAACAGCTTAGTACCACTAGTCAACCAAGTGTTCCAACAGCAAGCATCCCTAAGATGCCGAAGATTGGTTTGGCTTTCGGCGCGAAGAAAGAAGAGGCTCCAAAAGAAAACCAATCATCCACTACCAATAACCAATCACCAATGACTAAGACTCCTGCACAGGAGGAGTCTAATCGCCCTTTTACGGCTGACCAACTCAGAGACGCATGGGTTGGTCTTGCGGCTGCCCATAAAGAGGAATTGCGTCTGAAAGAGTTGATGGAGATTTATGCTCCGCAACTGATTGGTGAACAACAAGCGCAAATCGTCCTGCCCAACCCATGGCAATTGGCGGAAATGCGCAAAGCACTGCCTAATTTACTTCGTCAATTGCGTGCTCAACTGCATAACGAGCACCTGAGTATAGAACTGATTCAGGCGGAGTTTAATCAAGAGCAGATGGCGTTTACAGCGGAAGAAAAATATGCCCTTATGGCAGAACAAAATCCTGCACTCGCACAACTGAAAGAAACATTGGATTTACAGATTGATTAACCGGGTAGGATCCGGATCCGAATAGTAAGCGATGGCTGATTTACTCAAATACTTACCTACCACCCGCAAGGAGATGGAGTTACGCGGCTGGGATGAAGTGGACATTGTCTTCTTCACCGGTGATGCGTATATCGATCATCCGTCTTTTGGTGCAGCGGTGTTGGGAAGAGTATTGGAAGCAGCTGGTTATAGGGTAGCTATCGTGCCCCAACCGGATTGGCATGGGGACTTTAGAGACTTTACAAAATTCGGTAGACCCCGTATTTGTTTCGCTGTCTCTGCCGGCTCTATGGATTCGATGGTAAACCATTATACGGCGGCTAAACGCAGACGTTCCGATGATGCTTATACCCCTGAGGGGAAAGCAGGGGCACGACCCGATTATTGTACCATAACGTATTGTAAGATCCTTAAACAGCTATATCCGGATGTACCGATTGTAATAGGTGGTATTGAGGCTTCCATGCGGCGTCTCACCCATTATGACTACTGGCAAGATAAACTGCTGCCCTCCATCCTCGTAGATAGCGGAGCGGATATGCTGGTATATGGCATGGGAGAACAAGCCATGAAGGAGATTGTAGATCGAGGTTTCATACACGATATTCCTCAGACAGCATTCTTAACAAGCGATAAATCGGAGATTCCAGAAGACGCGATTATGCTGGCTTCGCACGAAGAGGCGCTGCGCGATAAACGCAAGCATGCGGAGAACTTCCGTCTGATGGAGATCGAGTCGAATAAGATACATCAGACTACCCTTGTGCAGCCGGTAGGAAAGCAGTGGGTGGTAGTCAATCCGTCTTATCCCCCGATTACAACCGAACAACTGGATGCCATCTATGATCTCCCGTACCAATATGCCCCGCATCCGAAATATAAGGATAAGCATATCCCGGCGTATGAAATGATTAAATGGTCCGTCTGCATGCATCGCGGTTGCTTCGGAGGCTGTTCATTCTGTACGATCTCGGCGCACCAAGGCAAACAAATTGTATCCCGCTCCAAAACGTCTATCTTACGACAGATAGAGAAACTGAGTCAGTTACCCGACTGGCATGGTGTCATATCGGATTTGGGCGGTCCCTCTGCCAATATGTACGCTATGCACGGCAAGGACATGTCGATCTGTGAGAAGTGTGCACGCGCCAGTTGTCTGCAACCCAATATTTGCAAGAATCTCAATCAGGATTTTGAGCCGGTGCTGGATATCTATCGCACGGTGGATAAACTGCCGTATGTCAAGCATGCATTCGTTGGCTCGGGTATCCGCTATGACCTGATGAACGAAGCTTATGCTCGCCAACTCATCACGCGCCATGTGTCGGGACGACTGAAAGTGGCACCAGAACATTGTTCGGATAACGTACTCAAAGTGATGCGCAAACCCGCATGGTCCAACTATCTGCGTTTCAGAGATCAGTTCCTACGTATCAATGAGGAGGCAGGATTGAAGCAACAACTGATTCCATATTTTATCTCCTCCCTTCCGGGGTGTACGAAGCATGACATGCAAGTCTTAGCGGATGAGACGAAGCGGATGCATTATAAGCCGGAGCAGGTGCAGGACTTCACGCCGACACCGATGACTTTGTCCACAACGATGTTCTATACCGGCATTAACCCTTACACGCGCGAACCTGTTTATGTCGCGCGCACACCTGAAGAGAAAAAACAACAAAACCAATATTTTTTCTGGTATAAACCGGAGAAAAGTTACCCATCGAAAGATAAAAAAAGAAAAAGATGAAAAAACACTATCGTATTAACCCCGAGACGCTGCAATTAGAGCGTATTGAGCATGGCTTCCGATACTGGCTACGTCGGTCTGGAGGTTATATCATCAGCGGTGTATGTTTAGGCGTATTGTTCTTCTACGTCTTCTTATATTTCTTTCCCTCACCCCGTGAGGCCTCGTTGATGCAGTATAACCGCAACTTATCTGCGCAGATGGAGGTGCTGGAGAAGCAAGTAGACCAGATGCAGATTGTGATGGCCGATCTGTCGCAGCGTGATGATAACCTCTATCGCGCAATGTTAGGGGCAGAGCCGATTCCTCTCAGTGCACGTCTGGGTGCGGCGCAGCAGGTGTCGTACTATGACTCCTTAGCGCGAATGACCAATACGCAGTTGGCTGCAGATATCCAGCGTAAAGTGGATATCCTGGAGAAAGAACTGTATGTGCAAGCCCGTTCGTATGATGAGATATTGGAATTGGCGAAGAATCAGGAAGTGCGTATGGAAAATATTCCGGCTATTCAACCGGTGCTCAATAAGGATCTTAAACGCATGGCTTCCGGTTACGGTTGGCGTGTAGACCCGGTCTATCATATTCGTCGTTTCCACGAAGGTATGGACTTCTCTGCTCCGGTTGGTACCGATATCTTTGCTACGGGTGATGGCGTAGTGACTTATTCGGGTTGGCGTCAAGGTTACGGAGAGACCGTGGAGATAGACCATGGTTTCAACTACGCGACCCGCTACGCACACTGCTCAAAGCGGAAAGTGAAGGTAGGTCAGAAAGTGAAACGTGGTGACGTCATTGCCTTAGTGGGTAACACTGGTAAATCAACCGGTCCGCACTTACACTACGAAGTGCATTATATGGGACGCCCCATCGACCCGCGTAACTTCTATTTCTATGATCTCAGTCCCGAGGAGTATGATCTGATGGTACAGATATCCTCCAATATGGGTAATATGATGGATTAAAAAAATCGCCAATTGAGGCGATTTTTTTTTGTCTTATCCTAAGCGTGAAATTTTTTCCAATTCCTTCTCGTCCAGAATCTGGATGTGGCGGCCGTTGAGCGTTAACAAGCCTTCTTGTGCAAACTGACTCAACGTGCGAATGGCGTTGCTGGTGGTCATATTACTCATATTGGCCAAGTCTTCGCGCGGCAGTAACATCGCTATCGTTCGTCCGTCTTGTTCATAACCGTAGTTCTTCAGCAGCAACAGTAGACTCTCTGCTAATCGGCCGCGAATATGTTTCTGCGTGAGGTTTACCGTCTGACGTTCTGACACCGCTAAGTCGCGCGCAATCATCAATAGAATCTGATAGCATAACGCACCGTTGGTCTGCACCAACTGGTTAAAGATCTCCCGGTCTAAACGATAGAGGTTACATGCCTCCACCGCACTGGCGCTTGAGTTATATACATCGCGGGAGGTACAAGCGCGATAACCGAAGATATCGTAGGGTTTCAGCAAGCGAATAATTTGCATACGTTGACCGATACCCTCTTTGAAAATACGTACTTTCCCACTTAGCAACATCCAGATATACTGCGATTCCTCGCCTTCATTACGGATCTGTTCGTTCTTCTCGTACTGCACGATCTCCACATGTTGCGCTACAGTCTTGCGCTCCTCTTCCGTTAACGTCGCCCAAAGGGGATTGAGTTCCCACATCGGGATGAATTTTTCTGTTAAATGCTTCATTATCTATTGCTTGATTTTTGCAATTGTATCATGCGCCATTCATGATTGGCATGCGTGGCAATAGGCGCTAATCCCTTCGCATTTGCAGCTTGAATCAATACCTCGCAATCTGTATCATAGAATCCGCTGAGCCATACTTGTCCGCCTTGTTTCAGATGCGCTGCATACAAGGCCATGTTCGCCAGTAGGATATTCCGATGGATATTGGCTAATATCAAATCGAAAGCACCTGCGTCTTCCGGAATACGATCTCCTAATCGCACCTCTATCTCTTCTCCGTTTATCGCTGCGTTCTCCTGCGCATTGATCACACTCTTCTCATCAATATCGATAGCCAGTACATGCGTTGCACCTAAACGCTTTGCGAAGATAGCCAGCACACCGGTGCCTGTACCATGGTCAAGGACCTTAAACTTGAAATCTGAAATTTGACATTTGAAATTCATTAAGGCTTCTATCATCATCGCTGTCGTCTCATGATGTCCGGCTCCGAACGCGCAATGGGGTACGATGCGAATGCCTAACGGCAGTTCCTCTATCGGATGGTCCAGTTCCCATGTCTCATTCCAGTTCTTATCCTCGCAAGCTTCGGCTTCAATTAGCGTCGCTCCTGTGCTGTTAGCGCATAAAGTTTCTATCTGTTTCTGAACGCGCTCCCATGTATCTGACTGGATATAGTAATCATTCTGATCTATTGTATCGACGCCTAACTCGCATATCTGCTGGTCAAACAGGTCTTTCTGCCATTCTTCGGCAAAAGCCGTCTTAATATGTAAAACGTGATATAGCATCTGATACTAAGTAATTACTGCCTCCGATAAAGATGGCGTCCTCTTCTGCTGCATGCTCCTGTGCGAACTGAATAGCTTCTTTGGGATTTTCGAGAGCGATACCCTCTTTGCCCCATATTTCTAACATCTCCTGTGCGCTGCGTGCTCGCTGCGTATTCGGTGTCGTGAAGATATAATGGTATCGCTCGCCATGCGGCATAAGGTGCATCACTACCTCCGTGTCTTTATCATTCACCATCCCGAATACAATCCATATATGCGGGTGTGGCAGTGTCTGCAGTTGACGCGCCACGTATTGCAGTCCATGGCTGTTATGTCCCGTGTCGCATATCACCAATGGTCGTTCTTGTAACGTATCCCATCGGCCTCGCAACCCCGTCATACGACATACATTTGCAAAACCTTCTGCTATAGCCTCATGCCTGATATGCAATGCACGCAGGGCCACAAAAGCCGTCTGTAGGTTATGTTCCTGATACAGTCCTTTGAGTTCGCACTCTGTGGCATAACGAACTCGACACTGACGCAGATACTCACATTGGTCGGCAAAGACGAGTTCCGCTTCGCACTCTGCTGCTCTTTCCCTAAACACCGGCTCCGTCTCTTCGTTTGTCTCGCCGATGATACAGGTCACGCGTGGCTTGATGATCCCTGCTTTCTCACTGGCAATAGCCGTCAAGGTAGTACCTAAAAACTCCGTATGGTCCATCCCGATATTGGTGATGACGGATAGGATAGGGTGCAGCACATTCGTGCTGTCTAACCGTCCGCCTAACCCTACTTCTACTACGGCGATATCTACTTGCTCGCGTACGAAATACGCGAAAGCCATGGCCGTCATTGTTTCGAAGAACGAAGGTTGCAATGCCTCTAAAAGGGCGTGGTGCTTCGTCACAAATGCCGCTACGTCCGCTTCCGGTATTGATTGTCCATTGATGCGAATGCGTTCGGTCAAACTTACCAGATGCGGACTGGTGAATAATCCTACTTTCAGTCCGGAGGCCTGCAAGGCTGCGGCAATCAAATGACACGTCGAACCCTTTCCGTTTGTTCCTGCTACATGTATAGTACGCAGTTGCTCATGCGGATTGCCTACCTGTTCCAGCAACCGGAGCGTGTTCTCCAATCCCGGTTTATAGGCTGTTGCACCCACCATGTGAAAAGGTGGACGAGACGCATACAGATATGTGACAGCTTCGTTATAATTCACGTTATTTTTCACTTACGGCGAACTCCAATACGTCTTCTGCGCGCTTGAGTACTAACCATTTATAGAATCGTGGTGTAACATGAATCGGAAGGGATCGACTGGTTAACGCAACCTGCTGTTTATTCAGCGGGTTAAATACCGTCACATGCAGTCGGCCTTGCCCCGGGTTTTCTTTGATTTTATCTGCTAATTCATCGATCAGTTCCGGTGTAACAGCCTCTAACGCTAACCGAATCTGAATACCTTCACTGCGTTTCTTCTGCGTCTCATTGAGTGTCTCCACGCTTTGCACCACGAACTCAAACTCCGCTTTCTCATCAGGCCCTTCTCTGAACCATTTTTGTCCGGCTCCACGCTGTTGAACAACGCCTTGCACGAGCACATACAGGTCTTTGAGTAATAGGTGGCCGAAATTGGTATAGGCATTGCCGAAGAGCGCAAACTCATAACTGCCGCTATAGTCCTCTATCGTGTAACGTCCGTACGGATTACCTTTCTGACTGATGCGTTGTTCCGCCGAAGTGATAAGTCCGCCTAAGAGACAAGCTTGATTCTTATGCGCTGCGATAAACTCCGAAGGAATGATAGGACGTTCGTCCATTTCTTCATCGTTCTCTGCCAACTCAATTTTAATGCGTTTCTCTGCTTCTGCACGTTCCTCCGGTTTACGCCATTTCTCGAATTGCGACAACTCATTCGTCGTTACATTGCAAAGTTCGCGCAATTCGAATTCGAACTCATCCAGCGGGTGCGCAGAGAGGTAGATACCAATCAGGTCTTTCTCTTTGTTAAGTCGTTCAATCGTGTCCCAGCGAGGTACTTGAGGCAGATCCGGATGTTTGATCTCAATCGCATCGGCTAAGTCGCCGAAGAGCGAATTGGAATTAACTGCTTTGTCGGCCTGCCATTTATTGCCGTAGTTCATTAGCAACTCCAGACCAGTGTTACCGATTTCATCTGTGCCGAAGAACTGTTCTCGGTAGATGTCATCGAAGCATTCGAAAGCACCCGCTTTAGCCAGATTTTCAATAGTCTTCTTATTACAACTTTGCAGGTTCACACGCTCGAGGAAATCAAAGATACTGGTGTATTTACCGTTTTTCTCCCGTTCGCTGATGATGGCTTCTACTGCTCCTTCACCTACACCCTTGATGCCACCCAGACCAAATCGGATTGCACCCTTGCTATTTACCGTAAACGATAACTCGGATTCATTCACATCAGGCTCTAATACACTCAGCCCCAAAGCACGACACTCGTCCATGAGTTTCGTCACTTCCTTGATGTCGTCTTTGTGGACGGTGAGGTTCGCTGCCATGAACTCAGCAGGGTAGTGCGCTTTGAGGTATCCTGTCTGATAAGCCACCCAGGAGTAGCAAGCGGCATGCGACTTATTAAATGCATAGGAGGCGAATTTCTTCCAGTCTTCCCATATTTTCGTCAGCACCTTTTCGTCGTGTCCGTTCGCCTTGCCGCCGGACATAAACTTATCCTGCAGTGACGCCAATACATCCATCTGCTTCTTACCCATAGCCTTACGGAGTTTATCACTCTCGCCGCGGGTGAAGTTAGCCAGCAATCGACTCAGCAACATCACTTGCTCCTGATATACCGTCACACCATAGGTGTCTTTGAGGTATTTCTCCATCACTGGTATATCGTACGTCACAGGCTCGATACCCTGTTTACGCTTGATGAACTGCGGGATATAATCCATCGGTCCCGGTCGATAAAGGGCATTCATGGCGATTAAGTCACCGATTACGGTTGGCTGCAGTTCGCGCAGGTATTTCTGCATACCTGCCGACTCAAACTGGAACACTGCTACCGTTCGTCCCTCTTGGAACAACTTATAGGTCAACTCATCATCAATGGGTATATGATCGATGTCGATATCAATACCGCGTGCTTTCTTGACGTTTCGCAGACATTCCTTGATGATGGTCAAGGTGATGAGGCCGAGGAAGTCCATCTTAATTAGACCAACACTCTCTACCACATGTCCGTCGTATTCCGTTACCAGCACACGTTTCTTGCTGTTCTTATCTTCTACCGAACTCAGCGGCGCGAAGTTGGTCAAGTCATCCGCGCCGATGATCACTCCGCAGGCATGCACACCTACTTGACGAATCGTACCTTCCAGGCGAGCCGCGTATTCCAACATCGAGCGGGTATTCGGATCACCTGTCTCGTACTCGCGTTTTAACTCATCGATGTACTTATAGCAGTTTTTCAAGTTCACCTTCGGCTTCTTGGCGCCGGGAGGTAGACTCTTTAATACCGTATCCGGGAAATCACGATCTGGTACGTAGCCCTTTAATTCATTCACAAAAGCAAGGGGCACCTGTTGCACACGTCCTACATCCGCCAAAGCCGATTTGGTTGCCATCTTACCGTATGTCACGATATGTGCCACATGTGTCTCGCCGTATTTACGACTCACGTAATCCAGCACTTTACCGCGACCGCAATCTTCGAAGTCCGTATCGATATCCGGCAAAGAGATACGGTCCGGATTCAAGAATCGCTCGAACAGTAAATCATATTTCAGCGGATCCAGGTCAGTGATCTTTAAACAGTACGCTACTACCGATCCGGCAGCCGATCCACGTCCGGGCCCCACACTGACATCCAGTTCTTCACGGGCCGCACGAATGAAATCCATCACGATCAGGAAATAGCCCGGGAAACCCATCGAGATGATGGTGTTCAACTCGAATTCAATTCGCTCTTTGAGCACCTCATCGGTCTCCAATCGCTCTTTGCCGTAGCGCTCCAGCGCGCCTTCCATCGTCAAGTGACGCAGGTATGCGGCTTCGAAAGCCAGTCGATCCGGATAATCTTCCTCTTTACCGAACGAAGCCGGGATATCGAACTTCGGCATGATAGGATCGTGATCGATATTGTATATCTCTACCTTATCTGCGATCTCCTGTGTATTCGTGATAGCTTCGGGTATATCGTTGAAGATAGCCTCCATTTCCTCCGGTGTCTTAAGCCACTCCTGCTTCGTATAGTGCATACGATTGATATCATTCACATAGTGGTTTGTGCTGAGGCATATCAATCGATCATGCGCCTCTGCATCCTCTTCATTCACAAAGTGACTATCGTTGGTGGCAATGATCTTCACGCCGTGTTTGCGTGCTAACTCAATAAGCACAGGGTTGACCTGTTTCTGACGTTCATATACCTCTTGGTCTCCACCTGGTTTCTGCGTCTCATGGCGCTGTAGCTCGATATAATAATCTTCGCCAAAGAGGTTCTTAAACCATTGAATAGTCTCTTCCGCTTCGCTGAAGTCGTTTTTCGCAAGGCCATCCAACACTTTCTGTGGTAACTCGCCACCCAGACAGGCCGAACTGCAGATAATCCCTTCATGCCATTTCTCCAATAGTTCTTTATCGATACGCGGCGTATGATAGAACGCATCGGACATATAGCCATGTGATACCAATCGGCATAAGTTATGATAACCCTCCATGTTCTTCGCCAGTAGGATCAGGTGCCAACCTGAACGATCGATGACATATGTGCGCCCTTCTGCGTTCACCGCTTTATCCTCTTTCTTGGATAAACGACCGCGACGAGCACAGTATGCCTCGCATCCTACGATCGGCTTGAATGGCTCTAAACCATCCTCTTTACGTGCTTTGTTGATTTTCTTGCAATAGTCAAGCAGATCCTTGATTCCGTACATGTTACCATGGTCGGTCAATGCCACCGAGTTCATCCCGGAGGCAATACACTTATCAACGATCTCCTCGACCTTCGACAATCCGTCTAAGAGCGAGTAATGAGAGTGGACATGTAAGTGGGTAAAACTCATAACCTCTTCAGTTTAGCAGGAGCAGAAGCATTGACATCTTTGATAGGTGTGGAACCTACCAAATGGATATCCGCTCCGTTTCGGGTATGACCAATCAGTTCCCATCCCTCTTCTGTAATGGTGAGTGTACCATCTGCAATCATCCATGTCGCCTTTGGATCCAGATGACCTTGTCTGTATGAACTTCTTCCGGTGTAATAGAAGATACATCCTTCCAATTGCTGAAGCTCATCGTTGCGATAACCGGCGTATGCCGTTCCAATTTGACCCGAACGATTCAACTCATACGTGCCTGTCGGAAGAGTAGTAGCATCCGAAGCAACATATAAATATAGATATACGAACGGAATACAACGCGTTCCGTTTACCTTAACATTACCATCCGGATCTGCAGCCATGATGGTCCATTCATTGATATCTGACTCTCGTCCGGTAATCGCTGTTTGAGAGATGGTCAGGGTATCGGCTTCTTTTCCCGAATACACACTGGGGCCATACGTGGCACTCGGCTCCGGGTAATAGTCGGCTACCGGATACGGGGTCACTCCTCCACACTCAATATCTGCACCACCTGTGGTACCCTCTATCACCGGACGTTCCTCCGCCTGAATAATTGGCTTGAAGTTCTCGCTCAGAATAGCAACAACCATACAGTTCTCCGGAACCCAGTTATCATCCAATACCACCGAGTATTCAGTTTCGTAACGTTGCTTTTTTATCGTAACTACATCACCCTTGGCGTCCGTCAGAAAAGCGCGAACAGCATTGGTATGACGGAATTCTTTCCAACCTTCGAAACTGCCTAAATAGTCAGCTTGAACGTCCAGCATGCCGGACTCTTTGACCATAATAGTCAGATACAATTCCGGATGATCATTGGTGCAAACTGCACCCGAGATACGTGCTGTCAGCACACGCGAATCGGGATTGTAACTGTTCTTTATCTCGATTGATGCATAGGTCGTGGTAGCAAACTGAGCCTTATCTGTCGTAGGCAGATAACCCGGGTGGAAAACCGTTTGGCTACCTTTTTCAGTCTTTGTCTTGGCTCGGTCAATAGTCATACTCGGAGCACCGTTTACGCCCAAAGTATTGGTGATGGTTTTACTGCCGCTTACCGTAAAGTGATCTTGCTTGTAACCATAGTGATGCAGTATAACGATGAAATTGGTGTCATTGGCAGTGAAGTCACTGATACAATTCATACCATAAGGGCAATAACCACAGCCTTGACCCGTGAATTCTTCAATCAAGTGTTTCTTCGGGAACGAATCAGGAACCGGTCCGTCTGGATTGTTAGTGTTACATGCTGTGAATGTCAAAGCGGCTAAGCTCAACAAAGCTATAAATAAACGTTTCATATCGATAAAAATTTTAAAATCTCAAATCATAAATGATAAACCTTATCATCTTTTATGATAAGTACTATGCCGTCCTTCAGTATCTTCTGCGTACCCTTGTAGGTATCGGAAACTTGCTCCACGTCCTGCGATTCGTAGTTAAAGTGCACTGTCAGCGTCAGGCTGCCTTCTGTATCCTTGAAGGTATAAGTGATGGTTTCATTCGATCCTGCTGCCGGATTATAATGTATATACCAGGTCGCAAAATCCGACGGATTATAATTCAGTAACTGTGTCGTTTCGCCATTTCCGGCCTGGCATTGCCCTGCGCAACAGAACTCATCTGTCAAGCCGGTTGACGAACGCGTGATACTTACCTGCAGGGCACCGCTGCTGATCAGCGTTCCTTCTACGCCCATCACAGGGAGACCCGAAAGCGGGTCAATACTGGCCTCATTCACGGTGAACTCCAGGCCTTCTCCTTCCGGCACTTCTCCTTGTCCGTCTACTTCCACTTCGATGGCTTGTGCACTCATGGTCATCATGCAGAATACTGCACTAATCATCCAAATTCGTTTCATATGCTTGTAATATTCGATAGTTATCTTGATCTAATAAAAGTGCCACGATATGACAGTTCGCTGCATTGCACCGAGCGGGTATCGGCATCGTGTACTTGTACTGCGAGGCCGTGTTCTGCAGCAATATCGGTTCTCCCCATGGGCACCCGTTCAACGCCGCACGTAGTACATGTCGATGGTAATAATCGGTGTTAACCGACCCATCCGGCATCGCTTGAGCACCATGGATACTGTCTTCAACCAACCAGATTGCCAAACGAGTGTCTAAGGCTTTTTCTGAGTATGCCAATACCTCTACGTCTATCGTCTGCTGTTCGATATCCGTTTCAGTCGTTACGCCTAAATACGGCCATATCGTATCTTGCTGCATGGCGCGAATCAACTCTCCTGACCACTCGTTGTAGTCATAGAAATATCGATTATCAGTCGCTTGCAGGTCGATGTTCCCCGCAGGGAATGGTGTGGTGGCTGTGCCGCCCATGTAGAGGTATAAACTGTCTGCTTCCGGACAGGTGTAATCATATAAACCCTGCGTGAAAGGATTTGAAGCCGGATGCAGTGCCACCACAATCAACTGCTCGCCATATAACTCCTGCAGCGCTTGCGCTGTCTGCGCAGCAGTGGGACAGTTGACGCAGCGAAAACCCGTGTACTCCAATAGTACATGCGTGCGACTATTGGTCACAGGGGTAGGAACCGGAATCAACCGATCTTCCTCCTTGATCACTTCGCAACTGCAAAGCAGACCAATCACCATGTAAAGGAATAACTTGCGCATACGCCTTCTTGTTTCGGTACATAGCGACAAACACCTCCCGCGCAGTGAAAACCTTCTTGCGTCTTCGTGTAACCTACCATCGCGCGATGTGCACCATGGGTGTATGTCAACGCCGCCGTGTAGAAGTGTTCATGGGTTGCCTCTGCCGCACCACCTATGTTATACTTCCATTCACCACTGATCATCCAGTGATGATAGAGACTTAATTCATATAATGCAAACACCCACTGTCCCCTGTAATCGGGTGAATACATATATTGTAATTCTCCTCGCATGGAGATATTGTTGTTCACTTGATAACGAGCGTCTACAACCGCAATACCGGAACGAATAAAACTACCATGCCCTTCAATAATCTTCTGGTTGTAATTCTGGTACATCAGCATCGCGTTAAGCCACCAGCGTTTCGCTATGCGCTTATTCAACTCGATATTGACATCCGTATAATACTCGCCCTCATTCGTCTTATCGATATCCCAACTGCCGGGGGCTGCCAATCCGCGAATATGAGCCGCACTCACTTTAATCGTCGTGCCATATTTTCCACCCATCTTCGTCTTGCGCGGCCATGTATAGCGCAAGGTCGCTTGAAATGCCCACTCACCGCTGTTGTACTGCGTTACGTAGGGATACATCGCCGCTAAGGCATAGGTGTGTTGCTCCGCGAAAGCCGGCATGTGATTCAGTCGTCCGGCAATACCCGTGCGCATGCGTTCGGAGCGAAATGTCATATTATCCGTACGCTTCACTTGGGCCAATACGGAAAATCCCTTGCGAGAATAAACGGCACTGATGAACAAAGCTTCACCGTCTCGGTAACTGAATCCGTTGTCTAAACACGGATCATTGGCTTTGCGTGCGTACTCGATCAATAGGTTCACATCCTTCATCTGCCATTCCGTCCGTACATCTCCGGCTCCCACCCAGCGAGGTAGGTTATACATGTATAACGCCCCGGCTTGTGGCACAATAATAGTGTCTGGTGCCTCGTATTTCGATACATAACTGCCGCCAAGCATCCAACGCATATCCAGCGCTTGCATCTTCGGTACCCATTGCTCAATATGTATCTCCGCATCGCCGCCTATCGTCGCATCGCGGGTGTAGTTCCAGCCCCAGGCATGGTCTTTATAGCAACTCCAATAACGTCGCTGTTTACCGCCTATCATTTGCAACTGAATACCTTTATACGGCTCTAATGTTATCTTCGCACCGCGTAGCGCTCCATCGATACCAATGCCACGGTCCTCGTATAGATCCAGAATCAGACCCGATCCGAACTGCCCATATACATCGCCTATCGTGATTTTACCCCAAGTGAAAGCAGCCTCTAAACTTAAGTGCCCAACACCATGTCCGCCGAAATCACTCTCGTAACCTAATAGCGGCCATTGCGTTAACTCCAATCGGGTCGTAGCGCGTAACTCTCGGAACGTCTTGCGTTCTGCATGCCAGTGTACACTCAGGTCCAGATAACTGTTGCTGTGGTACTTTACAGGACTCCAATCCAACAAGCCGTCATGTTGTATACCGCCGCTCACTAACACCGTGTCATTGGCATAAGAATAGGAAAACGGATAACAGAGCAGAGTAAGGACCATAAGCCCTATCCATATCCATCCTATTTCCCGTGTTTCGTTCATTTGAGATATTTCACTACCTCTGTTTCGTCGCCTTCGCTATATCCGACATGCTGATAGACGAGTGCGCCTTTGCTGTCGAATACAAACATATGCGGGATATTCTGAACATTCATCGCGCGTTTGAACGTACCATTCGGATCCAGTAATACATGGTATTCCCATCCGTTACCATCCACTAACGGACGCACTTTATGTTCGTCTTGCGCCTGGTCGATCGAAACGATGTACATCTCTACACCCATCTCGTCTTGCCAATCCGGATAGACATCATGAATCGCCTTTAACTCACGCATACAGGGTTTGCACCATGTTGCGAAAAACGATATCACAACCGGTTTACCGCTCTGCGTCAGTTTTGCTACATTCACGCTGTGCCCGTCAAGATCTTTGATTGTCACTTCCGGCAGTGTTGCCCATAACTGCAATCCGCAAAGGGCAAGGATGATACAAACAATAGTCCGTTTCATATTATTCTTTTATTCGCTCTTCCCAGTTCGGAGAAGAAATTGTTATTAAACTGTCATTTTGCGCCACGATGAAGTAGCATGCGGCATCTCCGGCACGAGCGATCATGTCCATACCTTCCTCCGCACCTAACACCATGCATGCGGTGGCTAATGCGTCCGCGCGCATACAAGTGCTGCTGATTACGGTAGCACTCAGTAGCGAGTGCTGCACAGGATATCCCGTGCGAGGGTCGATTGTATGGCTCCTTCGTTCGTCTCCGACATAATAAAAATTGCGGTAATTACCACTCGTCGCCATGCATACATCGCTCACGGCTAACACCTCATGCAGGTCCTGTTGCGCACCTTCGTTATTCAGATTCGGTTTGGTAATACCGATATGCCAGCGCTCACCGCGTGGGTTCATTCCGTGACAAACCACTTCTCCTCCGATATCTACCAGATAATTTGTGCAACCGTTGCGAGCCAACAAATCGGCAATCATATCGCATGCTTGACCCTTAGCTACCGCACCACCGTCTAACTGCACACGTGGGTCCTGTTTGATCACTCGATGATCTCTCAGCTCCACTTTCTCAAACCCTACAAACTCTCTTAGCGAATCGATGGTCTGTGAACTGATTTCAGCATACTGATCACTCTTTTTGCCAAATCCGAACGCCTTCACCAACGGCGCTACCGTGATGTCGAACGCTCCGTCCGATAAAGCATGTACCCGTTCCGCTTCTGCCCACATCGCCTCAAAGGCCGCATCGGTCACAGTGTCCCGATTGGCATTGATGGCGGAAAGCGTGGAGTGGGGATTAAACATACTCAGACTCTTATCGAAAGCTGCGAAGGATGCCACGACACTATCCTTCAGATCCTTCGATGTCTCATAGCGAATGTTGTAGTATGTGCCGAAAACAGAACCTTCATTATGATAGAACTGCTTTTTCGGCTCATCCTTCCATAACACCAGAAATAGCGTTGCAATTATCAACGCTACCAACGCACTGATCGTATGTTTTTTGCTGATTTTCATTAGAACCAAATACCCAAGCCCAGAACGGCATTCAGCTTCTGGTTGTATAGTTTGTCCTCACCTGCAGCACCAATAAAAGCTGTCTGCGTCGTCAAACCATCCGTATTCAGCGTACCCTGTGCATACAGATCCAAAGTAACCACATCAAACTCCCATTCTTTGTTGATCTTCAGCGTGATGTTGGTTAAAGCAAACTTCTCATTGCCGTACACGTCACTGGCCCACGGCGACATACCTAACTGCGCACCTAAGGTGATACCCTTGTCCTCAAACGTGTAGTCATAACCCAACTCCAGATAACTGCTCCAAGCGCGGTGAGCTACGGCGTTGTCGTCATACACGAAATCATCTCCGGCAACCATGGTGTACCAATTGATGTACGCACCTACACCGAAGAAATGATCGAAGTTATAACCAACCCAAACCTCTGACTGATGCGTACTACCATTATCGCAATAGTAATACTCGGTGAAACCGACGCTGGCACCATAAGCAGTAACAGAAGCCATAAAGTCTACCTCCGGCATAAACATCGTATACCCTCTGCCATCGCCTTTGTTGGCTTTCCACTGCCAATCCGAAGCACCTAAATTGGCCCACACACCTGCGCGGAACTGAATAGCCTCGTCTAGTGCGTTAAAACCAACTAAACCTTCCGGCTGAAAACTTAAACCACCGTTGTACTGGCCGCGCCAGATATATGAACTAACCACATCCGCTCCGGCCTCATACGCAAATTCTACTTTGCTCTCTGCCGAAACAAATACCGCCATCATCGTAGCGGCTACTAATACCAATACCTTTTTCATTTTGATTTTTTTATCTTTAAGCTATAAACTTTCAACTTTCAACTCTTACTTCAAGTAAACTCCCAAACCTACATTGACGTTAATAGACTGATTCGTCGGATTGAATGAGTGCCATTCTATGGATGACTTATCGGTTGCCATCAGATATGGGTTTATCGTCAATTGACCCTTTAGCATCATGCCGCAGTGCTTACTCAGACTCCAGTCTTTGCGCAAACAAATCGTGATGTTCGTTACGGCAAAATCACCCTTATATTTCGTGTAGCAACTCTTCCACGGCGTGAAACCCACAGCACCGTGCAGACTCAGGTCGTACGGCAAGTTCTGCGTGTAAAAGATCTCTGCGTAACTCGACCATGCACGTACCATATCGCCGGTGGTATTCAGATATCCGTCGCTCGCGGCTACGCGCGTAGCCCAAAGAATTCCAAGCGGCAACTTGCTGCTTATGGTGTATTTTACATTGAGCTCCAAGCGATTTCCCTTATCTGGATAATTGTGAAAATCGAAGAAACCGCAATTGAAATTATAAATATAGAGCATGTATACATTCAATCCCCAGCGGGCAAAACCTAAACTGAAGTCCACCTCCGGCTGGAAGGTCTTGAAGTTCCATTGCTCTACGCCCACATTCCACCACATATCCAGATATAATCCGCCGTAACCCACATTGGCACTGGCTTGTATATTGGCGGCTCCGACAGACATACCGCGCCATACATACGCTGTTTGCAGAACAGCTTGCACGTTGTAGGTCAGCCCGATCGGCTTATGGTAGTCGTCTAACCATTTATTCTCTTTTTTTACTACCTCTTGTCCCTCCGCTGCACTTATTTCATCCGCACACACGCGCGCGCCAAACAAAAAAGGTATTGCTCCAACAAAAACTGTCAGAGCAATTACCTTTTGGAGCATCGACCTGAATCGATCCTTCAGCATACGCCTTCGTGATTAAAGCGCATTTTGTGCTTCCCATGCGCGACGCAAGGCAACCTCCAAGATGCGCGTGTTGGTCAAGTCAACAATGCCACCGTCAAAACCCGGCTCCAGATGATAGTCTGCCGTGCCCTCTCCGTTGAAGAAAGCGCGTACCTCATCTCCCGTTAAACCCAGCTCTGCTGCAATGGCATCCATACTACCATGGGGAAGACTGTCCTTTACTGCACGAAGGCGATTAAATGTTGTTCGCATAACTCAAATGTGTTTTTATGTAGTTTATAAATGTGATTTATCGAAATTCGGTGCAAAGATACAAAAATATTTTTATATGTGCAAATTATTTGTGCTTTTTATTAATTTTTTTGCGTATGTAAAAAAAAAGTGTTATCTTTGCGCTCGATTTGATGTCTATGTCCACGATTTGCGCTATATCGAGCCCCTATGGTATGGGAGGTGTTGCACTCATCCGCGTGAGTGGCCCTCAGGCTGTCCCTGTCGTGGACTCGCTTTTTCAAGCGAACCATTCGCTCGCGGAGGCGAAACCAAATTCTATCCATTTTGGTCGTATTCAGCGTGCATCCGACATCCTTGACGAAGTGCTTTGTTCTGTTTTTCGTGCCCCGCATTCCTTTACCGGAGAAGATACGGTGGAAATAGCTTGCCATGGTAGTTTGTATATCCAGCAGACCTTGCTCGAATGGCTGATCGATGCCGGTTGCAAGGCGGCCGAACCCGGTGAGTTCACCCGTCGAGCCTTTCTCAATGGGAAGATGGATCTTACCCGTGCGGAGGCCGTCGCAGACCTCATCGCCGCGCAGAGCAAAGCAGAGAAAGATCTGGCGCTGAGTCAGCTGCGCGGATCGGTCTCCACGGAGTTGGCGGCGCTGCGCGAACGCTTGTTGCATTTCACTTCTCTGGTAGAGTTGGAGTTAGATTTTGCGGACCACGAGGAGTTGGAGTTTGCGGACCGCACGGAGTTGCAGACGCTCGCCGATGAGATTGAGCAGAAACTCGCAGCCCTGATGCGCTCTTTTGCCACCGGCAACGCTATCCGTAACGGGATCTCAGTAGCCATCATCGGTGCGCCGAATGTCGGCAAATCGACCCTTCTGAATGCGCTCTTAGGCGAGCAACGCGCCATCGTGAGCGATATCCAAGGCACGACGCGCGATACGATAGAAGACACCCTTGTCATCGACGGCATCCTCTTCCGCCTCATCGACACGGCGGGAATACGCGAGACGAACGACGTGATCGAGCAGATGGGTGTCGAGCGAAGCCGCCAGGCCATGGAGAAGGCGCAGATCATCATCTCCGTGCAGGATGCCACACGTCCCGGTGAGGTCATTCCCGCGACCTGCCCGCGACCTGCCCGCGACCTCTCTGTACTGTCCGTCCTCAATAAGGTCGATCTGTGTTCTGTCAGCGAACAAAGTGAGCGGTCCGTACTCTGTCAGCGTAGCGGTCTGATTCCTCTCTCCGCGAAGAACGGCGACATCGAGCCGCTCAGACGCGAGTTGGTAAGGGTAGCTAAAGAGATGCTGCCGACCTCTGCCGTCATGCTCTCCAATGCCCGTCATTACGAGGCAATCTCCCGTGCCCATGAGGCGATTCTTCGTGTACAGCAGGGCTTGCGGGACGGGCTCTCCGGAGAGTTGCTCTCCATGGATCTGCAGGACTGTCTCGCGGCGCTCGGCGAAGTGACCGGACAGATCACCAACACTGAAGTGTTAGCAAATATATTCAGCAAATTCTGTATAGGCAAATGATACTTTCTATGACCGGCTACGGAAAAGCCGAAACAATTTTCCGAGGAAGAAAACTGGTTTGCGAGATTCGCTCGCTGAACTCCAAATCCATGGATCTTTCCGTTCGCTTGGCAGCGCCGTTGCGTGCACACGAACTGGAACTCCGTGCTATCGTTAACCAGCGTCTGGAACGTGGGAAAGTGGACCTGGTTATCTGCGAGGATTCTGGAATGAATGATTCAGATGCCGGATATACTCCCGTAAACTGGGATGTGGCGAAGATTTATGCGGAGCAGTATAAAACTCAATTTGCCTGTGACGCTATTCCCGATGCCGTAATGGCGGCTATCCTCCGTTTCCCCGATGTGCTGAAGATCCAGGAAGATCATTCCGATCTCTCTGACGAAGAGTGGAGTAGTGTGCAAAATCTCCTGAATCGATCGATCGATGCTTTCATCGCCTTCCGTACGCAAGAAGGAGCCGCTTTGCAAGCGATGTTCACTCAAAAACTCGATGGTATCGCGGAGCTGCTATCCCAAGTAGAACCTTTCGAGAAAGGGCGCGTAGCCAAGATCAAAGAACGGCTGGAACAAAACCTCTCTGCGCTCAGCGCACAAAGCGCTGCGGAAATCGATCGAAATCGATTGGAACAGGAGATGATTTATTACCTTGAGAAACTGGATATCACCGAAGAAAAAGTGCGCCTCACCAACCATATCAAGTATTTCCGTGAGACGATGGATTCCGAAGGAAGCGGAGTCGGCAAAAAACTCGGTTTCATCGCGCAAGAAATGGGACGCGAAATCAATACGCTTGGCTCTAAATCCAATCAATCCGAGATGCAAATCATCGTGGTCAAGATGAAAGACATCCTCGAGCAAATAAAAGAACAAGTCCTCAACGTTTTATAAACGTTCTAACGGAACACTAAACGCCGTAAGGCAATATACAATGATATATATCTTCTGTGCGCCTTCGGGCAGCGGTAAATCAACCATGGTGAAGCACTTGCTTACCAAGTATCCAAACCTCTTTGAACTCTCGGTTTCCTGTACTACACGCCCTCCGCGTGGACAAGAAGAACATGGTAAAGAGTATTACTTCATCTCGGTAGAAGAGTTTCAAAAACGCATCGAACACAATGACTTCATCGAGTTCGAGCAAGTCTATGAAGGCCTTTATTACGGCACCCTCAAAGAAGAGATCAATCGTATTGAAGCTGCCGGTCGCCAGGTGCTCTTCGATGTGGATGTCAAAGGAGGACTGAACCTCAAGCGAATATTGGGTGATCAAGCTACTTCTATCTTCATTTGTCCTCCCTCTATTGAGGAACTGCGCAAGCGACTCGAAGGACGCGGAGATACTTCGCCTGAGATGATTGAGAAACGCCTTGCGAAAGCGGAAGAGGAATTGTCGTACAAACCGCAGTTTGATCGCGTGCTCATCAATGATGATCTTCCTCATGCGTTCCAACAATTAGACGCTATCATCGAGAATAAATAAACCCATAAACGGAGCGAAGCTCCACAAACGATTAAACAACGATGCTGCGCATCGGAATATACGGAGGAAGTTTCAATCCCGTGCATTTCGGGCATGTCGGATTGGCGAAATGGGTCATCGAGCATACTGACCTTGATGAACTGTGGTTTCTCGTCACACCCAATAACCCGCTCAAACAAGCCGATTCCCTCGCTCCGGAGAACGAACGCTTGGCTGCCGTGCGCGAAGCAGTCAAAGAGATCCCGCATGTGGTCGTTTCCGACTTTGAGTTCTCTCTCCCTCGCCCGTCGTATACGGCCAATACCTTGCGCGAACTGCAAAAAGCTTATCCGGATCACCAATTCACTCTTGTGATAGGTGAGGATAACTTAACCATTTTCACCCAATGGCGCGAATACGAATTCATCCTCTCTCATTTCCGTATTTTTGTCTTCCCGCGTCATTCCACGGGATCCCGTCATCCCGTATCGTTTAACAATGCGAAGGATCTCCGTTTCCTTAGCGAAGCACCTTATTTCGATATTTCCTCCACAGAAATTAGAAATAAAAAATCCTAAAAACTTGCATATTTGCAATTTTTGTTGTACTTTTGCAGCGCATTTATTTACTAACCCTTAAATAATCGTAGTATGAAAAAGAATTTCTCTTTCCGTGGCTTGCTACTCTCCTCCCTTGTGGTGCTGGCTGCCATGTTGAGCTCTTGCTCAAAATCCGCGTACAAGAAAGCCATTCCTGCCGATGCACCCATCGTTGTGGAGTTGGACGTCAAGAACATCGGCCTCAAATCGGACTTCTTAGCTCAGAAAGACGATATTGCGGATCTGATTCTTTCCATTGATCCTGAGGATGCCGACCTCAAGAAACTGGCGGACATGCTGCGTAACTCGCAGGATATGGGGCTGGATATGCTTAGCCCGTTCTATTTCTTTACCCCCTCGTCGATGGAAGAAGGCTATATCCTCGCTTCCGTGCGCGATAAGGAAACCGTGGCGAAGAAACTGGCGACGATTTCCGAAGCCGTTGAACTCTCGGAATCCGGTGAAATAACCTGGGTAGAAGAGCATGGTCGTCTCGTGGCTGCGCTTACGCAGAAGAGCCTCCTTCTTGGTTCGTCCAACAACCGTAATGATTACCGCGACCTGCTCGAGAACGATAAGTCCTTCTTCTCTACCGATGCCGGTAAGTTCTTTAAGAAGAATGCGGCAGATATCACGTCTACGATCAATATGGAGAACCTCTCTCGCAAAGCAAAACGCGAGATTCGTTCGGAGGTAGAGCATCAGTTCCGCGACTTGTGTCCGTATCTCACAGAGGAGGTATGGGAGAAACTATTCGAGATGCAATGTGTGGCTAATCTCGATTTCAAATCCGGTGAGTTTGATATTAACTTCTTTGTGGACGGATATGACGACGATGACGACAACTTGCTTATCAAGAAAGTGTCGAAAGAGACCCTCAAACTCATTCCGGAGCGTAATCTCATTGCCCTCGTAGCGCTGGGGATTGACGGCGAAGAGTACTGCAAGGCTATTGAGAAAGCAATGGAAGAGACCGGTGCTAGCTTCAGCGGTGAAGAGAAGATGATCTATAATATGGTGAAGCAGATCCTGCGTAAGACCGACGGAACACTGGCTGCTGCTGTAGCGGGTAAGAACTTCGACTCCGATCCTGATTTCCTCTTTATCATGCCGACGCCGTTCAGCGAGATCAAACCGATGCTTGATATCTTAGGCGACGAGATTCCGAAGGACATCTATATCGATGGCGATAAGAAAGCCTTCTCGGTAACCAACATCCGCACCTATACCTACGGAGACGCAAAGCCGTCTTTCGAGAAAGCTGGTAATGCTACCTCCTCCTATGTCTATGCCTATGTAGATGCGGAACCCATCGTAGACGCCTATTTCACGGAACGTACACGTCGTACCATTCCTGAGGAAGCCCGTTTCCTCAATACATGGCGTCGTCTCGCAGACCTGTTTGACTTTGCTCAACTGAAAGTGGAGAAACGCGATGAGGCTACTATCGAGTTCGTTCTCAATGAGGACTCCAAGAACTCTCTCGCGCTCTTCCTGGAGCAGGGTATTAAGATCGGAGTTGCATGCGTCGAGTACGATAAGGTTCGCGCACAGCGTTATAACTATGACTACCTGCTCGACGAGGACTACTATGATGTCGAAGTAGTGGAAGCCGAGGAACCGGCTCCCGCTGAACAAGGGGAGTAAGTAGTTTGGTAATAATCGCCCTGTTTGAATGATTTCCGATATCCATATAGGATTCTCACATCCGATGCACTTCGAGCGCGGTAAGAACTACTGCGTCGAGGCTGCATCGGGTATCGGTAAATCATCCCTCTTGCATTTCATTGGTGGTTTTCGTTCCGATTATATCGGTACTATCACCCTCGATCAACGCGATATTCGCGATTTCACACCCCGTGATCGCGCACTTTTATATCGGATCGAATTGGCGTATGTCTTCCAGGACCTGCGCCTTTTCCCGAACCTCACGGCCTTTGAGAATGTGCAGATAGTTAACCAACAGACATCCTTCCGCTCCGAAGAAGAAATCCGTGCGCTCTTTGAGCAGGTCGGACTGTCTGATAAATGGGATCAACCGGCAAGAATTCTCTCTTGGGGACAGCAGCAGCGTGTGGCTTTTCTGCGCGCATTATGCCAACCTTGTTCCTTCCTGCTCATGGATGAACCCGTCAGCCATCTCGATGATGCCAATGCACGTATCATGGCCGATATCGTGACGCGCGAACAAGCCCAACGAGGCTTTGGAATCGTCGTCACATCTCTTGGTAAGACACTTCCTATTCATTACGACCAACATCTGACGTTATGAGACTCATCTGGAAAGTGTTACGCCAAAACCTGTCTATAGGACAGTTCATTGGCTTTATTATCGCAAATATCATTGGACTCACCATCATTGTGTTGGGCGTCCAGCTATACCGCGATATACAACCGATCCTCTCCAATAAAGCCGGCTTTATGCGGCCGGACTTCATGGTTCTTACCAAACCCGTTTCTACTCTCGATGCTATCTCCGGAACGAAACCGGCATTCGAACCCGGAGAGATAGAAGAACTCAGACAACAGCCCTTCGTGGAGCAACTTGGAACCTTCACGGCTGCACAATATCGTATATACGGACAATTGGTTGTCAAGAGTTACGGTATTGATGTCGGATCGGATCTGTTCTTTGAAGCCGTACCCGATGACTTCATCGATGTCGAATCGGAGGAATGGACCTTTACGCCCGGCGATACGAAGGTACCTATCATCGTGCCGCGCACCTATCTCAATCTCTATAACTTCGGCTATGCGCCTACCTCGGATTTTCCTGCGATCTCCGAATCTATGGTCAATAAGGTCGTGCTCAACCTCACCCTCTGGGGCAATGAACGTTCGGCTCAACTCAAGGGACGAATCATCGGTTTCTCCTCGCGCATCAATACCATCCTGGTGCCGCAGACCTTTATCGAATGGTCTAATGCGCAGTTTGCCCCGTATCGCCATCAGGGTGATGTATCACGTCTCATTCTGCGCGTCTCCAATCCGACTGATGAACGAATCGCTACCTATTGTAAGGAACATGAACTCAATATAGAAGGCGATAACCTGAATGCCTCCAAGGCTTCATGGCTTATGCGCATTCTGGTAGCTGTCGTGCTGATCATAGGTCTTGTCATTTGCCTCTTGGCCGCTTACGTACTCATGCTTTCTATCTTCCTTCTCATGCAGCGTAACCAGGAAGCGATTCGTAACCTCAAAGCCATTGGCTATACCTCGCATTATCTGGCGAGACCCTACCAACTGCTGGTTTTCCTGACGAATCTCACCTCCGTTGCGTTTGCCATGATTATCCTTACCTCTGCGCGTCATACTTACTTGGCATATCTCATCGGTTTGGCTCCGGACTTACGTCCTGCCTCGCTCGCTGTGGCATGGCTCGTCGCGATCCTCTTTGCTATCGTCCTCTCTGCCTTCTCAGCGCGCGTCATCTATCGCTCTATACGATAAAAAAAACGGAGCCTTTCAGCTCCGCTTTTCTCTAAACTCTAAACTCTAAACTCTAAACTCTAAACTCTCATCTACTCAATAGAGTCCTCCATCGAGTCTCCCACAATCTTGCGATATAGTTCCTTTGGATCGGTCGCTTTGCGGATGATCTCGTGCAGGTCTTCGATCTTCACGCGGTCCTGCGCCATCGTGTCGCGATAACGAACGGTTACACAACCGTCTTTCTCTGTGTCGTGATCCACTGTGATACAAAACGGCGTACCCACAGCATCCTGACGACGATAGCGTTTACCGATACTGTCTTTTTCATCATATGCCACCTTGAAATCGAACTTCAACTCGTTCATGATCTCGCGTGCTTTTTCGGGCAGACCGTCTTTCTTAACGAGCGGCATGATGCATGCCTTCACCGGAGCTAAAACAGCCGGCAAGTGTAAAACGACACGGGTGTCGCCACCTTCCAATGCCTGCTCTTCGTAAGACGAACACATCACGCTCAGGAACATACGATCTACACCAATACTGGTCTCGATCACGTATGGTGTGTAACTCTGATTAAGTTCCGGATCGAAATATTCGATCTTCTTACCTGAATACTTCGCATGACTGCTCAGGTCGAAGTTGGTACGGCTGTGAATACCCTCTACCTCCTTGAACCCAAACGGCATCAAGAACTCGATATCGGTTGCGGCATTGGCGTAGTGCGCCAACTTATCATGGTCGTGGAAGCGGTATTTCTCGTCACCCAAGCCCAGTGCCTTATGCCATTTCAGGCGGAATTGTTTCCAGTGCTCGAACCATTTCAACTCCTCACCCGGACGAACGAAGAACTGCATCTCCATCTGCTCGAACTCGCGCATACGGAAGATGAACTGACGAGCGACAATCTCGTTGCGGAATGCCTTACCAATTTGCGCAATTCCGAACGGAATCTTCATACGGCCCGTCTTCTGCACGTTCAAGAAGTTCACGAAGATACCTTGTGCCGTTTCCGGACGAAGATAAATCTTCATTGCGCCGTCTGCCGTCGAACCCATCTCTGTCGCGAACATCAGGTTGAACTGACGTACGTCGGTCCAGTTGCGCGTGCCGCTAATCGGACAAACGATCTCCTCATCCAGGATGATCTGCTTTAACTCGTCCAGGTTGTTATCGTTCATCGCCTTGGCAAAACGGGCATGCAGCGCCTCACGCTTGCTCTTTAATTCTTTCACTCTCTCATTCGTTTCAACGAACATCTCCTCGTTGAAACTCTCTCCGAAACGTTTGCGGGCTTTCTCAACCTCTTTCGCAATCTTCTCGTCGTATTTAGCAATCTGATCTTCAATCAGCACGTCTGCGCGATAGCGCTTCTTGCTGTCGCGGTTGTCGATCAACGGATCATTGAAGGCGTCTACGTGTCCCGATGCTTTCCATGTTGTCGGGTGCATGAAGATAGCCGCATCAATACCTACGATATTCTCATGCAGCAGCGTCATGGAGTCCCACCAATAACGCTTGATGTTGTTCTTCAACTCTACGCCATTCTGACCATAGTCATACACAGCGCCCAGACCATCGTATATCTCACTACTCGGAAAAACAAATCCGTATTCCTTGCAATGCGCTACGATCTTCTTAAATGTTTCTTCTTGTGTTGCCATAAAAATTATTTGCGATTTGACTAATTACGAATTACTGTCTGATGCCTTTGCGCCAAACTGGCTGCAAAGGTAATGCTTTTTTTTGATATACGCAAGGCTTTTATGGAAAAAAAATCATTCAATTTACATTTTTTACTTGCATATTCCAAAATTTTGTTGTACTTTTGCCGTCGATTTTTAAATTTAATCGGATTAAAAACGAAAAACAACGTCAAAAGTATGAGTAATATTCGTTTTGAAGCGTTAAAAACTGCATTTGAACATAAACCGACGGCGGTTGAGATGCCGGAAGGTAAAGTGAAGGACTATTTCGCGCAAGATGTCTTCACGCGTGAGAAAATGAAGGAATACATCGCCCAAGAAGTGTTGGATCAGTTATTTGATGATGTGGATAATGGCCGCACGATTCATCGCGACATAGCCAATGTGGTGGCTATCGGTATTCGGAAATGGGCGATGGATCACGGAGCTACCCACTTCACCCATTGGTTCCAACCCCTCACCGGAGGTACGGCAGAGAAACACGATGCGTTCTTCACCCTTAAGAACGGTGCATTGATGGAGGAGTTCAGTGGAGATAGCCTCTACCAGCAGGAACCGGACGCTTCGTCCTTCCCTTCGGGAGGTATCCGAAATACCTTCGAGGCACGCGGTTACTCCGCTTGGGATCCTTCGAGCCCTGTCTTCTTAATCGGTGACACGCTCTGTATCCCTACTGTCTTTGTGGCATATACCGGTGAGGCACTCGATTATAAGACGCCGCTGATTCGTTCTACGGCTGCCCTTTGTCATGCCGCGCGCGAAGTGTGCGCGTACTTTGATAAACAGGTAAAACACGTGCACGCGAACCTCGGTTGGGAGCAAGAGTACTTCCTCGTGGACGAATCGCTCTATACGGCGCGGCCGGATCTTTTACTTACCGGACGAACACTCATGGGCCATAACAGCGCTAAGTCGCAGCAGCTCGAGGACCATTATTTCGGGGCTATCCCTGCGCGCGTATTGGCCTTTATGCGTGAACTCGAATACGAAGCGCTCAAGGCCGGTATACCCGTTAAGACGCGTCATAACGAGGTGGCACCGAATCAATTCGAGATGGCGCCTATCTTCGAGGATGTCAACCTGGCTAATGATCATAACCTGCTCGTCATGTCCATCATGGAGCGTGTGGCGGAGAAACATCATTTCCGCGTATTGCTGCATGAAAAACCCTATGCGGGTGTGAACGGAAGTGGTAAGCATTGCAACTGGTCGATGTCCACCAATACGGGTGTTAACTTGCTTGCACCGGGTAAGAATCCGTACCAGAACCTGCAGTTCATCACCTTCCTCGTCAACGTTCTCATGGCCGTTCAACGTCATAACGGACTGCTTAAAGCCTCTATCGTCAGTGCAACCAATGAGCACCGTTTGGGGGCGAACGAAGCTCCACCGGCTATCATCTCTGTCTTCCTCGGAAAACAAATCAGCGCCGTGCTGGACAAACTCGAGCAAGCGAAGGCCGAAGAAGCCATCATCATCAACGCCAAGAAAGAAATGAAACTCGGCGTGGCAAATATACCCGAGATTCTGCTGGATAACACCGATCGCAACCGTACTTCGCCCTTTGCTTTTACCGGCAATCGCTTCGAGTTCCGTGCAGTCGGTTCTTCTGCGAACTGCGGTGCCGCGATGTTGGCGCTCAATGCGGCTGTAGCCGAGCAACTCATGCTCTTCAAAAACGAAGTGGATGCACGTATCGAGAAAGGCGAAGCCAAGGAACGTGTGCTCTTCGATGTCATCAAGAAATATATTATGGCATGCAAAGCCATTCGTTTTGATGGAAACGGTTATTCCGACGAATGGAAAGATGAGGCGGCAAAGCGTGGTTTGGATTGCGAGACCAGTGTGCCGAAAATCATCGACAACTACGTACTCCCGTCCTCGATTCAGATGTTTGAGAAGACCGGTGTCCTCAGCGCTGCAGAACTCCATAGTCGCAGTGAAGTGAAATGGGAGACCTATGTCAAGAAACTGCAAATAGAGAGTCGCGTCATGGGAGATCTTGTGGTCAACCATGTTCTCCCTGCCGCTAAGCGCTATCAGACCATGTTGCTGCAGAATGTGCTGGCTGTCAAACAGGTCTTCTCGGCAGATGAGACGGCATCCCTCAATGCAATGGACTATAGTATCATCAAGCAAATAGAGGAACACTCGGGTGCTATTCTCGAAGGGGTAGAGCATATGACTGACGCACGCCATAAAGCCAATCGGCAAGTCGATGAGCGCAGCAAAGCCATCGCTTATCATGACAACGTCCTGCCGCTCATGGCTGAAATCCGTGCACATGCCGATGCCCTCGAACTCATCGTCGACGATGAGATGTGGACGCTCCCTAAGTATCGCGAACTCATGTTCATCCATTAACCATTCGCCATTATATGAAACTCCCTTTCATCAAGATGCATGGTCTGGGAAATGACTACGTCTACATAGACTGTTTCCCCAAAACCACAGCGGAATATATTGCCAAATCGGACCTGTCTGCGTTGGCGCTGCGTGTGTCTGATCGCCATTTTGGTATTGGCTCCGATGGGCTGGTGCTGATACTGCCATCCAAAGAAGCAGACGCGAAAATGCGGATCTTCAATGCCGATGGCAGCGAAGCGGAGATGTGCGGAAATGCCATTCGCTGTGTGGCGAAATACCTGTACGAGAATAACCTCTGTCGCGAGATTCATATGGAGATAGAGACCCTTGCCGGTATACGTGCCCTAACCCTTCAAATCGCGAACGACATTGTGCAGCAAGTAACGGTGAATATGGGAAAACCGATCATTCATTCCTCCTCCATCCTGATAGGCAATGATCCGATCGGGTATACCTCCGTCAATATGGGCAACCCCCATGCAGTGTTCTTCCGCGATACCCTACCGCAACTGCCGGCTAACACGAATGTGGAGCTCGTGCGCGTGCATGAAAATAAAAAGGAGTTGGACCTGCGTGTCATCGAGCGCGGATCCGGAGAAACACTCGCGTGCGGAACAGGTGCATGTGCCGCTGCTGCAGCCGCTATGTTTAACGGTTTGACGGAGCGAGAGGTGATTGTTCATCTGCCCGGAGGCGACCTGCTTATACAATGGAAAACCGACCAGTCATCGGTCTTCATGACCGGCCCGGCAACCGAAGTGTTCCGTGGAGAACTGAATACTGAAAGCCATGTTTATTAATACTCACTTACAGCAACTACGCGGCCATTATCTCTTCACTGAGATTGCGAATCGTACAAAAGCCTATCAGCAAACGCATCCCGAGGCGCATGTCTTGCGTTTGGGAATAGGCGACGTGACGCTTCCGTTACCTTCTGTCATCATAGAAGCCATGCATCGCGCCGTGGATGAACTGGCCTCTGCCGCTACTTTTCGCGGATATGGACCCGAAGAAGGCTATTTATGGTTACGACAAGCCATCGTCGATAATGACTATACCCCGCGTGGTATTCATGTATCGCCCGAGGAGGTGTTTATCAGCGATGGAGCAGGCAGTGATTTGGGAAACCTCAGCGAATTGTTCGATGCTTCCAATACTGTCGCTATTTTAGAACCTTCCTATCCGGCGTACGTTGATACCAGCCGCATGGCGGGAAGAGAAATCATCTGGTTGCCTTGTCTGGCTCAGAATAATTTCTATCCTGCGTTGCCTAAACAAAAAGCCGATATTATCTATCTCTGTTTTCCGAATAATCCGACAGGAACGGTGCTCACGCGCGATGAGTTATCGCGATGGGTGGAATATGCGCGGACGAACCATAGCATCATTCTCTTCGACGCCGCGTACGAAGCCTTCATCGAAGATCCTGACGTGCCCCATAGCATCTACGAGATAGAGGGTGCACAGGAAGTGGCGATCGAGATACGCAGTTTCAGCAAGACAGCCGGCTTTACGGCAGTGCGCTGCGGCTATACGGTGGTTCCGAAAGCAACAAGCTTGCAAACCATGTGGCTGCGCAGACAGTGTACCAAGTTCAACGGAGCCTCCTATATCTCCCAGCGGGCTGCTGAGGCTACCTATACCCCCGAAGGAAAAGCCGCTATTCAAGCGAATCTAAGTTATTACAAGCAAACAGCGCAGATCTTTTTAGAGGGTCTGCGAACCCTGGGATACGAAGTCTTCGGCGGTAAGAATGCACCCTATATCTGGTGCCGTGTGCCGCATGGATACACCTCTTGGTCGTTCTTTGACCATTTACTTCATACCAGCCAAATCGTTTGTACGCCGGGTGCCGGATTTGGACCCACAGGAGAAGGATTTGTGCGTTTTTCGGCCTTCTCCAATAGAAAAGATGTCGAAGAGGCACTAAAAAGAATGAAAAAACTTGCATAAACCAAAAAAATAGTGTAATTTTGCAACCATAAATCACCACTAACCATTAATCATTCGCCATTATATGTGTGGAATTGTAGGATATATCGGTAAACGCAAAGCCTATCCGATCTTAATTAAAGGCTTGCATCGTCTCGAGTACCGGGGCTACGACAGTGCCGGTGTGGCGCTCATCAATGAGCAGGGACAACTCAATGTCTATAAAGCCAAAGGCAAAGTGTCTGAACTGGAGGCCTTCTGCGCAACCAAAGACATAGACGGCACTATCGGAATCGCCCATACGCGTTGGGCTACACATGGCGAACCCAACACCGCCAATGCGCATCCTCATTACTCCGAGTCCGAACGCCTGGCTATCATCCATAATGGTATTATCGAGAACTACGCAGTCCTCAAAGCAGGACTCATGGAGCAGGGCTATACCTTCAAGTCAGACACCGACACCGAAGTGCTCGTACAACTGGTTGAATACACCCAGATCAACCGCCATGTCGATCTCAAAACGGCTGTGCAACTTGCGCTTCAGCAGGTGGTAGGAGCGTACGCGATAGCTATCCTCGATAAGACGCATCCGGATACGCTCATCGCCGCTCGTAAGGGTTCACCGCTGGTTGTGGGTATCGGTGAAGACGAGTATTTCCTGGCTTCCGACGCTACGCCTATTGTCGAATATACGGA
>JAEDNI010000015.1 GCA_016302585.1 Paludibacteraceae bacterium | reverse complement strand
AGTTTAGAGAAAAATTATTAAATTTTATAATTATGTTAGATTTTATTTTATTGCAAGACGCTGCTGTTGCCATAGAGGCAGCCGATCAGGCAGCAGCACCCGCAAAAGGCGGTAACTGGTCATTCATCATCATGATGGTGTTGATCTTCGTGGTATTCTATTTCTTTATGATCCGTCCGCAGACGAAGAAGCAGAAAGAGTTGCAGAAACAACGCGAGGCGATGAAGAAAGGTGACCGCGTCGTAACCGCAGGCGGTATCTTCGGCGAGATCAAGGAAGTACAAGACAACGCCTTCATCATCACCGTATCGAAAGACGTAACGCTCAAAGTAGCGAAAGAGAGCGTTTACGCAGACGTAACCGACGCTACAACCGCTGCGCAAGCAACGAAGTGATCGGTTGTTTAGAGTTGAGGGTTTAGGGTTTAGTGTTTAGGGTTGTTGAGTGTTTAGAGTTTAGTGTTTAGGGTTGTTTAGAGTTGAGGGTTTAGAGTTTAGTGTTTAGTGTTTAGAGTGAAAGAGTTATTCCATCGCATCAGCTGGCGGAGCGTGATCACATTTACGCTCTTCCTTATCTTAGCCACCGCCATGTGGTACGGACATGCCATGCAGTCCGTGCGCAACACGCATGTGCCCGTACATATCCTTTATACGGGTAAGCCGAGTGCGATTGGTCTGGGTGAAGAAGGTCTGCCGGACGAGGTGATGATCGAGGTGCGCGACATCGGCGCACGCCTCAATTCCTACCATCGCGACCCGCTGCAGCTCACGATAGACCTGCGCAGTTACATCCACGGCGAGAAGGGTACCATTCATGTGCCCTCCGATGCACTAAGACGAGGTATAAGCGATATCCTGCAAGGTACCAGCCGACTTATCGAGACGCATCCGGACGAGATACGTTGCACGTATTTCACGGAGCAGGAGAAGAGTGTAGTTCTGGCTTTTGCCGGTTCTATCACGCCTGCTAAGGGCTACCAGATCTCCGTCCCGCCCCAGCTCAACAAGAAGCGCGTGAAGATATACGGTCAGGATAAGAAACTGGCTGAGATAGACACCATCTACACCGAGGCACAGGAGATCACCGACCTATCCGACACGCTATACAGCGCCATCCCGTTAGCGGCACCGGCGGGTATTCGTACTGAGTACGACAGCGTCGGCTTCAAAGTAGCGGCTGAGCAGTTCACGGAGAAGAAGTTCACCCTTCCTATTCGCGTGACCGGTGTGCCCGAAGGATGTCATATTCGCCTCTTCCCCGCGATGGTGGAAGTGAGCGTACGCATGGGCATGAGCCATTTTGCCAAAGTGCAACAAAACGATATCCGCGTGGAATGCCACTACAGCGCGGAGCAGCAGGATAAGATGGATGTGGCTATTCGTTACACCAACCCTTATATCACCTCTGCATGGGTGTACCCGGGTGCAGTAGAATTTATTTTAGAACAATGAGGAAAATCCAAATGGTGGACTTACAGTCCCAGTACACGCATATCAAGGCCGAGATCGACGCCGGTATTCAGGAGGTAATTGACTCCGCCGCGTTCATCAAGGGTCCGAAAGTGAAAGCCTTCCAAGAGCATTTGGAGGTCTACACGGGTGCGAAACATGTGATCCCTGTAGGCAACGGCACGGATGCGCTGCAAATCGCGTTGATGGGGCTGGGTCTGAAACCGGGCGATGAAGTCATCACCCCTACCTTCACCTTTATTGCCACGGCAGAAGTGGTAGCCTTATTAGGTCTCACGCCGGTGGTAGTGGATGTGAATTGGGAGACGATGAACATGGATGTGGAAGCGGTGCGTCGGGCTATCACGCCGCGCACGAAAGCGATCGTTCCCGTGCACCTGTTCGGTCAATGCGCCGACATGGAAGCCCTCATGGCGCTGGCGGAGGAGCATCAGCTCTACGTAGTAGAGGATGCCTGTCAAGCCATCGGGGCACGTTATACCTTCTCCAACGGAGAAACGAAACAGGCGGGTACTATCGGGCATATCGGGTGCACCAGTTTCTTCCCCTCGAAGAACCTTGGCTGCTACGGCGACGGAGGAGCGATCTTCACGAACGATGATACCTTAGCCGACCGGATGCAGGCCATTGCCAACCATGGTTGTCACGTACGTTATCATCATGACGAAGTGGGCGTGAACAGTCGTCTGGACAGCATCCAGGCCGCTATATTAGATGCCAAACTGCCGCATTTGGATGCCTATACGGCAGCACGCCAACGCGCCGCTGCGTATTACGACAAGGCTTTCGCCAACAATGAGAAACTGCTCATTCCCGGACGAGAACCCCACTCTACGCATGTGTTCCATCAATATACGCTGCGCGTAGTAGGAGTCGACCGGGACCAACTGCGGGAAGGCTTGGCAGAACGCGGCATACCCGCTATGATCTACTATCCTGTGCCCCTGCATCAGCAGAAAGCATACCTCGACCCGCGCTATAAAGACGGCGACTTCCCCGTAGCAGAACGCCTGGCAGCTTGCGTCCTCTCGCTGCCTATGCATACGGAGTTGGATGAGGAGCAGTTGGCATTTATCACTTCCAGTGTGCTGGAACTGATAAATATTTGAGATTTCTTTACCCTTAAAGAGTACGATTTTTTCAAATTTTTGATTTATGGCACAGAGCATCGGACTTCAACAATCCTTGACGCAGACCACCAAGTTAACTCCTGCGCAGATCCAGGTAATTCGCATGATAGAGATCCCCTCTATCGAGTTATCCCAGCGCATCAACGAGGAGTTACAGGAGAATCCGGCCTTGGAAGAAGGACGCGAGGAACACATAGAGGATGAGCGCGTAAAAGGATTAGAGGAGGATGAGTTCGACGATAACTACATGCCCGAAGACGGTTACGACGAGGGACGTCAACGCGACCCGCTGCAGAACGAAGACTTCAACTACGAGCAGTATATCTCGGATGATGAGACGCCGAGTTATATGATGCAGCAGGCCTACAGTGCTGCCGATGAGGACCGACGCGAAGTACCTATCATCGGAGGTAGCTCTCTGATCGAGGAACTCAAAGCACAGATCTACCTCACCCAAATGAGCAAGCCGCAGCGCCATATCGCGAAATGGGTGCTGGGGAACATCGACGACGACGGGTATCTCAGACGTACGACCGAGCAGCTGGTGGACGATATCATGTTCCAAGAGCAGCTGACAGTGACCGACGCAGAGATGGAAGATATCGTACGGCAGATCAAGCAGTTCGACCCTCCCGGCATTGCCAGCGCTAACTTACAAGAGTGCTTGCTGCGTCAACTGGATGTGAAGTTGGAAGAGAATCCCTCCGACAGCCTGCTGTTAGCCAAAGAAATTATCGAGCATCATTTCATCTCTTTCTCGAAGCATCATTTCGATAAGATCATTCAACGCCTCGGCTGCACGAACGAGCAGTTCCAAGACGCGGTGCAAGAGATCGTGCACCTAAATCAGAAACCCGCGAACGCTTTTGTGGGGTCGGTCTACGAGACACAACGCGAGACCATCATTCCCGATTTCACCATCGAGGAACGGGATGACGAACTGTTCGTCGTTCTGAACACCGGTGATATCCCGGAGCTGCATGTTAGTCGGGAGTACAGCGATATGCTTACCGAATACAGTGCTATGCCGCAGGACAAAGAACTTCGCAAAGCCACTTCGTTCATCAAACAAAAGATCGACTCTGCACGACTCTTCATCGATGCCATCAAGCAGCGCAACGAGACACTGATGAAAACAATGACGGCTATCCTCAAATTCCAGTACGATTTCTTCTTGGACGGCGAGGAGACAAGTCTCAAACCGATGGTGCTGCAGGATATTGCCGATAGAGCCGGATATGATGTATCCACTATATCGCGTGTAAGTAATAGCAAGTACGTGCAGACACGCTTCGGCGTGTATCCGCTGAAGTATTTCTTCTCCGAATCCATGACAAACAGCGAAGGCGATGAGGTTTCGACGCGTGAGATTAAGAAGATCCTGAAGGAATGCATAGAGGCCGAAGATAAACAAAACCCCTTAACCGACGAGCAATTGGTAGAGGTGTTAGGCGAGAAAGGATATCCTATCGCGCGACGCACCGTAGCCAAATATAGAGACCTTCTGGGTATCCCCGTAGCCCGCATGCGTAAGACATTATGACCCGATTGATGGATATCATTGCGCAATTGATAAGCGTCGTATGTTACCCGCTTTTCATTCCCACGTACGGCATGGCGCTTTTCTGCTATGCCTATTCGATGCATGTGCAGCCGCTCTCGATCGTGTGGATACTGATCGCGGTCATTGGTACCCTGTTGCTTACCTGCGCCTTGCCTATCTCAGCCATCGCGATCCTCATGCGGCAGGGCAAAGTGAAAGATATTCAAATTGAGGACGCCAAAGAACGCCGCGTGCCGTATATCTATACGATCATCGGTTTCGGTTGCTGGAGTTATTTCATCATTCATATCCTCCAAGCCCCGCATAGTCTTCGTTTCATAAGCATAGGTGCTGTAGTAGCCATCACGCTGGTAGCACTCATCAACCATAAATGGAAGATCAGTGCGCATTTAACCGGTTTCGGTGGACTCTTCGGCGGTCTTATTAGTTACTGCCTCGAGATAGGAGCTATTCCGACCTGGAGTATGCTCTGCGTGTGGTTTTTGGGGGCATTAGTTATTATGTTCGCGCGCCTGCGTCTGAACGCTCACACGGGGGCACAAGTGAGTGCGGGTTGGTTATTGGGTATGGCGTGCACCTGTCTCCCCTATTGTATCTATCTTTTATATGCTGCATAGAATTCGTACCTATCTCTTCGCGCTTGGCCTATTTTGGACCGCAGCGCTGCAAGCTCAGACATTGAGCGACGAGGCTCGTATCTCGCTGCTTACCTGTGCTCCGGGGGAAGAACTCTACGCGCGCTACGGACATACGGCCCTGCGTGTAACGGATCCGGCGCATCAAATGGATGTGGTGTTTAACTACGGAGTCTTCGATTTCAATACCGATCATTTCTATTGGAAATTCGTTCGCGGCGAGACCTGGTATGAGTTAGGTGCCTCTCCCTATCGATGGTTTATGCAGGAATATATCGAAATGAAACGTCCTGTATATGAGCAGGTGCTGAACCTCACTGCGGCTCAACGGGACAGCTTATGGAAGGCCTTGCTGGTGAACTATGAGCCTCAGAATCGCAGTTACCTCTATAACTTTGTTTTCGATAACTGCGCCACACGGCCGTATCACATGCTGATCAAAACCTTAGGCGACTCCATCACATCGACTTACACCGGGTGGACGGGTGTCAGTTACCGTGCCTTCATCCGTCATTACACAGGTCGTTTCTCTTGGTCGAACGCCGGTATTAACTTGCTCTTCGGCCCCAAGGCTGACCGTGCTATGAGTTCCGAGCAACGTCTCTTCCTGCCGGAAGAACTGATGTATTACCTCGATGTGGCTTACACCCCCGATAACACTCCAGTGGTATCCTGCAGTACCATCGCTCCCTTTGCGATCGATGCGACGCCCTGGTACTTCGGGTGGCCTGTCGGACTCTTCTTCTATTGGATCGCGATAGCCGGCATCAGTTACTATGATCGTCGTCGCGGCAAGTGGTCGAAATGGCCGGAGATAGCAGCAGGCAGCATCTATGGTTTATTGCTGCTGATCGTCTTTTTCCTTACGTTTTTCTCCTGTCATCCCTTAGTAGGATTCGGATGGCGTTTATTCATCATTCCTGTTACTCATCTATGCGCAAGACTTATCTATATCATTCGCTGGTGATCAGCCTGTTGCTGTTTGCTATACGTCTTGAAGCCGCTCCCCGTCTGACGGTCGTAGCGGTTGTGGACGGTTTGACGGCAGAGAACCTCACTACCCTTCGTCCTTATTGGCAGAAAGGCGGTTTGCGAACGCTGAGTGAAGAGGCTTTTCAGACCACGGTCTCCTATCCGCACCTTGTCTATGGCGGTAATGAGACGACAGCCACTCTTGTCACAGGCACCACACCCGATCGACATGGCTATACGATGGATCGCTATTTCCTGCGTCGCGACCGGCGCGTACATGCGATGTTAGAAGACGAGAGTATGCGCGGAATAGGTACGTCCCTCCGTGTGTCGGCGAATGCCCTACTCTCGCAAACCATGACGGATAAGATGCGACTCCTCTATCCCGAGGCGAAGATATACGCGATTGGTATCCAACCTCAGACGACTGTTCTCTTAGCCGGTCATGCAGCGAACGCGTGCTGTTGGATAGACCCTAACACACGTCAGTGGGTAGCGACGGCAGCTTACACCGAAGGTTTACCTTCGGCTGCATACGAACAGAATAAAAGCGGTCGTATCGAGACCCTCGCTGCCCGTCAATGGACACCCCGCATGGATATCCCCGCATACACGACTCCTACGGCTCAAGAGCGTAAGAAAAGTTTTTCCTATGAAGTAGGCTCCGTACTGAGTAAAGCACCGGAAGCTAATACGCTGGTCATAGAACTGGCGCTGGCGCTGCAAGAGGAACAGCGCCTGGGAATGGATGCTACGCCCGATATGCTGATGCTGCAACTCAACAGCCTCAGTCCTCAAGCCACTTCGGATCGGATTGCTTCGGCGGAGCACGAAGACATGTACTTGCGTCTCAACCAAGACTTAGGCTACCTCATGGAGCAACTGGATAAACGAATAGGCAAAGCGAACTACCAGATTTTGGTAGTAGGTCGTCCTATCTTAGGTCTCGATCCCGCGATGCTGAGTGCGATTCATATGCCGGAACAGCGTTTCAACGCCGACCGTGCAGCAGCCCTTACGGGCACCTACCTCATGGCTCTCTATGGTCATGAGCGATGGGTGGACGGCGCTTTCGGTCAGTCGGTATATCTCAACCGCTCACTCATTGAGCAGAAACGCCTCAACCTCGAGACGATACAACGGCAGGTAGCTAATTTCCTGATGGATTTTGAGGGCGTGCAGTTAGCTATGCCCAACCATGAAGCGGTGCGTTATCCCATGCTGCAGACCTCTCTCTGCAAGCGTCATACGGGCGATGTGGTCTTTCTGTTACAGCCCGGCTGGCGACTCATGCAGGACGATAGCAAGGAGTTAGATCGCGTGATCGATGAGACCCCCGAGTCACCGCTGCTGTTCTGGACCGGGACACTCCGCCCCATGCCGCAAGATCAACTTACGGCAACGGACGTTGCAGAGTTGATATTTTAGATGTTTGATTTGAGATTTTTGATTTAAAATTTAATAGATATGATATTTCACGAGATTAAAGTTCATTATGATCGTCAGACGGGTGAAGACAACCCGGGTAAAGTAAAAGAAGTGTATCTGATAGATGGAGCGGTTAGTTTTGCTGACGCAGAAAACTGTCTGATGGAGGAGATCAAACCCTTCATATTCGGGGACTGCGAGGTACAGAACTGTAAACGCAGCCAGTATTTTGAGGTCTTCCCGAACGAAGGAGGGGCATATTGGTACAAAGCACGTGTCGAAATGATCACCATCGACGGCGAGAAAGAGACCCGTAAGAACGTAGCGATGCTGGTACAGGCAAACCAGGCAGACGATGCGCTCTTCGCCCTCAAGCAAGCCATCAAATCGTACGACAGTGAAATTATCTCCATCGCTAAAACGAATATCATGGATATTCTCCACGCTGTTCACTAAAGCCTGAAGCGAAATGCTGCAATTCGATATCCGAACCGTTCTAAAGCAGAAAGCCCCGAACGCCCATGTGCCGGGATTTCTCATTCGTTACCTGGAGCGTATCGCGCATATTAAGCAGATGAACGCTTTCCTGCGCAAGTACCCGGATGTCAAAAACTATGACTTCATCCGGCTGGTATTGGACGAGGAGTTAGGTTGCTCCGCCTCCATCGACGGCATTGAGAATATCCCGACGGACGGCAAACCTCTTATTTTCGCCAGTAACCATCCCTTAGGAGGCTTAGACGGAATGATCATCGCACAAATGATCCATGAGAGTCGGTCCTCGCGAGGCGACAGTCGGCCCTTGAAAGTAATTGTGAATGACCTGTTGATGTTCATGGAGCCCTTAGCGGGTTTATGGGCACCGGTGAATAAAGTAGGACGGTTAACGAAAGAACAGGCGCAGCAACAGCACGCGCTCTGGGAGTCCGAGACGGATGTGCTTACTTTCCCGGCAGGTATATGCAGTCGTTTGCAGCGTATTGAGGGGAAGTGGCAGATACAAGACTTTGAATGGCAGAAGAATTTTATTCAACGTGCGCGGGAGTACCAACGCGATATTGTGCCGATCTATTTCGAAGGCCGGAACAGTAAGTTCTTCTATACCTTGGCCTATATCCGCAAACTGCTGCATATCAAACTCAATATCGAAATGCTCTACCTCGTGGATGAGATGTACGGAGCACACGGAAAGCACTTCAAAGTACATGTGTTACCGCCTATTTCCTACACGAGTCTGGATACTTCCAAGAGCCCCAAAGAATGGGCAGAATACATCAAACAAATCGTATATAACCAAAAAGAAAACGCATAAATGAAACCGATCATCGCCCCTGTTGAAACAGAGATCCTCTTGCATGAGTTGGAAGGCCATTTACTTCGTCCGTCTAACAAAGCAGGTAACCTCATCTATGACATCACGGCCCATGAATGCCCGAACGTGATGCGCGAGATAGGTCGTCTTCGCGAGATCAGTTATCGCGCGGGAGGCGGAGGCACAGGTAAAGAACTGGATATCGACGACCAGGACATCATGCCGCGTCCATACCATCAACTCATCGTCTGGGATCCGGATAACAACCAAATCATCGGCGGATATCGTTATTTATTCGGACATGAAGCGGAGATTCGAAACGGACAGCCGTTTATCACATCCGCTCACCTCTTCCACTACTCCGAGCGTTTCATTCGCGACTATTTACCGAACACCATTGAGTTCGGCAGGGCTTTTGTGCAACCCATGTATCAAAAACGCGAAATGGGTGTAAAAGCACTCTTCGCGCTTGATAATATTTGGGATGGCATAGGAGCGGTGCTGTTTAACCATCCTGAGATGCGCTATATGATCGGTAAGGTCACCATCTACCCCGGCTATAACGAGCAGGCACGGGAGTTGATATACGCGTACCTCGACCATTATCATAAAGGCGAACAGGGACTCATTGAACCATATCATCCCTTACTCTCTCAACCGCTAACTCATAGCCCGTTTGAGGGAGAAGATAAACAGGAAAACTATCATATTCTGCAGCATGCCGTGCGAGAACAAGGAACTGTCATTCCGCCTATATTCACCGCCTACCTCAACCTCACCAACGATTTGCAGTTCTTTGGTAACGCCATCAATGACGAGTTCGGCGATGTACTGGAGTCCGGTATCATGGTTGATCTTGAAACCGTCTATCCCGAAAAGAAAGAACGATATATCAACTCATATATAAAATGGTTGAATAGCATAGAATGAGCAATGAGATAGCCTCCCATATTAATGCCTTGCGCAAAGAAATACCTTCCGATGTAACATTGGTTTGCGTCAGTAAGTTTCACCCCGTAGAAGCTATACGCGAAGCGTACGAAGCCGGAGAACGCCATTTCGGGGAGAGTCGTGTTCAGGAACTGAAGACCAAGATCCCTCAATTACCCTCCGACATCCATTGGCATTTCATCGGACATCTACAAACCAATAAAGTACGCGACCTGCTGAAGTTAAAGCCCTATCTCATTCATTCCGTGGACTCGGAACGTCTGCTGCAAACCATCCAAGACGAAGCGGCCAAACTGGGCATCATACAAGATGTGCTACTCGAAGTACATGTGGCGAAAGAAGAGACCAAATCCGGCTTTGCACCGGAAGAAATATCTAATTTCCAAGATCAAATCTCCCATTGCCCGAATATCCGTATTCGGGGATTGATGTGCATGGCAACTAATACGGACGATGAAGCGGAGATAAGAAGATGCTTCTCCACCTTGAATGAATTGTCAATTGTCAATTCTCAATTCTCAATTCTCTCCATGGGCATGAGCGATGATTTTCGAATTGCGATAGCCTGTGGTTCGAACATGGTACGAATTGGTTCTACGATCTTCGGAGAAAGAACATACCATTAAATGTGAAAATGTGTAAATGCGAAAATAGAAAAATAAAAGCAGTCTTCTTCGATCAGGATGGTGTTCTCTTCAACTCCATGCCTTTTCATGCGAAATCGTGGGAGTTAGCCATGACGGAAAACGGGATGCCTTTTTCGGCAGAACAGACTTATCGCAACGAGGGACGAACTGGCGCTTCGGTAATACAAGAGAACTACCGGGCGATATACGGTGTAGATGCGCCGCAAGAAGTGATTGAGGCGGTGTATAGCGCCAAATCGGACCATTTCAACCGCCTGACAGGAGGTAAACTGCCGGATCTCATTCCGGGGGTACGTGATCTGCTTACCTTCCTTCATCAGCATGGCATCCAGTGCTGGGTGGTAACAGGTTCGGGTCAACGCTCCCTGCTGAACAACCTCTGCACAACCTTCGAAGGGATTATAAAACCCGATCATATTATCTCCGCCTTCGATGTGCAGCATGGCAAACCGCACCCGGAACCGTATCTCAAGGCATGGGAACGGTCGGGATTCCGCAAAGAGGAGTGCATGGTCGTGGAGAATGCACCTTTGGGTACGCGTGCCGGCAAAGCCGCTGGACTCTTTGTGGCTGCTGTTAACACGGGTCCTCTACCCGACTCCGACTTAACAGCTGAAGGAGCGGATCGGGTCTTCCCTTCCATGCACGCCCTGCTGGAATGGTTACAACAAAACTAAAAAATCACACCTTAAATCTATATCTTTCACATGTTAGAGTATATTGACAGACGCGGCTCGGATTGCTATAAATGGGACAGCGAGCAGGCGCAAGGCACTTTGCCTTTATGGATAGCCGACATGGATTTTGCAGCGGCTAAACCGATTCGAGAAGCGATGCGACGTCGTTTAGAGCACGGCGTATTCGGTTATTCAATTGTTCCCCAAGCGAACTATGATGCGGTCGCACATTGGTTCGAACGTCGCCATGGTTGGAAGGGTATCAACCGCGATAACCTACTCTATACCACTGCTGTAGTACCTGCTATCTCAGCGGTCTTCAAAGCCCTTGAGTTACTTCGCACCTCTGATAGCCAACCGCTGCGTGTATTAACCTTCACCCCCGCGTATAACTGTTTCTTCTCCTGCATCGAGAATATGGGATGCGAATTGGTACCATCGCCTCTTGTGCTGCAGAATAATCGTTTTGAGATCAACTGGAGTGACCTGGAGGCCAAAGCGAAACAAGCCGATGTGTTCCTGCTCTGCAACCCTCACAACCCGACAGGTCGCGTATGGAGTCGCGAGGAGTTAGAGCGAATGGCGGATATCATGCGCCGCGAACACCTGTTTGTGCTTTCCGACGAGATTCATTGTGAGTTCGCTTTCCCGGGACACGAATATACACCTTTTGCCACCATCGCGATCAACGATACGGATTTCTGCGTCTGCACGTCTGCCAGCAAAGCGTTTAACATTGCCGGCCTGCTGTGCGCCAATATCTTCGTGCCGAATAAGGACCTGTTTGCGCAAATTAACCATGCCCTTGAGGTGCACGAGGTAAACGGACTCAATCCATTCGGTCTTGTTGCACAAGTAGCGGCCTACAACGAGAGCGAAGCATGGTTGGATGAATTGAACCGACAAGTGTATGCCAATTTCTGTTACCTGCGCGATTTCTTACACGAGCGTTTGCCGATGCTACTGCTGCATGAGACGGAAGGTACATATTTGGCATGGGTGAACATCGAGGCAACAAAAATGCCCGCAGAGGTTTTCTGCGAGCATTTAGCGAAAGAGCAACAGGTGCTTCTTAATCCCTCAAAGATGTATGGCGGAAAAGGATATGTGCGCATTAACTTAGCTACATCCCACGAGGTGCTGGCCGAAGCCCTGGAGCGCTTATTTCGGTTTCTTAGCTGAAACCTGCTTATGCACATACAAAGCGGTCAATATGACATTCGCTGGTAATACCGACTAACGGACTTTTTCAAGAGAGTAGAATTCTAATGAACAGTCTTATATGCCTCGAGGGCTTTGCGTAACATTAGACCGCCGGGAAAAGGTCGTAAAGGTATGGGACGTCCAAAGAAACAAGAACCGCAGACAGAGTTAGAGCGTCTGCGCTACGAAAATGAGTATTTGCGTGCAGAGGTTGCATTGCTAAAAAAAGTGAAGGCTTTAGTGGAAGAAAGAGAGAAGCGTCTACGCGAGATTGGGCGCAAGCCATCCAAACATTAAAGCCCGAACATAGCCTTGATTTACTCCTTGGGATCAAGGGGATGGCTCGTACTACGTATTATTACAATATCCGCCCGAGAGAGGACAAGTATGCGCAAATACGCAAGGATATAATACGCATATTCAATAGGAACAAGGGGCGTTACGGATACCGGCGGGTATACCAGCAACTACGTTCGGAAGGCATAGACATCAACCACAAGACAGCAGCCAAACTGATGGTAGAAATGGGCTTGTATGCCCGGAAACCTAAGTTGCGTTACCGCTCTTATAAAGGAGAAGTAGGTAAGATTGCACCTAATATATTACAGCGCGACTTTGCTACCAACGCGCCTAATCGCAAGTGGACTACAGATGTCTCGCAGGTGGATATAGGAGGTAAGAAATGCTATATATCGCCAATACTGGACATGTGGAACGGAGAGATTATTAGCTACGTAATCTCTGATCGCCCAGATCTAAAGATGGTAGTGGATATGTTGCAGAAAGCGTTCCGCAAACATCCGCAGACTAAAGGTCTGATTATGCACTCGGATCAGGGATGGCACTACCAACACACGCGCTACCAGTACCTATTGCGTGAACATGGTATCACGCAGAGTATGTCCCGTAAAGGTAATTGTCTGGATAACTCAGTTATGGAGAACTTTTTCGGTCTGATGAAGAACGAGCTGCTCTATAATAACCATTGGGAGAGTATCGATGACTTTAAGGCTGCATTAAAAGAGTATATCCGGTACTACAACAACGAACGTATCAAACTAAAACTGAAAATGAGCCCGGTACAATACCGAACTCACTTTCAAGATCAAGTCAAATAGATTTAATAATCCGTCCAACTTTTTGGGGTCACCTCATACTGAGGCGGTCGTTTTAAATATACACCAAATACAACATTTCCACGCGACCATCACGGGACCATCTCCCGAGAAAAGGCAAAACACAATATTTGCACGGTATAGTGACGTTCACGATGCAAACGACATGCGACCGAGATAGGTAGGCAATAGGTTCGGTAATGACTAATAATCATTAATAATCATTAAGAACAACTAACGCTGAGTTTTCGAATAGGGCGTTCGAAAAAAAATGCATTGCACTATTTCACTATTGTACTTTGGAGAGAAAATGCAATGCAAAAAAATGATATGTCAGTATTGTCAGTATTGTCAGTATTGTCAGTTTGGAGGTTCATTGATCAGTCCACAAGACAGATTGAGCAAAGAAATAAAGGAAACTGACAAAACTGACTGTGCAAATTTTTACTATTTATCAATTTGTTTTATAGGACTTCTCTCTATAGGGCTTTGAGCAAATTAATGGCGAGAGGTGAGTTATCGTTCCGTATTTATTCTCGGTCGGCTTGGTCTCCCCGACCGCCTTCCCTTTTCTTAGCCACAAGGGCACGATTAACGTTCCGATTTTCGAAGCCAAAAGTCAATTGGCTTCTCCACATAAGCGAGTCGTGTGCGGAAAGTAAAACAAATTATACTTTATACAATATTCTTTATTTGATCATAAATCTCTGCCGCGCGTTTGAGATCGAGTCCTACGCGCTCAGCCAAACGAAGCATATCTGCACGTTCGGGCAGCGGATTGTCATTGACAGAAGTGGTATGATAGTCCCCTGCAGAACCACAAGGCAACAAGTCATACGCCGGAGCAAACCGCCATTCATTATCGTAGATAAAGGAGAAATTCTTAGCATGGTCATCGCGATTTCCAATTAACACATTGAAACACATTAACCGATAAATCTTCCACAACTCTGCCATCGAATGGGAAAGGCGTGCAGATATGCTAAACAGATGAAAATAGTCAATACTCGGAATCTGATAATCTGCCTGCAACAGCCCTGACGCACTAACCACATGCAGCCTGCGACCATCCACTCTGTCAAAACGCTTGACGCCAAACCATTGATCTTCAAACAGTTTTGTTTCCGGCATCTCTATGCCGCATTGTTTCGCTAATTGCGAGTAGCGGTATTCTTCCCTGCCGATGGATTTCTTATCATTTTTGGCGCGGAATTTGATGAGCCACTCGTCTTCTCCTGGTTTCAAGAATATCTTGGGTCGCGCGCCACCCGGCGAACCACCGCGCTGAACCAGTTCTGCGATATGCTTGCCGGCATAGTTGTCATCTTCGAGAATAGCGAATGTCTCTGCGGCTATTTGTGCCAAGGTCATGTATTCCTGCGTATGCTGAATACTTTCGTCAGGGCGATACTCCAAAGCGCCACGACCATTACCGCCTACAAGACATAACTGTTGGAGCGGATTGAGCGACAAGCTGTTAATACCTTGTTGCGCCAAATGACGATGGAGAATGATTTGTCCCCAGCCGTCCGGAAGGCTATCGGAGAAAACGCCGAAATGTCCGTCGAAAGGTTTGTAAGGTGCAATCTTCAGACCGGGCGTAAGTGGTAACTCAAAAGGCGAGATACTAAATCCGTCTTGCAGCCACTCCGCCGTATATTCAAACGCACAAGTCTGCGGTCTTTGCGGCGTGAGCGCCAAGCGACCTACCTGACGGCCGTGCATCCACACTTCTATTTGCTGAACATCAATCATGGCGAACGCGTTTAGCGGGTTTTGCCTGCTTGAGCATATCATCCATCGTAGCCCAAGACGTACCGGCAAAAAGGGCATTGAAATCACTCATGCAATCCAAAGCAAAAGCAACTTGCAGCAGTGAGGTAAAAGCAATCTGTCCACTTTGCTCAAAACGCCGGTAAGCAGACAAAGAAAGACCTGCTTTTTGTGCCAATTCGGCTTGCGTAAGGCGCATAGCCGTTCTGCGTTGTTTAGCTCGCTCGGCAACCGCCCGGGCAACAGATACCGGAGTCTCAAATGCCTCTATCATACCATTTACGATTTACAGATTCACGATATACAATTGAATTTCGGTGCAAAGGTACAAAAAATATTTGATATACGCAAATCTTAGTAATAAAATATGAGTATTTAATATGTTTTTTTGCAATGAATACTCAAATATGAGTAGTTATTTGCCACTCTATGTTGATGGTGAGCGATGAGTTATCGTTCCGTATCCCTCCCGTAAGCGAATCGTGTGCGGCAAGTATAACAATCCGCCTGCGGATAGGCAGGCGGATTATGAGGAAGGAGATTGGTTTATAGAACTTCTCTTTATTGGGCTTTGAACAAATGCTAATACAGGAATCCAAAGAGCCAAAGAGGAATTTTGTTGCCTAAAGCATATTCAATACCATCGGTTGCAATGAAAGCATTAGGAACATCTGCAATCTGCTTACCGTCTTTCTAAATGCTTAATCCAATAAGCATTTTTACAAAAAAATTGCTTATTCTGTTAAGCAAATGTAAATTTTGTGCTACTTCATTCGGTGTTTGGGAGGTTAATCATTTGACTTTGACAAAACAATCCGCCTGCAGTGGGCAAGCGGAATAAAAGGAAGATTGTTTTATTGGGCTATTCCTTATTGGGCTTTGATTAAGCGGATGGAGCGAGGCAAGTGGTATAACGACGGAAAACAGGTTCTTTTGCTTATTCTACTATTTACTTGAAATACCTGAATTTTCAAATATTTCATCCACATATTGTTTTTGTTCTTTCGCACTTTCAGCATTTTTATTACTGGGATTTGTAGCTATCGTCTCCAAGTACTTTCTTGCTAAATGATAGTCTGCTAAGAATTCGGTTTCATAAAGTCCCGGGTTCATCTTATACATTTCATATGATGTCTCCACTAATTTTACGAGAACAATTATCTTGCTCTTATCTCCCCTTTGTTGAACAGATTGTCGTAAACATTCATGGGCTTCTTCTATTTTTTCACTGCCCCAGAAATCTAAATACGCCAAACCTTTTTCACCAAGAATATATGCTGTTGGGTATTTGGGATCATTGCCAAAATACTCGATACGCTTATCTTGTAACTCTATGGCTAGTTCTGCCAATCTTCTTTTTTCTTCTTCATCAGTGGTCGCTTGAAACAATGCTTTTATGATTTTTGCTCCATTCGTATAAATAGTTTTATTTGCGTTTGGGCAAGCTTCATATACAGCAGACCACGGTTCATAAGCTTCTGCAAATTGTTTGTTATTATTTTTTTTGTTTTGAACGAAGAGTTTGAACTCTTCAACATCCATCGGCTCTTTTGTTCTGTGTATCATTCTATGGCAATTAGAACACACTGCACACAATTTATCTAAAGTTATTGGATGGCAGTCATTATATTGGTTCAAGGGCTTTTTGTGATGTACCTCTAAGAAGCCCTTACCAATATTTCCGTATGTCTCTCCAAAATCAAATCCACATACATAACACTTTCCTTCCGATATTCTAAGACACTCATCTCTTGCGGCACGATTTCTAATGCGATTTAGTAACCTCACTTCTTTCTTCCTGCCTTCATAATACTCTTTATTTTCAAGATTATTCCGCTTTGAAAAAGAGTTATCATCGCTTTCTTTTATGGTGGTTGTTTCAAATGTACTATTAGATAATTTTAGAGAATGATTTAGTTCTATTTTCATAGAATATCTCATGTCATTAATCTTTTCTATGCGCAGATTTCCTTCTTCTATAAAGGTTGAATATTGTTTAATCTTCTGTTTCAATTCCTGCCGAAAGCAAAGACGTGTACGACTATCATCTTTTGTCTTGGATATATATGCCTTATACATGTCATTTAAGAATTCTATTGTAATATTAAGTTGATGAGGATATGTTAAATTTTCAGCATTCCAAAATACAACCAGATTCTTATCGATTCCAGTAACACCATCAGTAAAAAGCGATGAATGTAAATGCTTAATAATGGTATTATTTTTTAATTCTATCCATGATTGTTTCCTACCCATATTTATTTTTTTGCGATATTCTATTACCTCCACTTTATTATTCGGCTATCGGCAACTCCGGGACGTTATTCCGATTGCAAAGATACAACAAAAAAACGATATAACCAAATTTTTCTGAAGATTTTTAGAAAAAACTAAGGGATGAAATTCTCACCCCTTAGTCCGGTTCATTGAAATTTACTAATAAGTAAACTGAGTATAAATATCATATATACTTAACTATTCGGCTATTGGCAAACTCCGTTTATTTAGAATGTTATGAATATTAATAATAGGTTACACTTTTACAATCCTTTAAATTGACTTTATCTCTAAACTTTTGTGGCAATTTTATATTAAGCTTTGTACAACCATCGAAAGCATAGTCAGAAATCCAGGTAACACTATTGGGAATAGTTATAGATGTCAAACTAGTACAACCACAGAAGGCTTCATTCCCGATCTCTTTTACACTATTTGGAATAGTGATAGAAGTTAGACTCGTGCAATCCTTAAAAGCATAAAATGGAATGCCTTTAATGCTATTAGGGATAGTTATAGATTTCAAACTTTTGCAACCATTGAAAGCCCAGTCTCCAATCCAAGTGACACTATTGGGAATAGTTATAGAAGTTAAACTGGAGCAACCTTCGAAAGCTCCATTTCCTATACCTTCGATACTATTTGGAAGAGTGACTGAAGATAAACTTTTGCAATTACGGAAAGTACCCTGACATATAAATTCGACGCTATTAGGAATAGATATAGATGTCAAACTAGTGCACGCCTGAAAAGCATAGAGATCAATTTCTTTAACACTATTTGAAATAGTTATAGATGTCAAATTTATGCATTCGCAAAAAGCATTTTGTCCTATTGAAACAACTCCATCAGGAATCGCTATGGTTTTAATATCATCACGCTTGTAATATGCGTAATCCTTGATTATCTTTGTACCATCATTCTTCTTTGTGTCTTTACCCTTAACTCCACCTTTATTTATTTGTGCAATTGAGGTTTTTTCGTTAAGTGTTTTTGCTTTTTCATCATATGACGCAAGAGCATGCAATGCATACAATTCTGAGTATGCAGTTGCGGCTTCGGAATATTGATCGTTTTCTTCGGCAGTGGTCGCGTTCTGTAGCAAAGTAGCACATTGTTGAGCAGTCTCCTTTTTCTGTATAAGCTGAGCGGATGGGGTTTTATCCTCCATTTCGAAAACAACTATCGCAGCCTTATATTTTTTTGCTGCCTTTTCATATTGACCTTGCTTATACAATTCATTACCTTGCTTCTCATAATTTTGAATTGATGTTAGCAACGAATGATTAGCGAACGTATTTTGAAAATATTGTGTCGTGTTTGCTTCCGGATGTATCGCGATCATCTTATCCAAGCACTCGTTGGAATACTGGTTAAACTCATTATCATCCGCATCAAGCAATATCTGAAGCCGTCTAAGTGCATTGTTATATTCACTTTCCGCAGCTTGACGAGCCTTTGCCAATTCATCATTTTGTTCTTGAATTGTATTTCGCACCTCTTTATCCATGGTCATGCGATATGCCTGATCATATAAGTCTTTTGCCTCGTCAAAGTGATATGTTGAAACCAGTTCTTTCCCCTGCTCTATCATTTCATACGCTTCCGCGACAGCATGCTTCGCGGCAATAGCATCAGAGATTTTCTTTACCGCGACAATTGATACGATTATTCCTATCAATATAAGAATAGCAATTCCAACTTTTCTTTTGTTTGCAGCCCACCATTCAGCGCGCTTTTCGGCACGGATACGTGCTTCTTTCGCCTCTTTAGCCAAGCGCTCCTGACGGAGACGTTCTTGCTCCGCATAGTATTCTTGTTGTTGACGTTCGCGCTCCGCTGCTTCGCGTTCGGCTGCTAAACGCATCTCTTCTGCATTTTTTTCAATTAACACAAGTGCCTCGCCTTTTGAAATTCCGCATTGAGGACAGGCAAGTGCGTGTTCAGAAAACTTCTTTCCGCATTTTGGACAAGTAATTAGTGCCATAAATATTTATGATTTTAAATTTTACTATTAGAAACTAATCCTTGACACTTCCGTAAATCTGCGACCTTGCATATCTTCAAATACATTACCATTAAAATAATACGCTTTCTCCCCATTTACATATATATAATCTCCTTTAATAGAATAATAGAAATCAAAACTACTAGTTCTGATTCTATTCCCACCAGCGTAGTAAGTCATAGAACACCAAGCAGATCCATCTTCAGAAAAGCCAACAGATTCAAGAATATTTTCACCATAATAGCTACCATGTCGATAATTCCATTTATTTACACAAAGTTTATGTCGCCGCTGTTTATCCTTTCGTTCTTGCTCTTTCCTTGTTTCTTCTTCCTTCGCACGCCGCTCGTTTTCTTGTTGTGTTCTTTCTTTTGCATATTGTTCCTGCCTAGCTTGTTCGGCGGCTTCTTGAACTTTACTATATGCCAAATATCCGAAACCTCCTAAGATACCAACAATAAATAATGTAATAAATATTGCAGAAAACGCATTCTTATTTTGAGTAGAGGAGTTTTGATGTGTATTTTCTTCTATATGTTGCTTAAACTTATCAGACGGGCAACCACAATTTGGACAAGAAGAAGGAATTGGTTCTTCATCAAAAATTTTTCCACAATCAGGACATTCAAGTTTTTCTCCATATACAAATTTTGTTTTTGCACGTTTGATGAATAAATTTGAAGGACATCCACATATTGAACAATCTGAATTCTCATTTGCGATAACGGAATTGCAATCAGGACAGATGACATCATAATCTTTCGCTGATAGAACTGGCTGATCAATACCAGATTCCTTTTTGTATTGTTCAGAATCCGAAACATTGTAGTTATTAGATGTAGTTTCCTCTCTATCTGTCACGATGAAATTATCTGCCGAGCAGCCACATTTAGGGCATGCGTAAAGTGATTCACTATTTGTAATCACGTTCCCACATTTAGGACAAGTGTATATTTTCATAATAATGTCCCTTATTCGTGTCGGGCGCAACTTTAAATTTTCCTCCACTTTACTATTCGGCAGGAGGTCTCTCCTTTCTTTATTGAGGCAATCTCTCTAGTATTTTATTTATTCTTTCTTGTTGTTCTATTGAAAGTTTACCCTCATTTACTTTGTTCTCAAGAGAATAGGACATATCCCTTAATTTTGCGCACAACTTTTCACCGCGTTCTGCGATAGATTCATCTCTGGTTTCCATATATTGATATTCCAGACGAACTATTTCGGATACTAGATTTTCTAACTCATCTATATCAGTATTATACTGCTCCTGCGAAATGGAAGAAGATACGTTTTGTTGATTACTTATTGAGTTTTTACCCGTGCATGCAATCATTCCCCAAGCAGCCATAATTACAATTATTTTTTTCATAATTCTTATTTAATTTTAGTTATTCACCCTAATATTTATCTTGAAATGGTGGCATTGGTGTGAAACTGATAAAGAGAAAGAAGCTCCCGTTTTTTCTCACCTCCAAATCTCATATCTGTCTCCTGTATTTGTGTACAAAGAACTTCCCTGGAATTGAATCTTCACAGGATCATTGAGTTCATAAGTATAAAGATATAAATAGTTCCCTTCGGACTCCACTTTGTATATAGAGAACTCCATTTTGTCTTCCACAACGTCTGTGCCGAGATAGTTCCACCAAATAATATACTTTCCCTTGCCTGTTCTATCATAACTGAATGCATAATACTGATACCCTTCACTTGTAAATTGAGAGGCTTTATAAGTTGTTCCTGCAAATTCCTTCCACTTGCTACTTGAATCGTCATATTGATTTGAATTGTATGACGAAGAGCTATACGATTCCGAACTAGAGGACGATGGTGCTTTATTATCGTTTTCATAATAGGTGATAGCACGTTCTTCTAAAGAAAAATTCACATTAGAATTTTCGCTATTGCTTTCTACCACTAAACGCTTTGTCCAGTTTCCCTTATCGTCGATTGACAGCACTTTATATATTCTTGTCACATCCCATTCAATTCCCTCATCGCAGTTTTGCTCGACTGTTCCTACTATTACTGAATCATTATAGGTATATGTCCTTTCGTGATATATGCCTAAACAATTTGAATATTCTTCTTTAATTGGACGCCCATTTTTGTCCCATACATAATTTATGGTATATCCAGCATCACTAAAATTACCATTTTCATCCTCACAAGGAACACTTATAGAAACTATATTGCCCATTTTGTCACGCGATAAAGTAACTTCAGTGTCAAAGTGGCGAATTGAAGTGATGATACCATTTTCATCAAAGTAATATGTCTCTCCTTCAAGGCTCCATGATTGCCGAGTTTTCTTACCTGTAGAACTTACATCTCTTGTCAATGACGTTGTTAGTGTCTTTACGTCACCATTTAATTCTAACAGGCGCAAATCTGTCGGTTCTGATTTGGTACAGCCAATTAAAAACAATGCTAACAGCATCAAATTTGTAAATAAAAATGTCTTTTTCATAAGTTTAATAATCTTCATTTCTGGCCTCCATTTTACTATTAGGCAGGAGGGTTCGCCGGTATATTTTTTGCTTTTCGTTTGCCGCTCTTGTGCCGCTCTTCTCCCGCTCATTGCTCGGTGGGGAGCATACAAAAAGCGGCAACCGCTTTGGATTACCGCTTTTGTTTGAAAGGATGTTGTTTATTACATATAATTAGATGGACGGAGTAATGAACACCCGCCAAGAACCATCAGAGGAGCCCCGTTCGATATAATGTTTATCAACTAATTGATTGACGAGTTTCTTAACTGCCGACATGTTGATACCCATTCTGCGTTGTATTTCTTCCAATGTCAAAACAGGTTCTGTCATCATAAGCATCAATAAATTGGCATAGTTTTCAGTACGAAACTCTATTCGCTCGCCGTCATACCACCAGAGATTCTTATCATGTTCTGTCAAAAAACAGACATCTGTATATACTTCACGCGCCACAAGACTCTTGAAATACTGCAAGAATGGACGTATGGCAGTCAATGAAGCATGTGCTCCTTTGCTAGGACTTGGTCCTACAATCTGGTCCGCTGCATGCAATGCTTCAAGATAGTCGCTCTTCAAGCGACTGCGCACAACTATCATCGGATAGTCATGCTTAGTCAAAATATAATTGACAAGCAACCGTGCAATACGTCCGTTTCCGTCCTCAAACGGGTGAATCCTTATATAGCGATAATGGAACAATGCCGCCAATTCAACGGGAGAGAGTTTACCTTCTTGCTCTGCTTTGTTGTACCAATCCACCAAATCGGTCATCAATGCAGGCGTCTCTTCCGGAGAAGCATACTCAAAGCGGTCGCCATAACGCGTAATAACCGAGTTCGGGCGCGTCTTGTATTGTCCGGCATGAATAGTATAACTTGTCTGAACTCCACCCGGCAAGTTACGATAGACAGTATAATCTTCTCGCAGTAATGTTTGATGCAATGTGCGGATGAAATTCTGGGTAAGCGGAGTAGTCTTCACAAGCGCCTCTTCTGTCATCATTCGCAAAGTGACGTTGCTTGCCGTCATATCTTGCACGTCTTTCACTTTCGCTTCTCCAATGACTTTTCCAAAAAGCAACAATATCTCTGTTTGACCATACGTAAGCGTGTTTCCTTCAATATGGTTGCTGTTGTAATTGAAATCGATAGTAAAGCGGCGGCTTAACTTCGCTTTATCATCTTCCGAAAGAGGCTGCATCTGTCTCCATGCCTCCATCGCTTTTTCTAAAGTAAGATACCTCATTTTCCTATAAATTTAATAAATGTTGCTTAAAAGGTGGCTGTTTGGCCACCATTTCGGCTGCAAAAGTACTACATTTTATTGATATATGCAAGTTTTTAGGCAAAAAAGGTGGTGTTTTTTCTCCTTTTAATGTGTTTTTAGCACTTTTTACGGTAATCCAATATTTCAAAGATCATATTTTATCTCAAAGCAGCATACAAAAAAAATACTGCTTATGCTTTCTCTATGCAGGGTGTCTGGCATAACCCAAGGATACAAAAGCAAAAGCAGTACATACCGAAGTATGCACTGACGCTTGCCAATCTTATTCCTTAGGATAAAAAGTTGCCAGACTTTATATTCTCTTTGATTGGTTCGTCAGTAATAATATGTTATGTTCGCGTGCGCGAAACAATCAGCCGCTGCTAATCGCTTGCAAAGGTACAATAAAAATTTGAAATACACAAAATAATTTCTGTTTTTTGTCGATTTTTTTTGCTTTCGCGCACGCAAATCACATACTTTCGGAATGTACTACTTAGCTCAAGGAGTGGCTACAAATCATTTTTGATGCCTTTTACGCGGACAACATATTGGCTTTTGATCCATCCGGTATTGTCATAGATAACTGCTTCGTCTATTGCTTTTCTTTTTACATAGAAAATCGTATCAGTTCCAAGAAACTCCGCTGTAGATTCTAAGGTAAAGCCCATAATCTTTCCACTCGGACATCTGATAGCTTGGTGTTCCTGATCGAAGATATAGTTGGCATCAATCATGGTTCTCCATTCGGAATTAGCCGGAATATGCAAATATCCATCCGACTTACGGTATTCTCCTTTGTCTTCACCTATTACATTCACATATTGTACTTTAGAATCGCTTTTGATGTCAAAGTACCACAATACATCGTATGTTTGTGCGTTGGGATCGTAGTCCCAATGGTAACTCTGTTGCCCGGTAAACATGTCATAAGTCAGATTATCGGACGCAATACAAGCCCAAATGCCAACAATAGAGGAATTGGTGAATGTTGTCGGATCATCCGGTTTGATAGTTTCACGCTCACAAGCGGAGCAAATAAAGAGGGCTAAACATAGCCAAACAAAAGTTTTACTTTTCATTGTTGTACAGTTTTATAAGGATTAATAAACAAATCAGCGGAACCCTTTCGGAATTCCGCTGCAAAAGTACAACAAATATTTGATATACGAGAAGTTCTTATTACTTCTTTTTTGTTCCACTACAAAGAAGTAAACGATTATTGCTTATTACTTCTTATTTCGCTGCACTCAAACGATCTGCTTCGTTGTATGCTTATTATGTCAGGAGGGTGACAGATTGGAGTCCGCCGTTATTGCCAGCGACATAAGAGACGGTTGTATGGCCTGTGAGGACAAGCTGGTCAATGAAAAGCGGCTGACCAGTTAGGAAGAAAGTGGAGACGAACGTGTCTCCTGCGCTAAGCTTGGAATTGACGGATTTCACTACCTCAAAACGCATATCTCCCAAATAGCGGAAGACACAACGTCGGTTTGGCAACCAAGTAACTTCCAGTTTTTGACCGGTTTGCAAATCCTGCGTGTGAACACCCTCGGCAATAAACGGGTTGCTGCTGCCATGCTCACCTTCTTTCAAACGATTGGTATAATCATTCCAATCGCGCGACCCCACATAGCGGGCAAGGATATTGAGCGTGGAAAGACGTGTGTTATTAGCACCTTCTACGTACCCCCACAGACGCTCTAATGTACTAAGTGCCAAGTTCTCATGCAGACACAGCCAGATTTGCGCGATGAGAGACTCAAAATCAGCCGGTGTCGCCGGACGTGTGCCGAAACGCGCTTCTACATCTTTGCGCAGTTGTATAACCTCGGGTGCATTTTTGTTCATAATGATCAATTGTTAAAATCGGGTGCAAAGGTACAACAATTTTTTGACATACATGTACTTCTTTTTATTTCTTTTAAAGCTATTTCTCAGGCAAAACAAGCGCCAAGGAGTCATATAGTTGGTCGTTCATGTTCCAGTATTCCATGAATGCATGCATAAATTCTTCATGTAAAATTGGGTCTTTGATGGAGCGTTTTGCTTCTTCAAGACACTCTTTCATACCGCCATCATAATCGCGTACATCAGACATTGTTTTCAATTCGCCGTTTTTTACTGCTTTGCGAATGGCAGTATGACGTGCAAAATGAATGTCTGCTGCTTTTTTGCGTACCACTTCGCGAGGAGAAGGAGTATTCGCTTTAAAAGCCAGCGCATCCACCACGCGATTTAGAGAATCCATCTTGTTTTGACGTTCGTCATTCACTTTGAGAAGGGAGTCAATGTCGGCAGAAAGACTCTGTTCCTGCTCGCTATGTTTGATTTCGGCTTGCCTGTATTCGGCATACATAAACCATCCTGCAAGGCATAATACGGCTAAAAAGATAAGTGACACCGGCAACCATATACGCAAGTTGTCTGATCGTTTTATAGCCCGCAACACTTGTGCGCAGGAGGAATAACGATCTGCAGAGTTCACGCGTGTGCATTTGCGAGCAATATATTTATAACGATGCAGGAAAAGAAGAGCGATGATTTTGCCGACCGCATAGATATCTGCACGGTTGTCAATAGGTTTTCCTACCAACTGTTCCGGTGCGATATATGCCATCGAACCGGCAGGCTGCTTGAAAGTAACATAATCATCCGCATCGGACACGCCGAAATCAATCAGTTTGACCGTATTGCCGTTACGGGTGATGAGGATATTAGACGGCTTGATATCCCGATGGATAATTTGCCGCTCATGCAGGCAAGAAAGGGCGCCAAGGAGTTGCTCTATGACGCGGCGACGGATAGCCATAGGCGGGTTCGTCTCCAGGAACTGATCCAGCGTGATGCCATCGATATACTCCATTTGAATATACCAGCCGATGGAATCCATGTGCCCGAAATCAAGCAGCCGGACGATATTCGGATGATCCACTCCGACTCCGATAGTAAACTCCTTGCGAAGCAATTCAATATGCGGAGTCGATTCGCGGTAAGGTTCTGCCAAAGCCTTCAGCACGTACTTTCTTCCGAAGCGTGTGGCTACATAAATGGCGTTATGTCCCTCTGCGGACAACAACTCCGGTTCAGACCACACATTCGAGAAATCCGCGTTTATGGGCGATATGATAAAAGAGGAATCATTCATTGCCAGACTTATATTTACTCTATTTACCGAACAATGCATTGAGCATCTATGGCTGCGCGGTAAGGAATGTTAATACCGGGACCGAAAAAGGATGAGATGATGGTGACCGTTGATTCACGGCGGGCATTAACTGCCGGATGTTCCGTGGTACATTCCCACCGGCAATGATCCAGGAGAATAATCTGCGCCGTTAGAGGTGATGGTCAGTGACGAACGGGCTGTTTGGACCATCATCAACAGGCAGAGTAACAAGATATTATTACGCGTTATAGGCTTCAAGGGCTTTGCGTAACACGAGCATAGCCTTCGCAAGGTCTTCTTTATTCAGTACATACGCCATGCGCACTTGATGACGACCGTCTTCCGGATTGGTGTAGAAACCGGTGCCGGGAGCCATCATAACCGTCGCTCCTTCGTACGTAAAATCGGTCAGACACCATTTACAGAACTTCTCCACATCATCCACCGGCAGTTCTACCATCACGTAGAACGCACCCGTAGGAGCAGGAGCAAAGACACCCGGAATCTGATTCAGTTGGTCAATAAGGAAGTTACGACGCGTGAGGTACTCGTCATAGACCTCCTGCATGTACTCCTCCGGCGTAGAGAGCGATGCTTCGGCAACGATCTGTCCGAAGAGAGGTGGCGAGAGACGCGCCTGACAGAACTTCATCACCGCCTCCCGAACGGCTTTGTTCTTCGTTATTAAGGCTCCGATACGGATACCACACTCCGAATAGCGTTTCGAGACACTGTCCACGAGAATCACATTTTGCTCAATACCCTCCAGATGGCAGGCGGAGATATAGGGCGACTTGGTATAGATGAACTCGCGATATACCTCATCGGAAATCAGATAGAGGTTGTATTTCTTTACCAGGTCACGTATCTGACGCATTTCTTGCTTGGTGTACAGATAGCCGGTCGGGTTATTCGGATTGCAGATAAGGATAGCCCGTGTCTTCGGAGTGATCTGCTTCTCGAACTCCTCTACCGGCGGCAGTTTGAAACCGTTCTTGATATCGGTCTTCACACTCTTCACCACAGCACCAGCCGAGATAGCAAATGCCATGTAGTTCGCATAGGATGGATCGGTCACAATGATCTCATCACCCGGATTGAGGCAACTCATATAAGCGAACATAATAGCCTCCGAACCTCCGGAAGTGATGATGATCTCATCCGGCGACAGGTCTATACCGTACGCTGCATAGTAACTGACCATCTTCGTGCGCAGGGACTTAAGTCCCTGAGAAGGAGAGTACGCCAAGATATCTTGCTTGAAGTTCTTCACCGCCTCCAGAGCCTGGGGCGGAGTTTGGATATCCGGCTGACCGATATTGAGGTGATACACATGTACCCCTGCGAGTTTCGCTTCATCGGCGTACTTGGCCAATTTACGAATAGGACTCTCCGGCATGGATTGTGCCCGTAAACTTATCTCCATACGATATTTTTGATTTATGATTTTTGATTTATGATCGCTTTTTCTAATGCCTCGCGAAAGAGCGCCATGTCTCCGAGGTCTCGGATGTCGCGCAGGTTTCTCACCCGTTGTCTTACGGATGCTACTGCATGCTTCGCCAGCTTGGCCTCTGAGGGAGTGATCGCCGCTTCGAGGTCCGTCAGGTTGACGTCATAGAGCATCGAAGCATGTACGACCGTTCCCGTAGGCGTGGTATAACACGCGGTACCGGCTACCTTGCGGCCGGCGACCAGGACATCGTTATGCGCCGTGGTGACGGCGTCGTAGCCTAAGTCGCGCAAGGCTCCTGAGAGCAGCATGAGGAAGGCATCAAAGACCTCCTGCGAGTGGGTCGAGGGAGAGACGAAAGAGACCATGAGGTTACCGCGATCGGCATAGACGCATCCTCCCCCACTCTGCCGCTGGACAACTCGCACGCCGTGGGAGGCACAATACGCCTCGTTCACCTCCTGCTCGCGCAGCTGATGACGACCATAAATCACCGTCGGCGATACGACCCAAGTAAAAACCGTCGGTTCTTGAATCGTCTTAACCATGTCTGCTTCCATTGCCAGATAGTCCATCAACGGAAGCCCTTCTATGACGCGCGCTAACAACATCTTTATTCAATAATTCGCGGAGCAGATATCTCTTTACCTTGGCAGAAACGATGCGTCAACTGCCGGTCGTCGCCCAAGTAGATATAGCGCTCCAGACGATGTTGAATCGAGTAGTTATCGAAGTTCAAATCGCTATCGTCCACTACCAACGCATCGAACGCATAACCCGGTTCAAACGAACCCACTTTGCCGAAGAACGAACCACCCGACTTAGTCGCCAGATAGAAGGCTTCGCTCAACGATAAGAAAGCCTCTTTATGTCCGCCATGCACCCATTTCATCTTCGACATTTGAAGCGTATAATGAATCACACGGAAGATCGAGAAACCACTACCTGCCGATACATCCGATCCCAGAGCTACAGGAACACCTGCCAACAAGAAACGACGGATTGGCGCGATACCTGAACCGAGATTACAATTGGACGTCGGACAGTGAACCGCAAAGACCCCGTTCTTACGCATCAGTTCAAACTCCTCGCCCGAGGTATAACAGCAGTGTGCCATGAGGGTCGGTGTCTGACCAAACATATTATATCGCAGATACGCATCGCCGTAACACGTAGACTCCGGCTCCAGTTCTGCTACCCACGCTATCTCCGATTGATTTTCACTCAAGTGCGATTGGACGGGCAGTTTGTATTCGTTAGCCAATTTACCCAGCGCGGTCATCATTTCCGGCGTACAACTCGGAATGAAACGCGGAGTGACGATCGCGGAGATCAACGGCATATTCTTCGTATGCTCCATCACGCGCTTCGTTCCCTCTACGACTTCTTCCACTGTGTTACTCAAGGTGTCTGGACCGTTGCGATCCATGCCCACGAGACCCACCATTCCGCCTAAACCGGCCTCGTTAAGCAGGTCCGCCAAGAGACAGGTCGCTTCCGGGTGAATAGTAGCGTAGATCGCAGCACGCATCGTACCCATCTTCCAAAGATCGTGTACAAAACGACGGTACATCTTCTCCGCATAGCCGATATCTTTGTATTTCATTTCCTCCGGAAAGGTATAGGCGTTGAGCCAAGGCAATAACTCCAGATCCATCGCAATACCCAAGTTACGATACTGCGGTGCGTGCACATGCAGGTCATTCATGGCCGGCATCAACAAACGATCGCCAAAGTCAATAACCCGTTCATGGGCATACTGTTCGGGCAAAGTCTGATACGTATCCACTACGTTGCCATCGTCTCCGACAACTACATACCCGTGCTCCAACACTTTAAACGCTTCCGGCGTAGGGGTGAACAGAATGTTCGCTCTGTAGATTTTCATGATTATTGAGGATTTTGTGTTTCTTCTTTTTTCTTAAAAAACAATGAGCATATGAGGTAATTGATACATCCGCCGATGAAGATGACGAAGAGGCTGATGAGTCCGTCGCGCCAGGAGGGAAACGCCGCTAGAGCTAATGGCAGCAGGCCGAACTGCACGACGAGGTTGATCGCCCGAGCGAAGAGGAATCCTCCTGCGTTCTTCTTACTGGGCTTCGTATTGAAGGTGTACCAGTTCGAGAAGAAATAATTCGGGATCATCTCCAGGATATACCCGATACCGAAAGCGATATAGTAGAGCACCGTACCTTTGTCGGGTTCGCCCATGACCGTCAGCGCCGCCATGAAGAACCAGGTCTGCAGCACAGCGCCCGTGGTGCCGACGAAGAAGAATCGTACGGCACTACGGATCTTTGCAGGGAGATATCGGGTGGGTAATTTCATTTAGGATTTATGATTTATGATTTCAAATTTATGATTTATGATTTTAAAGCATCGAGGAGCTCTTCCATAGCGGCCTGAAGACCTTTCACATCGCGACCTCCTGCAGTAGCCATCCACGGTTGACCTCCTCCGCCGCCTTGGATATTCTTAGCGGCCGACTTGATCATCGAGCCTGCATTCTTTCCTGCGTCTACCAGAGGCTGACTGAGGAAGACAGCAATCGTCGGTTTACCATCGCACTCAATCGCAGCCAATACCGCGAACTTCACATCTGTGAACTTACCGCGCAGCATAGGCAATACACCGCGTAACAACTCCGGATTGCCTTCTCCTTGCAGACGAACCAACTTGATATCGCCAAAGTCCTCCGCCCGATCAATCAGTTCATCGCGATAACGCACGATCTTCTCAGCCATGAACTGCTCGATCTGTTTCTTGAGCGCAGCGTTCTCGTCGATGAACTTATGAATGGCTCCCGCCAGATCGGGAGTATTGTTAAAGAGCGACTTCAGCCCGTTCAGCGTATCTTGCGCTATGTAATAGAGCTCATCCGCCTTGGCTGCAGTAACCGCCTCGATACGACGAATACCGGCAGCAATACTGGTCTCCATCAGAATACGTACACATCCTATTTTACCGGTCGAAGACACATGGCATCCACCACAAAGTTCGACAGAAGGACCATATTTGATTACACGTACATCGTCCCCGTATTTCTCTCCGAAGAGCGCCATGGCTCCCAATGCTTTCGCCTCAGCAATCGGCATATGACGATGCTCCTCCAGATGAATATCCTGACGGATGATGCTGTTGGCCAATATCTCCACTTGACGCAACTCTTCCGGCGTTACTTTCTGGAAGTGCGAGAAGTCAAAACGCAAACTGTCCGATGTTACGAGCGAACCCTTTTGCTCCACGTGTTTACCCAGCACTTCGCGCAACGCGTAGTGCAAGATATGGGTCGCTGAGTGGTTGCACATAATAGCCTGACGACGCGCTACATCCACTTCTGCTACAAACGTAGCCCTTGGATCACTCGGCAGTTCAGCCAGAATATGTACGGGCAAGTTATTCTCTCGCTTACAATCTAAAATCTTAAATTTTAAATCTTCCATTCGGAGATATCCTGTATCTCCGACCTCACCGCCCATCTCGGCATAGAACGGCGTCTTATTAAGCACAACTTGGTAGAAACTCTTGCCTTTCTGGCTCACCTGGCGGTAACGAAGAATCTTGGTCTCGCACGCTAAAGTGTCATATCCCACAAACTCCGTTTCGCCTTCTTCAAATACCGTCCAGTCGCCTAAGTCCTGTTTATTGGCCTCACGCCCCATCGATTTCTGGTGTTCAAGCGCTTTGTTATACTCCTCTTCATTGGTCGTGAATCCGTTCTCACGAAGAATCAGTTCCGTCAAGTCAAGCGGGAAACCGTACGTATCTTTGAGCGTGAATACATCCACTCCGCTGATCTCTGTTTTACCTGCTCTGCGGGCTTCATCCATCAGTTTATCCAACAGACCGATACCCTTTTCCAAGGTACGCAGGAAGGCTTCTTCCTCGGATTTGATAACCGGAGTGATCTGTGCCTCTTGTTGCACCAACTCCGGATAGGCCACACCCATGTCTGCGATGAGCTGCGGCACGAGCTGATAGAGGAAAGCCGAACGCATATTGAGGAAGGTATAACCGTAACGAACGGCACGACGGAGAATACGACGAATGACATAACCCGCTTTCTCGTTGCTCGGCAACTGACCGTCCGTAATAGCAAACGCTATCGTACGGATATGATCCGCAATCACGCGCATCGCGACATCGGTCTTCTCATCCTTACCGTATTCGCAACCGCAGATAGCGCCTATCTTCTTCAACATCGGTTGGAACACATCCGTGTCGTAGTTCGAGGTCTTTCCCTGAATCGTTCGAACCAGACGTTCAAAGCCCATACCCGTATCAATCACTTTCTTTGCAAGCGGCTCCAACGATCCGTCCGCTTTGCGGTTATATTGCATGAAGACAATATTCCAAATCTCAATCACTTGAGGATGATCTTTGTTCACCAGCTCACGTCCGGGCACTTGCGCGCGTTCTTCCGCACTACGACTGTCTACGTGAATCTCACTACACGGACCACAAGGACCCGTATCGCCCATTTCCCAGAAGTTATCATGTTTGTTGCCGTTCAGGATATGATCGGCGGGCAGGTGTTTGGCCCATATGGAAGCCGCCTCTTCATCCCGACTCAAACCCTCTTCCGGAGAACCCTCGAAGACGGTTGCATAGAGGTTACTCGGGTCGATCTTCAGCACGTCCACGATGTACTCCCATGCGAAATCAATCGCATCCTTCTTGAAGTAATCGCCGAACGACCAGTTGCCCAGCATCTCGAACATCGTGTGGTGATACGTATCGTGACCTACTTCCTCCAGGTCATTATGTTTTCCGCTCACGCGCAGACACTTCTGACTGTCCGCTACGCGGGGGTATTTAATAGGGTCATTGCCCAAGATGATACCCTTCCACGGGTTCATACCGGCATTGGTAAACATCAATGTAGGATCATCTTTGATGACCATCGGCGCCGAGGGTACTACTTGATGCCCCTTCGATGCCATAAAATCCAAAAAGGACTGTCTAATCTCTTTACTTGTCAACATATTTCGATATTTTCACATTTATTCATTTTCCTTGGATTCCGCCGGACGGTCAAAGCGGTTACCACCTGTCGTGGTCTTGAAGTCGATGAACTCGCGACGAGGTTTGCCTTCTCTGTCCCCACGTACGATGAACGGCAACGGATTAGCGGTCAACGCATCGTATTCTTCGCGTTGACGCAGCACATCAATTGCCATAAAAAGCGCATTTCGCATAGAGCGTTCGTCGGCTTGGTTCTTACCGGCTATGTCATAACCCGTACCATGATCGGGCGAAGTACGTACGATGGATAGACCCGCTGTGTAGTTCACGCCTGTCATATCCAAGGTCTTGAACGGGATCAAACCCTGGTCATGATACATCGCCAGAACCGCATCAAAATGGGTGAAACGACCTGAACCGAAGAATCCGTCCGCCGCATATGGACCGAACGCCCAAATACCTTGCTCATTCGCTTTCGCAATAGCCGGCATGATAATCGTCTCTTCCTCTTTTCCCAACAAACCGGCATCTCCTGCATGGGGGTTCAACGCCAGCACCGCTATATGGGGTTTCTCCAAGCCGAAGTCACGTTTCAACGAACGGTTCAGAAGCGTCAGTTTGGCAAGGATCCGTTCTTCTGAAATATGCGCCGGGACATCCGCCAATGCCACATGGTTACATACTAAAGCCACACGCAAATTCCCCGCACACAGCATCATCAGAGAATCATTAAACTCTAAACTTTCAACTTTAAACTGTTCTGCCAACCACTCCGTATGGCCGCCATACAGCGCTTCTTTGTTAATCGGCGCAGTTACTAAGGCTTGCACCTTACCCGCTTTCAAGTCACGGCATGCACGTTCCAACGAGGCCTTCGCTGCTTTGTTCGCTTCCGCCGTAGCAGTACCCATGGTTACCGGAAGGTTATCGGTATAGCAGGAGATGAGGTTCAGACGACCGTCTTTTGCTTGCTCGGGCGCATCGATGATATTCCAAGTGATATTACGATAGTCTTCGCCCAAGGTCTGAATATGCTGTTTCGCTACGGCGGCATTACCGTAAACCACAGGACGCATGATCTCAAACACATAGCCGTTCAGCAGCGCTTTGATGATCACTTCGTATCCCACGCCGTTTGTATCACCGGCCGTTATTGCTACTATAGGTTTCATAAATCAATAATCAAAAATCAAAATTCCTCGTTATGGACCTTCTCGTACTTCAGTCGAGATAGGTCATATATGCTTCTCTCTTCATCCGGATAGCCCAGCGAGATCACACACAGCACCGTTCTGTCCTCCGGAATCCCACAGAGACCCTTAACCAGTTCCTCCGCGCCTTCGCGTTGGTATACCTGACACCAACAGGCACCAAGTCCCTGCTCTGCAGCTGCTAACAATATGTGCTCCGCTGCAATTGCACCATCGGCCATCCACGTGTCACTCAGACTCGGATCCAAAGCCACCACAATAGCCGCCATGGCCGTCTCGAACATCTGACTGCCATATGTACGACAACTCGCCATTTGACGCAATTTCGCCTCGTCGCGCACTACCACAAACTCCCATGGATTGGTGCGCTTGGACGACGGAGACATCAACGCGCAGCGCAAGAGATAATCTATCTTCTCCTGCTCCACAGGCTGATGCGTATACTTACGAATTGAACGTCTACGTTGGCATAATTCTATAAATGAGTCCATAAATATCCAAATTAGCGTGCAAAGATACTACTTTTTTATGACATGTGCAAGCAAAATCAAAAAAAAGAGCCCCAAAGGGCTCGTTTTTGGCTGCAAGTACAAAAATATCTCGTTTTTTTGGATAATTGCAAAAAAAAGTGTAACTTTGCAGCCAAATTGGAAGTATTATGAATGTATTAGAGCGTTTGGCTGCCTTGCGCGCAGCGATGAAAGAAGCGAATGTAACGGTGTATGTCGTGCCGGGAAATGACCCGCACGCAAGTGAATATATGGCGTCACACTGGTGTGAGATGCAATGGTTGTCGGGCTTCAACGGAGAGGCCGGAACGATGGTGGTGACGACGGACAAAGCTTTGCTTTGGACGGACAGCCGGTATTACCTGCAGGCCGGTATCGAGTTGAAAGACAGCACGATCGAACTCATGCGCGAGAGCGATATCGACTGCCCGAGCATCGTGGAGTGGTTGACAAAGAACGTCCAAGGTGCCGTGGGGCTGAATCCCGAGATGTTCAGCGTGAATGACTTCGCGGAATGGAAGGAGCAACTGGCGGCGGCGAACTTATCCATTAAGTCCGTCGATCTCATCAAGCCGATCTGGACGGAAGGCCGTCCGGCTATCCCGAGCGACAAGCTCTACCCCTACTCGGCTGATTTTGCCGGAGAGACCGTGGAGAGCAAGTTAGCGCGGATGCGCGAGATCGTAAACAGTAAAGCGTCCGATTCAAAATGGGCGCTGATTATCAGCGCCTTGGACGAGATAGCATGGCTGCTTAACATCCGCGGAAACGATGTGGAGTACAATCCGGTTGTTATCTCCTACGTCGTTCTCGAAGACGATAAATGTACCCTCTTCGTGGATGCGAACAAAGTGGACACGGTAGCGCAGAACTATCTGGATTTCAACAATATAGACGTGAAACCCTATGAGACTGTGTTTGACTATATCGCCGGCCTGAGCGGTACCGTCATCTACGACGGAGCACGCGTGAACGAGGCGCTTTTCGAGGCGATTCCGGAGACCTGTCAGAAACGCAACACCAAATCGCCTGTTCTCATCGACAAGGCAAAGAAGAACGCCGTGGAGTTGGAGGGTGAGCGTATCGCCATGCGGCAGGATGCCGCCGCACTCACGCGCTTCTTCAAATGGATGGAAGAGACATTAGTCGAAAGTCAAAAGTCAAAAGTCGAAAGACCGCTGACCGAATGGGACCTGATG
>JAEDNI010000054.1 GCA_016302585.1 Paludibacteraceae bacterium | reverse complement strand
AATTATATGCATATGGACAAAGAACAATTTCTCCAACTGTTGGAAACGCAACAAACCGCCCATTGTTATGTTGAAACAATAGGCGGTCATACGTGGCGCAACCGGCGTCTTTATCTTTCCGATTTCCTCAAACGGGTATCGTTTACTTCGCCAGACGAGCTTTGATAGCTTTGCTTTCTTCTTCGTAGCCGGGTTTGTCGAGAAGAGCGAACATGTTCTTCTTGTACGCCTCTACGCCCGGTTGGTTGAACGGATTGACGTCCAGTACGTAGCCGGAGATGCCGCAACCGCGTTCGAAGAAATAGATGAACTGACCGATGTTGTACTCGTCGATCTTCTCAAACGAGATGTGAATATTGGGCACACCGCCGTCTACGTGAGCAAGCTGCGTACCTAATTCAGCCATCTTGTTTACTTCATCTACACGCTTGCCGGCCAAGAAATTCAAACCGTCCAGATTCTCCGCATCCATCGGAACAAGAACGGTCTTGTTCGCTTTCTCGATCGAAATAACGGTCTCGAAGATAGAACGCTCACCGTCCTGAATCCACTGGCCCATCGAGTGCAAATCGGTCGTGAAGTCCACAGAAGCCGGGAAAATTCCCTTATGATCCTTACCTTCACTCTCTCCATAGAGTTGTTTCCACCACTCGCTGAAGTAGTGCAATTTCGGGTTGAAGTTCACCAGGATCTCGATCTTCTTACCGCTCTGATAGAGCGCATTACGAATAGCGGCATATTGGCAAGCCGGGTTCTCTGCGTACTTCACGCTTACGTCAGTCGCTTTCTCCATGTCCTGCGCACCCTTTACCAGCGCCTTGATGTCACCGCCTGCTACTGCTATCGGCAGCAGACCAACCGGTGTCAGCACAGAGAAACGACCACCTACATTATCCGGAATAACGAAGGTCGTGTAGCCCTCTTTGGTTGCCAAACTGCGCAAAGCACCTTTCGCACGGTCAGTTACCGCAACAATACGATGTTTCGCCTCTTCTTTGCCTACTTGCTTCTCCAGCATCGTCTTCAACAGACGGAAAGCCAACGCTGTCTCGGTCGTCGTACCCGACTTTGAGATATTGATGATACCAAACTGCTTGTCAGCCAGGAACTCCATCAACTCAGCCAGATAGTCCTCACCGATATTGTTTCCTGCGTACACTACGTACGGGTTCTTGCGATCCTTGGCTACAAACGCATCGAATGCCGAAGCCAAAGCCTCATTCACCGCGCGCGCACCGAGGTACGAACCTCCGATTCCTGCTACGATCACTACCTCGCAGCGTTTACGCAATTCATCTGCACAGGCTTGCACTTCTGCCAGGAAAGCATCGGTGATAGAGGAGGGGAGATGAACCCAACCGATGTAGTCATTTCCGGCACCCTTGCCGTTCTCTAATAGTTGGTTGGCAGCCTCTGTGGCTGACTCTAATTGTTTTAATGCATCAGCTTTAACAAAGCTCGCTGCATTCTTTAAACAGATTTGCATATTATTGTAATTTAGTTGTTAATGATTTAATAATCGGTTTCGCTTTCTGGCGGTTATAAAGAATCTCATACATCGCATCGACAATAGGCAGCGACACTTGGATGCGTTGATTAGCCTCATAAATGGCCTTGGTCCCGTAGAAACCCTCGGCTATCATCTCCATCTCCATTTGGGCCGCTTTCACCGAGTATCCGAGACCTAACATCTGACCGAATTGACGGTTCCTGCTGAACTGAGAATAGCCGGTCACCAGCACGTCGCCCAGATAGCCCGATGCCGTGATGTCACGAGGCACATTACTCATGGCTGTAGCAAAACGCTGGATCTCCTGAATAGCATTCGACAGCAGCACAGCCTGGAAGTTATCGCCATAGTGCAGCGCCTGACACATGCCGGCCGCGATAGCATAGATATTTTTCATCACAGAACTGTATTCCAGCCCGATGACATCGCTCGAAACGGTGGTGTGAACATAGTTCGTGCGGAAGAGTTGGGACCAGACCTCCGCATTCTGGCGGTTCTCGCAGCCGATCGTCAGATAACTGAGTCGCTCCAAAGCAATCTCCTCGGCATGGCACGGACCCGCAATTACACCTAATTGGTCATACGGGATACCAAAACGGTTGTGAAGATAGTCGGTAATAATGACGTTTTCATCGGGAATCATTCCCTTCACAGCCGAGATAACGACCTTATGCGTCATGTCGCGACGAATCTTGTTCAAGGTCTGCTTTACATAAGGAGAAGGAATAGCCAAAATCAACACATCCGACTTTGCTACTATCTGATTGATGTCCGCCGAAAAATGAATACGGCTCACATCAAACTCTGCGGCTCCTAAATACGAAGGGTTCTTTCCGGTCGAGATAAACTCATCAATCATCTCTAAACGGCGAATGAACCAGTTAATCTCACTTTGGTTTTGCATCACAATTTTTGCCAAAGCGGTCGCCCAGGAACCTGAACCCAATATAGCGATTTTACGATACATAATTATCAATTATCAATTGTCAATTATCAATTGACTTCCGGCTTCATCGTCGGGAATAACAATACTTCTTGAATGGTCGGCTGACCGGTCATAAACATCGCCAAACGGTCGATACCAATACCGATACCCGACGTAGGAGGCATACCGTATTCCAGCGCGCGCATGAAGTCGTGGTCAATTACCATCGCCTCATCGTCACCCTTGTCGGCCAACTTCATCTGCTCCACAAAACGGTTGTATTGGTCGATCGGGTCATTCAACTCGCTATACGCGTTTGCTAACTCTTTGCCGTTCACCATCAACTCAAAACGCTCGGTCAAACCGGGTTTAGAGCGGTGTAACTTGGTCAACGGACTCATCTCAACCGGGTAATCCGTGATAAAAGTCGGTTGAATGAACGTGCCCTCGCAGGTCTCGCCGAAGATCTCATCAATCAACTTACCTTTACCCATATGTTCCGTATCTTCTACACCTAATTTCTTCGCCTCTGCGCGGATCGCATCCTCGTCCATCGAAGCCAAGTCCAAACCCGTCTTCTCTTTGATAGCATCCAAAATCGGCAAACGACGATACGGTGCTTTGAAATCCACCTCGTGATCACCGATCTGCACCTTCGTGCTACCGTTCACAGCAAGCGCGATCTTCTCCAATAACTGCTCCGTGAAACTCATCATCCAGTTGTAGTCCTTGTATTGCACGTACAACTCCATGCAAGTGAACTCCGGGTTGTGATTGCGATCCATTCCTTCGTTACGGAAGTTACGGCCGATCTCATAAACACCTTCAAAACCACCTACGATAAGTCGCTTCAAGTACAACTCCGTCGCAATACGCAGGTACATATCTACGTCTAACGAGTTATGATGTGTGATAAACGGACGGGCACTCGCTCCGCCGGCAATCTGCTGAAGAATAGGGGTCTCTACCTCGGTATAGCCTGCCTCGTCAAATACTTGACGCATGGTACGTAAGATGGCTGCACGCTTCAGGAACGTATTCTTCACGCCCTCATTTACAACCAAATCCACATAGCGCTGACGATAACGTTGCTCCGGATCATTAAAGCCGTCATAAGCCACACCGTCTTTGTATTTCACAATAGGCAGCGGCTTCAGACTCTTGGCCAAAACCGTTAACTTCTTCGCATGTACGGAAATCTCTCCCATTTGGGTGCGGAAAACGAAACCTTCAATGCCGATGAAATCGCCAATATCTAACAGTTTCTTAAATACTACATTGTACATCTGCTGCTCCACGGTCAAAGGCGCAGCTTCGCCTTCGGCGACAGCCTCCTGAATGTCGTCCCGGCTGACATACACTTGGATACGTCCTTTGGAGTCCTGAATCTCGATGAAAGAGGCCTTTCCCATGATACGTTTGCTCATCAGACGACCGGCAATACGCACCTGTTTGCCCGTAAACCATTTTGCCTCCGGTTCCGGTTCGCCTTCTGCGCGGTCCACAAACCCCTTCTTGATATCCGTTGAATACCCCGTTACTTCGTACTCGGCTGCAGGGTAGGGGTCGATGCCCATATCACGCATGGCTTGCAGACTCTGCCGCCGTACTTGTTCTTGTTCACTTAAATTTTCCATTATCTTTTATATTTAGTCCTGTTTGTAAGGCGTTATGTGCATTTTGACGCATAGTACCCATTTTCGGCGCAAAGGTAATACATTTTTTCCATATATGCAAATTTTTTAATAAAAAATATATACGCGCTTGCTTGAATGAGATTTTTTTTGTACTTTTGTAGCCGATTTTAGTTTGCCGTAAAAGGTACAAAATGCAAATCACAAATCGTTAAACCACAAAAGTATTAGTCTTATGGACAAACAAACACAAGCGTATGTGGACAGCTTCATGGCTGATCTCAAAGCAAAGAATCCTGGTGAAAATGAATTTCACCAAGCGGTACAAGAAGTAATAGAATCGGTTGCACCGATGATCATGGCATATCCTTACCTGCGCGAGCAGAAAATTATGGAGCGTATGGTAGAGCCGGAGCGCGTGATTATGTTCCGCGTGCCTTGGATGGACGATCAAGGTGAGGTGCAAATCAACCGCGGTTATCGTGTTCAGATGAATAGTGCTATCGGCCCATACAAAGGAGGTATTCGTTTCCATGCGTCTGTTAACCTCTCCATCATGAAGTTCCTTGCCTTTGAGCAGACCTTCAAGAATGCCCTTACAACTTTGCCGATGGGCGGTGCCAAAGGCGGTTCGGACTTCTCGCCGAGAGGTAAGAGCGACGCGGAGGTGATGCGTTTCTGCCAGTCTTTCATGACCGAACTCCAACGTCATATTGGCGCTGACACAGACGTTCCTGCAGGAGATATCGGCGTCGGAGGTCGTGAAATCGGTTATATGTTCGGTCAGTACAAACGTCTGCGTGACGAGTTCACGGGCACGTTGACAGGAAAAGGACAAATGTGGGGCGGCTCTCTCATGCGTCCGGAGGCAACGGGTTACGGAGCTTGCTATTTCGCAGAGGCCATGTTAGCGACACGGGGTGAGAGTTTTGAGGGCAAGCGCGTTTGTATCTCCGGCGCAGGAAACGTAGCGCAGTTCGCAGCACAGAAAGCGATGCGTCTTGGCGCTAAAGTGCTGACGCTCAGTGACTCCGATGGCTTTATCTACGATGCAGAAGGACTGAACGAAGAGAAAATGGCTTATGTGTTCGAACTCAAGAATGTCCGTCGTGGTCGTATCAAAGAGTATGTTACCAAATATCCGCAGGCGCAGTATTTCCCGGGCGAGCGTCCTTGGCGCATTCCTTGCGATATCGCCATGCCGTGTGCAACCCAGAATGAGATTGAAAAAGCCGATGCAGAGAACCTGCTCAAGAACGGTTGCTTCTGCGTTACGGAGGGCGCTAACATGCCTTCGACTCCCGAAGCCATCGCACTTTTCCAGGGTGCTAAGATCCTCTACAGCCCGGGTAAGGCATCCAATGCCGGAGGTGTGGCTACTTCCGGTTTGGAAATGACACAAAACTCTATGCGTCTGAAATGGACAGCAGAAGAGGTAGATCAACGTCTGCGTCACATTATGGCAGATATTCACGCCGCTTGCCTCAAGTACGGTACCGAAGAAGACGGTTATATCAACTACGTCAAAGGAGCCAACATCGCCGGCTTTATGAAAGTCGCAAACTCTATGGTTGAGCAAGGCTTGGTGTGATGGAAACCAACACTTACACATCCCTGATGGAGCGGCGCGTTAGGCGCATACTGCTCGTGTGCAACAACTACGACAGCTTTGCGCTGGAGGAGGACGGACGTATAGACGTGCAGATCGCGCAGGAATATGCGGAACTGAACCTCAGTAATCCGCCGTCTATCACCCGTGCGGAGACTACAGACGAAGCGTTAGAACACCTCTCCTCAACCCTCTCCCAAGGAGAGGGGGCTTCTCCCCTTGGGGGTGAAGGGCTTTGCCCGATTGAGCGTCCAGTGGACGGTCATAGAACAAATGGGAGAGAGGTGTTCGACCTCATTCTGGTTGTCTATAGCGCGGGAGGGTTGGATGTGTTTGATTTTGCGGCGGAGAGCAAAAGGCTGCTGCCGGATTGTCCGATCGTGCTGCTGTCAGCGTTCAGCAAGGAGATATACAATCGTATCGAGCAGCATAACCGCTCTGACATTGATTATTTCTTCAATTGGAATAACTCTACTGACCTCATCATTGCAATCATCAAACTGATAGAGGACCGTATGAACGCGCCGCACGATATCCTCGAAGAGGGCGTGCGGGCGATATTGTTGGTTGAAGACAGCGTCCGTTATTACTCAACCTACCTGCCGCTGCTCTATAAACTCGTGCTACAGCAAAACCAAATAGCGATTCGTGATGCACTCAACGAGAAACAGCAGTTACTGCGAAAACGTGCGCGCCCGAAAGTGCTTTTGGCCACTTGTTACGACGAAGCCATCGAGACATACCGCCGTTATGAAACGAATATCATAGGCGTCATTTCCGATATAGGTTTTGTGTTGCATAAAGGCGATCCGTCCAGCACGGAGAAATTAGACGCAGGTATCGATTTGTGCCGATTAATTCGGAAGGAAAACCCCACGATGCCTTTCCTCATGCAGAGTTCGCAAGAGGCAATGAGCTCTATTGCCAAGCAACTAAAAGTAGGCTTTGTCGTTAAGACCTCGAAGACCCTCACGCAGGAATTGAGCGCATACATTGAGCGGGAGTTCGGTTTTGGCGATTTCGTGGCAATAGATCCCCGTTCTGGCAAAGAAATTGCGCGTGCAAGTGACTTAGAAGCCTTTGAACGCGTTATTTCTACCATTTCATCGGCTGCTTTCCGTCGGTTAAGTGATAACAACTATTTATCGAAATGGCTCTTTGCACGCGGTCTGTTCGCAATAGGCAGACATGTGCAACAATTGCAGATTCAGGACGATACGGATATTGAAAATATCCGCCTGACCAATATCCGCCTCATTCACGACTATCGAATTAACCAGGCTCTGGGTGTCGTAGCGCGCTATTCGCCGCAGACTTATAATGATACGATTTGGTTTGCTCGTTGTGGCGATGGAGCGATGGGAGGAAAGGGTAGAGGACTCGCTTTCTTGAATCATACGTTGCAGAAACATGACTTGTATGACCACTGGCCGCAATTGCGTGTATTAGTGCCGCGTACTATGGTCATTACTACGGATTATTTTGACCGTTTCATTCACGACAACGGTCTGCAATATGTAATCAATGCTGACCTCACAGACGAAGAGATTCTTTCTGAGTTCGTTGCTGCGATGTTGCCTATAGAGTTACGTGATGCCCTTCGGCATTTCATTCGTGTAACTCAAAAGCCGCTGGCTATTCGTTCGTCCAGTAAATTGGAAGATAGTTATTATCAACCTTTTGCTGGGGTGTACAGCACCTATATGATTCCGCACACCGAGAATGAAGACCAGCAGTTACGATTGCTTGGCAAGGCTATTAAATCGGTTTATGCCAGTGTTTATTTCGCCGCGGCACGTGGATATATCACGTCAACGGGAAATGTGATTAGCGAAGAGAAAATGGCCATTGTGCTGCAAGAAGTAAGCGGTGAAACCGAAGGAAACTACTATTTCCCGGTCATCTCAGGTGTCGCACGGAGTGTCAATTTCTATCCGGTGGGCAAGGAAAAACCTGAAGATGGCATCGTCAAGGTCGCTTACGGTTTAGGTAAAGTGGTGGTTGATGGCGAACAAGTGCTGCGTTTCTCTCCGAAATACCCGAAGAATGTGATGCAGACTTCGACGGTGGATCTGGCAATGCGGGAGACCCAGCAATCGATGCTGGCCTTGTCACTTAGTCCGGAGAAATTCAAGACTTCCATTGATGATGCCGTCAACTTGGAGCGTATTCCGATACACGACTGCGGACAGTTCGAGAGCCTCAAACTCATTGCCTCGACCTACGACCGCGAGAACATGCGCATCGTGGATTCGTGCTATCCCGACGGACCGCGAATCGTCACTTTTGCGCCGCAACTGAAGTTCAACACCTTCCCGCTGGCAGAGATCATCCGCACGCTGCTTGACATCGCGCAACAGGAAATCAAATGCCCCGTAGAGATTGAGTTTGCGGTCAATTTAGAGCACGAGCCGCAGATCTTCCACGTGCTGCAGATCCGCCCGATTTCATCGGACTCGCTCTCCGCCAAGGTGGAGTGGGAGAGTATCGATGAGACCGGCGCTTTCCTGCGTTCGGGCAGTGCGCTCGGCGTGGGGAAGATAGAAGAAGTGACGGATGTTATCTATCTGAAGAAAGAGGCATTTGACGTGCTCCGGACACGCGAGATGGCGGCTACTCTCCGCGAGTGGAACAACCGCCTGCGTACCGAAGGACGGCAATATCTGCTTATCGGTTACGGCCGCTGGGGTTCGCAGATTCCCACGCTCGGTGTGCCCGTCCAGTGGAGCGACATCAGCGAGGCGAAAGCGATAGCCGAATGCAGTCTGGAGAACTTCCGCATCGAGCCGTCCCAAGGTTCCCATTTCTTCCAGAACATGACCTCTTTCAATGTAGGCTATATGAATGTGGACCCGTGGGCACGCCCCCTGACGGATGCGTACGACCAGTCCGTTCTCGATGCCCTGCCGGCAGTAGAAGAGACGGAGTTGGTGCGCCATGTGCGGCTGGATAAGGCCCTGGAGATGTACATAGATGGCTTTGAGAACAAAGCAATGATAAAGGAATGAACAGACGATAGTAAGGACTCAGTAAGGCAATGCTCCCGAAATACTCTCGATAACCACTAAGTATCACTAAGAATCACTAAGAACAACTAACGTTTGATTTTTGAACAGTGCGTTCGAAAAAAGCATCTACTATTATGGCACGATATACAGCAACAACCGGTTTTGATAACTTCTCCGGTGCATTGAAGAAAGAAAAGAAAGCGGAACGGTTGACCGTAACGCGTATCAAGCGTGTGAAAGATCCGATAACAGGAGAGGTGGTAGGTCTTGGACCGAAGGAGATTTATGTGCAGGACAAGCGTGATTACAAACTCCATCCGATGACCGAAAAAGAGAAATTTCAGCGCGAGAAATGGCGTGAGGCATGCAAGGAAGCATCGGAAATACTGAAGGATAAATCTCATCCGCGATATATGGAGTTGTATTACAGATGGCGTGCGCAGTTGCGAGATGACAAGCCGTACAAGCAGTTTCCGAATTTTGTCCGCTCGGTATTGGTGGCAGAAAGAAAAGAATAGAAAAATTTGCATATTTGGATTATTTGTTGTAATTTCGACCTCCTCCCCCATTAAATGGGGACCCCTTCGAATTTACGGCCGCATCTTGCGGGGCATATGTGCAACGGCGGGTGTTTTTTCGTCCAGCCTGACGGCTCTCGTATTAAATGTGCCTATAGGTCGTTTTTATGCGAGCATAAACGCCCCATATGCCCATTTAATCCATAAAATTCCATTTTATTGGACGAAAAAACACCCGAACGCTTGCATATGTGCAATTTTTGTTGTAATTTTGTACCCAAATTCGTATATGCGCGAAAATAGCAAACAATCTATATGACTTTATTACTCCAGATTATCACACTCATCGGTTCCGTGGCAATGCTGATGTACGGAATGAAGGTGATGAGTGAAG
>JAEDNI010000053.1 GCA_016302585.1 Paludibacteraceae bacterium | reverse complement strand
AGGTAATGGGTAGCGTAACCACTAACGAACCACCAAGGAATCATTAACGAATCACTAACGATTCGATCGACGGAGGAGATGTCGGAATAGAAAACCGACGCCAAAAACAAAGTCGGAAGCGGTATGATATGCCGGACAACAGACGCTGTACAAATTTGCATGAGACACTTGATACAGTTGAGACAGTTGCGCCCGAGAGTATCAAGTGTCTCAACTGTATCATGCAATTTTTTTATACACTCCATATTTGATTTTTAGGATCAATCCGACTGTTTGCCACTCATCATTCCAACGTAGAGCCGTTGCGCGGGAAATACCTTGAGAGGCGGCTTCGGCGACGAGGGTTTTGGATTCAAACTCATCGGGGAGTAGAGAGAGGAGGATCTGCTTCTGGTCGAGGGGTTTGACGGCAGGGGTTTCGATGGGTTTGACGAGTTCGAGGGCGAGGTTGGCATCGGGGGCGATTTGTAAAGACTCCTCTTTAGCGTTTGTTTTCTGCCAGGAATCGTTTGAGTAAGAAGGCGAGAAAATACGGGAAGGTATAGAACGCGCCGTTCCAACCGATATTTTTATATCCAAATTTGATACCGTAATGTACATCGGGATACGAGTCCCATTTGATGAGATTATTGAGCGATGCGGTTGCGCCATCTTTAGCTTTTACTTCGACCGGAATCAACGAATTGGCATCACGCACGAAGAAATCCATTTCCAACGAAGGATTGTCATGACGATAGAAATACAACTGTTCATAGCCTGACTTGCGCAACATCTCACCTACTACATTCTCATAGATAGCACCTTTGTACGTACCGAAGTTCTTATTGGCACGCAAGTCCTCTTGCGCCTCCTCGTCCAGCGAGGCGATAAGCAGACCAGTATCGTGATAATACAACTTATAGTACTCCGGGATATAATTACCTTTAAGCGGCAGTTCGACATTGTTCAGGCAGTAGCATACATTAATCACCCCAGCTTCTTTCAACCACTCTACAGCCCCGATATATTCTCTATTGCGCGCACCCTTGGCTATTTTTGTAATCTGGTATTTCTTATTTTCCTTAGCAAGGAAGGTTGATATATGTTTATAAACCGCCAAGATCTTTGACTTGTCTGTTTCTTTGGCGTATTTTGTGATATCCTCTTCGTAGTCCTTGAGCAACTGGCGCTGCAGATGAAGCGTACCTTCAAAATGACCATTATCAATGTACATCTTCACCACTTCCGGCATGCCGCCAAGCGTCATGTAATCTCGGAAATGCCCCATCATCGTATCTATCTCCAATTGCGAGAAGGGTTGCAAAGAAACCATATGCTGATAGAGATCTTGTATCTGCTCGCGCGAGTAACCTTTAGCCCACAAGAACTCCTCAAAATCCATCGAATGCATCTCATAGTCGTCCTTGAATCCGACCGCATTCGATTCTATTTCCTCATAATAAATACCCATCAGAGAACCCGAACAGATTACATCGTATCGATCATCCAAGCAGAACGACTTGAGCGATGTCGCGCAGTCGGGACATTTCTGTAGTTCATCAAAGAAGATGAGCGTCTTATGCGGAATAAATTTCCATGAAGGTTCCAAGAGCGAGATGTTCTTGATGATGGTGTCAACCTCATATCCGTCATCAAAGATAGCGCGGAACTTCTTTTGCAGCACAAAATTTATCTCTATTACAGACTCATAGTTCGCATTTCCGAAGGCCCGAATGGACTCCGTTTTACCAATTTGTCGGGCACCTTTCACAATGAGAGGCTTTCTCTTTGCGCTATTCTTCCAATCGAGTAGATACGTATCTATCTTTCTTTCAAGCAGTTTCATAATTCAAATCACACAAATCGATGCACAAAAACACTTTAAAATCACATTTTTAGGGCATATAAACACAATAAAAATCACAAAATCCGCCGCAAAGATACTACATTTTGCGCATATATGCAAGGATTGGACGAAAAAAAATCGCATTTTGTTGCGATTTTTTTTGTGTTTAGCATTCAGTTGTCAGTGTTCAGTCATCAGTGTTCAGTCATCAGTATTCAGTTGTCAGTTTTTGGATTCAGCGATGACTCCCTTTATCTCGTCAATAATCTGCTTGCCGCGATGCGCATTGATGCGGATTGATTCTCCTGCTGCAATCATATCATTCTCTGTCGGATTACCTTTCCCCATCACCGATGTCGCATGTTGCCCATGATACCCATCGATGCACGGCAGCAAGTCATACGCCGGAGCCAAACGCCATTTCCCTTCGCGCCATAGGAACGTGAAGTTCTTCGCATGATCATCCTTATTCTCTATCAGCACATTATACACCATGCGACGAAACATCTGCTCCACCTGTTGCGGCGATTGCGTCAGCCATCCGGTCAGACTCAGCAGCGTCTTATAATCCGTCTTTGGTGGGTTGATACTCTCCGTCAGCAGCGCAGCTGCCGTTGCCACATGTATGCGCTCTCCTCGCTCGGTCCGGTCAAAACGCTGAGAAGCAAAATACTTCCCTTGAATTAATCGGCATTCCGGAATCTCTATCCCGCACTGCGCTGCCAACTGCATGTACCGGTATTCCTGCTCGCCAATATCCGCTGAATCATACGTATGCCGGAACTTCACAAGCCAATCCTTGCCATCCTGATGCAATAGACATTTCGGACGACAGCCACCTGAGTTACCGCTATTATAGTACAGCACATCTGCGCCTTCTGTCTGTTTCTCGGACAGAACATCTAACGCCAACTGCTGCAACTCATCCAACTCCGGCAATGCCCCTCCTGCAGAGGCATCTATGGCCGGTTCGTAGCATAACGCACCCATTCCGGCTGAACCCACTATCGCCAATCGTTGGAGCGGTGTCAGCGAAAAATCATCTATACCTTGCTCGCGCAGAATACGATTCAGCAAATATCGTCCGTACCCGTCCGGCATACTATCCTCAAAGATCCCGAAGTTGCCGTAGAATGGATTCCGCGGAGCGATAAACAACTTGTTCTCCAGTTTTAGCTCCAGCGGAGAAATGGAGAATCCTGTGTGTAGCCACTCCTCTGCATACTGAAACACTACCGATTCACTGTTTGGCGACATCATTAGCGTTCCCACTCGGCATCCATGATACGTGACGTATAACTTATCAATCTGTTTGATTCTCATCTTCCACGTTTCCGATTTTGATTATGCTTTATCGTCTCCAACTCCTCCATCGTCTTGTATATCGCTTCCTGCATCAGCACTTGCAGTTGATCGGCATATCCTAAAGCGATAGCCAAGTCGAGGTATTGCCGCATTGAGATAGCATGCTGCTGTTCAAATCGCGCAATAGTAGGAGCCGGAACTCCGGATAACTCTGCCAGCGCTTGTCGAGATAAACCTTTCTCCAGCCGCCTTGCTTTCAGTCGTTCAGCCAATTGCTGCATCAACTCCCCCGATGATATTTGCCCGAAACTATACATTAATAACAAATATAATAATATCTCTTATTGGTAAATTTATAGTATTGCGAATAGTATCTTATTCTTTAAATCAGGTGCAAAGGTACTGCTTTTTTTTGAATTGCGCAACAGAAAATCGAAAAATACGTACAGAAAATGCAATTTTTCTGCAAATAACAAACAGGGATTGACAAAAAAATCCCATATGCGCGGCGGCATATGAGATTTTTCGCAAGATTACTCAATAGGCGAGGCGCCGCGAGCCGGAGCTGGTGTAGGATCCGGCGGGAGAGGAGGACTAGTCATTACAACATGAAGAGGCGCTAAGGCCATTTTCTCTACTTGAGGAGCAATATAGTTCTTTTTCATATTATTATGAGTTTTCAGTGTTCAGTATTCAGTTGTCAGTAATCAGCGCACAAGCGATCCGGTAATGGTATAGAGTTTACCATCACGAATGATGTATACATGATTGTTAATCAGCACCTTAGCTGCCTTGATGGCATTGCCTTCAGGATCCATCCAGATGGGGTCGATATCGGTAGTTGTTTGCGGTGCTTTCGATACCGTACGCAGACCATAGCGAGAGGTTGTACCCTGCTCTAACTTAACCGTATACGCATTTTGCGAAAGATTCCAGATAGGCTCGCCGTCCAACGTGAGGAACAGATCGGCCTGTGAATTATCATTCGCCGTATATTTAATACTAATCGTATACTTACCTGCCTCCGGCACGATAATACCCAGCGGGTAGTCTACTTGGGCTTCGATCGGCGCCATGGTATTCAAACAGAGTTTGGTATCATAACGATTAATCCACATCTGCGCTACCTTGCTGCTGACCCCCATCTTCTGGAGGTCCATACCTACCGTATAGATATCCTGCGTCTTCTCTTCATTTAGCTGTACAAATACGCGATCGGTAAAATCGGTATTGATCGGCGCGATGCGCACCTCGAATTTCGTTGTTTCGGTCGTCTCTGCCTTCATATAACGACGAGGCGCGTAGGAAGCACCAGATGACACTACGATTGATTTATCGGCCGGAGCTTGAACGAATACTGCCTGACCGACCACAAACTTCGTCTCCTCCATTACGATCGGGGTATACGTCTCGCTGGCTGGTTGATATACCTGTCCAAGAGTTGCTCCTGCATTCACAAAGGCATGGAAGAGTGCCGGGTTAGCAATACCATTCCAGTTGGCATCCGTATCGCTCCCCGTTCCCGAAGCATACGTGCTCACCGAGGTGGAATTCGTAAAGTAAGGAGTACCCGCCTTCTTCGCAAAGCGAATTGCAGAAGCATCACTCATCAAAACGATCATATATAATTTACCAGGTTGCAAAGCCTCGCCATTCGCAACATAATTCCATGTACGTTGCGGACCTACGGCTGCACGACGTGCGCCATCGTAGTAAATGATATCAAAGTCTTTACCCAATTGCAACGTATGTCCGTTCACGGAAACACCCGTAGCCGCATCAACCTGCCATGGCACTGCGAAAGCGTACCACAAGCGCGCCGTTGCATTGACCACAAACTCAAAGTATGCATTTCCGGTCAAAGAGAGGAAGTCATCCGCACCGAATAACTGACCGGAACTGGTTCCATTAGATACCAAAACGAGGTCGTTATACTCTACCGGAGCAGTAAGATTTACGGTAGCACCAGCATGTACCTCTAAGTTAGGAATCTGCTGAACCGCATAGTGCGCATAGTAAGTAGCTCCACCTTCGGCCGCCTTCGGCGTCATGTTGTTCTTATAGGCAAGAGCTCCACCCTGCGCCGTGGACCAACCATCGAAGGTATAGGTCTCTGCGGAAGTGGCCGGTTTAGTAGGTGTAGCACCCGGATAGGTGGTGGACGTTCCCTTGGCTTGACTAACGGTCATTAAATCAGTACCATCGTAGTTCTTCCAAACAATATTGACTTTATCGCAATCCGGGCACTCAAAGTTAGCTACCAAGAGGACATCCTCCGTAATAGCTATCTCACGCGTGGTATTCAATCCGCCTTGATTATCACTCCAGCCGAGGAAGTTATAGCCCTCATTCGGCGTCACCGTAAGCGTAGCAGATGCGTTATAGTTGTACAATCCACTACCGCTCAACACGGCTGCGCCGGCAGGACTGCATTGCAGTGTCACTGCATATTTATTCTTCTGCTTCAGCGTCTCGAAATCGGCCTTATACTCTGCATCGCCCATAACCGTCTGGATCTGCGGATTCCAAGTCAGTTGATAGGTGAACTCTGCCGTATTCTCTTTCGTCGGCTGATTCATGCAGACAGGAGTCTCACCATAATGGTATTGACGGGTCTCGATAACAGAGTTATCTTCGTTCTTGAAGGTTACCGTATAGGTCTTCGCCTCTTCGCGATACACCGCGGTATAGGTCATGGCTTGCGTCACTTCCTCAACGGCAGGCGACCAGTGATCGAACACGTACGTAAATTCGCTCGTAGCCGGTTTTCCGATCAAAGCATCATCGTTATTCCACTTTCCATTCTTGAAGACAGGTGGTATCGGTTGGTCGCCGATAGTCACCATTGTATCTTTCAACACTGTCGTACCATTATAATCCACGAAGGTAATCTTATACTTTGTAGGCGGTTCTTCGAGCCATGTAGCACGATAGGTGGCATCTCCCGTTACCGCAGCCAGAGCCGGTTCCCATTGGAGCGTGAAGCCCGTCTTGGTCGGTACATTTTCGCATACCGGCAGTTCGTTATGTGTCAAGAACTGACGCTCGATCTCGACTCCACCTTCGGTTGTAAAGATGATGGTATATTTACGCGGTTGTTTGCTATACGTAGCGGTATAGGTCACATCGCTCGTTACTTTTCCTAACGCAGGAGTCCATCCTGTGAAGTCATAGGTATAATCAATATTCGGCTCACGAGTGGGGTTCGAGCCCAAGAACTCGGCTTGCGTTCCATAGGTCACGCTATAAGGCACTTCTTCCGGTTCACCGGTATTCGGATCATAGGTATACGATTTGATAGTATCGCCATTCCAGTTGAGCCATGTGATCGTGAAGCGTTGCTCCTCCCAATGAGCTGGGATCATTACTGCTGGATTATAAGGATCTGGAGTTTCTCCTTGCCAATAGTAATAGGTGTCATTATTGGGGTGGATACAATGATAGAGGTTATCTTTCTTCTCTACTTCCCACCATTGACAATCGTCCGCCATCAAGATAAATAGACGACCGGCACCATCTTTGTCGCTGAAGGTGTGATCTGCGTTTCCTACCATCTTTACTCCATCCCAAGTTGCATTCACAGCGACGTATTCTTGCGGTTTCGCATAATATGTCGTTTGGCCGCCTACGATCTCCTTCATGAAACACGGATCTTCTTCCGCCACTTGCATAGTAGTCCAGCGGTCGTTCATATAGCAATAGGAGGTACCTTCCAGCGTTCCCTCCGTCTCGGTGAACTTACCATCCGCATTCAGCAGTTTCGCCGACGTACAGAGCTCGAAGCCATACACACGCGTCTTCTTATTACTATCTCCCAATACAGTATTGATTTGAAGAGGATAGGGATAGGTCTCACCCAAGCCATAATCATTATGGTCATAATTAAAAATAACGTTCGGTCCAAAAAGAACGGTATTTTCTTCAACATGCACACCATCGAAGTCAGGGGCAGCAGCATCAAAGATGAAGGTACCGGCATCCTCGTTGGTAGAGATGATACTTGCACCACCGGATGCGTTCTCGCTATTATCCAAGCCGAATGAGTCCATTTCTTTTGACCATGTGGTATAAACCGCGCAGTTTTCGCCCATGCGGAAGGTACCATGTACAATCAGTTTGGCATCTCCGATAGCTGCCGGCGAACTGATATCACGAGCCGTAGGTTGACCTCCTAAAGTGGCCGAATAGCGCACGATAGCGCCGAACCTACAGGAATTGCCTACATAACCTTTTTCTTGGCTGTTCTGGAAACTCCATTGGTCGGCATCATAGAGATAGAGTCCACCGGAAACCATCGTTTCATCATCATTCTTCGTAATGGCGACTTCTGCTTCCTTATCTACCTCGACCTCCATGCCCGGCAGACAGGATGTACTCTGCGTAAACTCCATGTAACCGGAGAGCAAGTGAATCTTGAAGTTGTTGGTCAACGGAAGAACGAACTTTCGAGAATCCAACACTAAATCTAAGGTTCCCTTTCCTCCGAACAGATTACCCGGAACTTCGCCGAGGTCTATTACTACCGAACCGAGTTTCGCACCACTATTGACCTCATATACCTGTTGGTCTTTTTTCGCATCATAGTATTTGCGTACCCATGTATTCTCGGCATCCGCCATCTCGTCCATAAGGAACATAGCCGCTTCGCCGTCTTTGCCTACCACCTTGATGTCGTTCGCATAGGCATTGATACTACCCGATACGTTAACCGAAGTAGCGCAGATAAGCGCCGAACCCGGGTGATATTTCACCGGCGACTCGACATTCTGGATAAAATAGGTATAAACCGGGAAGAGGTGGGTCAAATCACGATAGTTGGGCAAACCCGGAACTTCCATGGCAATCGTGAACGAGATATCGCCACCTTTCCAATCGCCCATTTGGAACATCTCATGAACCGTACCGCCACGACGAACATCTATCTCGCCGGATAGGTAGTTACCATCACTATCTTTCGTACCATCGCCCGTAACGAATCCCCAAGCACGCAGATAACCTCCATTATTAATCGTCATATGGCTACCCGGTTTCAGAATCAGATGACCGTAGTTGCCTCCCGGCACACCCATCGTTGAATCCTTACCATGCTGTGTACAGGTTACTTCCAACGTACCGGCCACTTCCATATTCACGCCACTGGCAAAAGTCAGTTTGCGGAACGAAACAGGATCCGGTATGTCATCTGTACTACGCGGAACAACCTGATTGGCTGTTTCCTGGTCATTCGACATCGGAACAATCAGCGTTGCATTCGCAGGAAGCGTATAATAGCCCGCCTTGAGCGTATAGTCATTCTCCATGATGATAATCACTTCTTCGGAGAGGTGGTTGTTTGCATACGAAAGCGCATCATCCAGCGAAGCATAGGAGGTCTTACCGATACGACATACGCTAACATTGGATGCCTGTGCAGCCTCTTGATCTCCGACAAAATACTTATATCCCTCACGGAACTCCGGTCCGGCAGTATTGCGCCATTGCTGCTTCGTGTACGTGGAAGCGATATCCGCAGCATCATCTCCGAAATATGCCGACTTAAACACGATATCACCGTCCGCGAATTGGGCAGGCTGAGCGAATTTACCATTGTTAACGGTCAATGTACCGGCTGTGCGCTTCAGCGCTTTCGTACCGCCGGAGATAACCGCCAGTTTCTCTATCGTAGCCGAACCGCCGTCGGTCTGTATTCCATATTGCGTACCGGCAATCGTACCGCGTTTGATGGTTGCTGTACCGCCGATGACATTGATAGCGATATCACCATTGAAGATACCGCCGTTAACAACCAGTGTCTTGCTCGAAGTAAGACCACCTTGGAACTTACCATCGGTAGTTGTCAACGAACCGTTGTTGGTAGCTGCGCCGGTAATCGTAGCACCATTCTGCTCCACCGTACCGCTTGCGCCGATAGTGAGTGTACCGAACGTACCGCCATTCAGGATTGCCTTACCGCCCGTCACATTCAGCGTAGTAGCCGAACCGCCGAAAGCGCTATAGGCAATCGTTACATTCCCGCCGCTAACGGTCAGCGTGTTGTTAAGCGTATAGCCATTAAGATCAAAGGTGAGATTCTTATTAATCGTCACCGGCGAAGCATAGTCGCCGTTCAGCTTCACCACATCGGTCGCTGCTGCGGCTGCAATCATTGCCGTCAGATCTCCGCGGTCCACTTCGACCCCGTCTTTATCATAACGGACAGCTTGTCCTTCTCCGCCCGTGGTACGAGCCGAGAGATAGACCTTCATCTTCACGCCGGCATAGGTCTCCAACACCAATTCCGCGCCATATTCGGCAGGATCGCTGTTCGGAGCCGCGAACGTAACAGGCACTCGGATCTCGGCATATTCTCCGTAGAAAGAGATATTGGAGGTATTCCATTCCGTGATAGAAGTTGTCCAAGTTCCGGTAGTACCTGCTTTCGGAGTGATCACCGGCAACTTAAAATGCTTCACGTCATCCGCCGAATTCAGTGCCCTGAAACCCGGCGTCTCTGCGCGGAAAGTAACGGTCTGCGTACAAGTCGGGTCGGATGGATCCATTGTATTCCCCCCGCTTACCTCATACGACTTCAACTTCACCTGCTCGAATGCGGCATAGACTGTGTAATCCAGTATGTCGACTTTGCCTTTTTTAGGGGAAGGATTCACCTTGATGGCCGCATAAGTACCACTTCCGACACCTAAATCCGTATAACCGTCCGTAAAGGACCATCCTGTAAAATACGAACCGGCATTGGCCTTGGCGTACACTTTGAAATCCACCGTAGCGCTAATCAAACTGGAAGCCAGATAGATATCGCTCCATCCTTCTTTGCTATACGTCGAAGCATACTTTTCGTCTGCAGGCTCTTCCGAATGCTCATCCTCACTCACGAAAACCAAACCGCTACCGAGGGTGGTAGTAGCCGGTTTTGCCGTCATGCCAGCCCAGAACGCCTGAGCAAGAGCCTCATCATCCGTCATGCCCGACATGTTAGTTGCCCACACTGTGCTCACGCCGGCGAAGAGGCCGAGGAGCATCATCGTTAATGTAATAAAAAACTTTTTCATTATCAGATTTTTTGTATTCTTGATCAATTTTGTGCTTCAATTATCGTGCCAATTTTGCACGCATATATGGATGCACGGGCGCTTATGCGCCATAGAAAGGGGCGCAAAAATACTGTTTTTTTTTGACATACACAAGAAAAAGGAGAAGAAAATGCAAAATAATTTTATTTTGTAAAGTCCAGATGATAGT
>JAEDNI010000052.1 GCA_016302585.1 Paludibacteraceae bacterium | reverse complement strand
ATGCGTCAATTAAAAATTACAAAATCTATCACCAACCGTGAGTCGGCGAGTCTGGACAAGTATCTTCAAGAGATCGGTCGAGAGGAGTTGATATCGGTAGAGGAAGAGGTAGAATTGGCCGGTCGTATCCGTAACGGAGACCGCGCTGCATTAGAGAAACTGACCAAAAGCAACCTACGTTTTGTAGTGTCTGTAGCGAAGCAGTATCAGAATCAAGGATTGAGTTTGCCCGATTTGATTAACGAGGGTAATTTAGGTCTGATCAAGGCTGCAGAGAAATTCGATGAGACTCGTGGTTTTAAGTTCATCTCTTATGCAGTATGGTGGATTCGCCAATCTATTCTTCAGGCGCTGGCTGAGCAGAGTCGTATTGTACGTCTTCCGCTGAACCAGGTAGGCTCCATGAACAAGATCAACAAGGCTTTTCAGCGTTTCGAGCAGGAACATGAGCGCAAGCCGAGTGCAGAGGAGTTAGCCGATATGCTGGATATCCCGGTAGATAAGATTGCGGAGACGCTGAAGATGTCGGGTCGTCATGTGAGCGTCGATGCTCCATTTGTAGAAGGCGAGGACAACAGTCTGATTGATGTAATGGTGAATGAAGATTCGCCGAACGCCGATCGCGGACTGATTAATGAATCGCTGTCCACGGAGATCAGCCGTGCATTAGCAACGCTTACGCCGCGTGAAGCAGACATCTTAAAGAAGTTCTTTGGTATCGGTACCCCTGAAAAGACGCTGGAGGAGATCGGCGATGAGTTGCATCTTACCCGCGAGCGTGTACGTCAGATTAAAGAGAAAGCGATTCGCAAACTGAACACCGGCCAACGCAGTCATATCTTGCAGACTTACCTTGGGTGATAACGAATGAACGAGTGAACGAGTTCAGGAGTTAAAGACAACGCCTCCTTCTGGGAGGCGTTTTTGTATCTATAAACACTAAACTATAAACACTAAACTGTTTGATGCTAATCAAACAATGTCGGCTGGTCGTTCTCCATTTTCTTAAGGATCGCTTTCATGAGGGTCTCGCGGATGAGGCGACTGCGATTCGCTACGCTATACCGATCGCAGAAACGATCCAGCGCGCGGAGCTCACTCTCATTGAGCATGATCGATATTCTAAAATTGCGAGGTTGCTTTTTCACAGGGGGTGCAGGCTTAGAAGTAGAAAGCGAGTTTCACACCTGCGCAAACGAGGTTACGGCCGGATTTACCGCTGAAAGGCAGGTCGTCGATGGATTGGATAACGGTAATCTTAGCTTGTTGGAACTGGGTGTAGGCGACTACCGCGATAGCCGTCTTGGGATTGATTTGGCAGCGATAGCCGAAATCCGCAGAAGCGTAGATACCTCCGAGGAAATCTTTGCTAAGCGCCACACCATATCCCAGGCCAAAGCCAAAGACCGGCGCATGTTTGGTTTCGGTAAACGGCAGGCGGATAGCCGCTTGAATCGGAAGGAAGTTCAGTTTTTCTCCATTTAGGAAAAGCCCATGGTATCCGAGACCACCGCCGATAAAGAGATGGCGGTCGCCGATATGATGGGAACCGACGAGCATATCAACACTGAAGGCTCCCCCTGCATATTCCTGAGGCTGAACAGCTGCACCTCCGGCCAATTCCAATATGATAGATGCCTTCTTCGGAGTTTGCAGTTCTTGCTCTTTTTCGCTCACTTCTGGGGCTACCTCAGCGGAGTCGTCCGTCAAAACTGCCTCCACGTCGGAGCGGAGATACTGGAAGCGTTTGCCTTCGGCATCACGCACAATGACCACTTCTTCATTCTGGAAGACTATCTCGCCTCTTACGCGTGCGCCTGTGCGAAGTAATATGGTTTCCGCGTGCGCGCACAAGGCAGATGCGAGAAGAAGGAGGGCGATGTAGAGGTATTTTTTCATGAGCTCTGTAATTTTGGGGCAAAATTACTAAAAAATTCGGATATATGCAAATTTAATTGCTAATTTACGCGTTTTTCGCTAATTCGAAGTCAATGAGTGCACGATTTATATCGCATTTCGTGACTTTAACGGTCACGGGATCGCCGAGGGTATAAGACAAGTGATTCTCGGCGCAGACGAGGCGGTAGTTCTTCTCATCGTACTGCCATGTCTCGCCCGGGAAGCCGATATTGGAGATATGCACGAGTCCTTCGCAGCGGGATTCATCGAGTTGCACAAAGAAGCCGAATTCAGTGACGCCTGAGATATGTCCGGGCAGTATTTCGCCGATATGATCGTTCATCCAAATGGCTTGGAAGAGTTTGATGGAATCGCGTTCCGCCTGTGCGGCTTCCTGTTCGCAGGCCGAGCAATGTTGGCATTTATCTTCGAGTTCTTCGCGGGTAAGGGGACAAGGTTTTCCGGTAAGAATATACTTCTCCACGAGGCGATGGACCATCAGGTCGGGATAGCGCCGAATGGGGGAAGTGAAATGGGTGTAATGGGAAAAAGCGAGACCGTAATGACCGATGTTACAGGTGGAATAGACGGCCTTGGCTTGCGCTCTAATCGTCAGTAAATCAATCGTTTGCTGCGTTACGCGGCTACCCATTTTGCGTTTGAAGGCTTTGACTTCTTCGAGTTTCTCGCCGTTGGGAAGATCGTGGACGCGATAGACGAACGGTCGGCCGGATCCGACGGCTTTGGCTACGGTGCGGTTGGCGAGGAGCATAAACTCTTCGATCAGATGATGCGCCTCGTTAGGGGACTCGAAGTATATCTCCGTAGGATGGCCTTTTTCGTCGAGCCGGAACCGCATCTCGTCCTGCTCGATCGTCAGGGCACCGTTGGCAATTCGCTCGGCGCGGAGTTTCTGCGCAAGGGTGTTAAGGGTAGCCAGAGCCTGCTTCAGACTCGCTTTTCCCCCCGTATCAACCCCATTCCGATTCTCTCTCGATAGTGTCTCGCCAGTCTGATTTGCCATAATAACGTCCTGCGCCTCGTCATAGTTGAGGCGGAAATCAGAGCGGATGACGGTACGACATATTTTATATTTGAGTACGCGCGCGTCGGCATCCATGGTGAAGACGACGGACATACAGAGTTTATCTTCGCCTGGCCGGAGGGAACACTTGTCGTTACAGAGTTCTTCGGGCAGCATAGGGATCACGCGATCGACGAGATAGACGGACGTACCGCGTTTATAGGCGTCTTCGTCTATCTTTGTACCCGGCCGCACGTAATGGGAAACATCGGCAATATGAACGCCGACTTGATAGATCGGCTGCGCCTGACAGACCGCTCCTCTGACAGACCGCTCCTCTGACAGACCGTCGCTTTCAGCGACTGCCAGACATTCAAACGAAAGGGCGTCATCGAAGTCTTTGGCGTCGGCGGGATCGATGGTAAAAGTGAACGCATCGCGCATGTCGCGTCTGCGAAGAATCTCATTGGATATTTCGTCTCGGGCTAACATAGATTGCTAATTGAAGTCATCAAATTCGTAAAATCGAGTGCAAAAATAATAAAATTCTTGCATATCTCAAAAAAAAAGTGTAATTTTGCGCCCTGTTTTTGGAAAATAGTGAAAAATAACAAACAATATACTGATATGAAAGTAAAAGTAAGTAATGTAAATCAACCTGCTTGGACGGAGTGCAACATTCACGCGACGCTTCCTGCAGAGTTGAGTAAATTGCAAGAATTGGCGTACAATGTATGGTGGAGTTGGAACACGGATGCAAAGGATTTGTTCCGCTACATCGACACCGAGGCATGGCATCGCGCAAACTCGAACCCGGTTGTTCTGATGAACATCTTGAGTTACGACCGCATGGTAGAGTTGAGCAAGGATGCGCAATTCATGGAGAAACTGAACAAGGTTTACGATGAGTTCCGCGCTTACATGGACACGCCGAAAGACAAGAAAAAACCGACTATCGCATATTTCTCGATGGAGTATGGTTTGACCCACGTGCTGAAGATCTACTCGGGTGGTCTGGGTATCTTGGCGGGCGACTATATCAAAGAGGCATCGGATTGCAACGTAGATATGACGGCTATCGGCTTCCTCTATCGCTACGGTTATTTCACCCAGACTTTGAGTCCGGAAGGTCAGCAAATCGCGAACTACGAGGCGCAGAACTTCTCTAACCTGCCCATTACTCAGGTGAAGGAAGCGGACGGTTCGAACATGGTGATCGAGGTTCCTTATCCGGGTCGCACCGTGAAAGCGTACCTCTGGAAAGTAGCAGTAGGCCGCATGGACCTGTATCTGTTAGACACCGATAATGAGATGAACAGCGAGTGGGATCGTCAGATCACCCACCAACTCTACGGCGGCGACTGGGAGAACCGTATCAAGCAGGAGATCATGTTGGGTATCGGCGGTATGCTGGCGCTGAAGAAGTTAGGCATCAAGAAGGATGTATATCATTGCAACGAGGGTCACGCAGCGCTGATGGGCCTGCAGCGCTTGGTTGACTTGGTAGCAGAGGGTCTGACTTTCAACGAGGCGAAGGAAGTAGTTCGCGCAAGCGGTTTGTACACCTGCCATACGCCGGTTCCTGCCGGACACGACTATTTCGAGGAAGGCCTGTTCTACAAATACATGAGCGAGTACGCCGAGAAATTAGGTATCGAGTGGAACGACCTGATCGGCATGGGCCGCACGAATCCGGAGGATAACACTGAGAAGTTCTCGATGTCCGTCTTCGCCCTCAACACCTGCCAGGAAGCTAACGGCGTATCGTGGCTCCACGGCGAGGTATCGAAGAAGATGTTCAGCCCCGTTTGGCCGGGTTATTTCCCGGAGGAGCTGCACGTGGACTACGTTACCAACGGCGTACACATGCCTACTTGGGCTGCTCATGAGTGGAAAGATATCTACGCCAAATACCTGCCGAAAGAGTGGATCCACGACCAAAGCAATATGGAGATGTGGAAGCCGTACGCAGATATCCCTGATGCAGAGATCTGGGCTACGCGTATGAGCCTGAAGCGCAAGATGATGGATTATATCAAGGAGAAGTTCCGCGAGGATTGGATGAAGAGCCAGGGCGATCCTGCCCGCATCGTCCGCGCGCTGAACGAGATGAACCCGAATAACCTCATCATCGGTTTCGGTCGCCGTTTCGCTACTTACAAACGTGCGCACCTGCTCTTCACCGATCTGGAGCGTCTGGATAAGCTGGTGAACAACCCGAACTATCCGGTACAGTTCCTCTTCACCGGTAAGGCGCACCCTGCTGATGGCGGTGGTCAGGGCTTGATCAAGCGTATCATCGAGATCAGCCGTATGCCGCAGTTCTTAGGTAAGATCATCTTCCTCGAGAACTACGATATGCGTCTTGCTAAACGCCTCATCTCCGGTGTGGATATCTGGCTGAACACGCCTACCCGTCCGCTCGAGGCTTCCGGTACATCCGGCGAGAAAGCGCAGATGAACGGCGTACTCAACTTCTCCGTCAAGGACGGATGGTGGTACGAGGGTTACGTAGAGGGCGCAGGCTGGGCGCTGACCGAGAACCGCACCTACGAGAACCAGGCGCACCAGGATCAGCTTGATGCCGCTACCATCTACCAGATGCTCGAGAGCGAGATCATCCCGCTCTACTACGCGAAGAACAGCAAGGGCTACAGCCCCGAGTGGATCCAGTATATCAAGAACTCCGTGACGAAGATCACCCCGCGTTTCACCATGAAGCGCATGATCGACGACTATTTCGAGAAGTTCTACAACAAACTCGCGAAGCGTCACAACCTCTTGATGGCGGACAAATACAAAGTAGCCAAAGAGATCGCCGCTTGGAAAGAGAACATGGTGGCTCACTGGGACGAGATCGAGGTAGTAAACGTACAAATGCCGGATCTGTCCAACCTCAACGTAGGCGACAAGTTCACCGTTTCGGTAGAGCTGGATACCAAGGGTCTGAACGACAAGGGTCTGGGCGTAGAGCTCGTGGCCATCCGCACCTCGACCCACAACAACGATAAGCTGTATGAGGTAGAGCCGCTGTTGTTGAAAAAGGCAGAGGGCAGCCACCTCTTCTTCGAGAATGTGTACCAGCTGGATTATGCCGGCGGCATGAAATTCGGCTTGCGTATGTATCCGCAGAACGAGCTCTTGCCCCACCGCATGGACTTCTGCTACGTACGTTGGATCTAGGATTACCTAGGACTACCTAGGATGACCTAGGTCTACCTATGATGACCTAGGTCTACCTACCCCCAAAAAGAGAGATTTCCCCGCGGAAATCTCTTTTTTTGGGGTATCTTCAACAAAAATGTAAATTTTTGCGCTTTTTTTGTTAAAAAATTTGTTTATTTCGGAGAAAATGCGTACCTTTGCAGGCTTAATTTGTGCGCGTGAGTGTGCGTGCAAGGGATGTACGCATATACGCAAACGCTAACACTGATGAAAAAACACTACAAAAATATCATGAAACGCAACATCGTTTTACTTACCGTTTTCTTGAGCATGACTACACTGGCTGTTTATGCACAGCCGTTTACCCCGACACAAGCCCCACAGGTAGCCATGCAGAGTCAACAAATCATGCAGAATGGACAAAACCATGACGGTACGATTTACGCGCCGTTCGATAATACCATGCCATCCGAACAGAGCAGCAGACCGAATAAGGCTCCAGGAAAAGGAGGAGGAGGCAATCCGAAGACGTTTATCGGAGGTCCGGAGACCGGTCAAGGACCGAGTCCTGTTGGTGAGCCGTGGGTGTTGGCGATTTTCGCCCTCGCTTTCGCGGGAGTACTAGCCCTCAGAAAGAGGAAAAATCATAGGACAACCTAGGTCAACCTAGGACTACCTAGTCCTACCTATAATTACCCCAAAAACTCTAAAACACCAACTACCATGAGTAAGAACACCACACATTATTTTGTGCAGAGTGTGCCGAACTATAAAGAACTATTATTTTATCGCAAGTCGGTGGCTTTATACGATGTGACGTTTGATTTTTGTGAGAGGTTTTTAACAAAAGGTGACCGAACGATAGACCAGATGATACAAGCTGCGAGAAGCGGCAAACAAAATATTATTGAAGGCTCAGAAGCCGCAGCTACTTCCAGCGAGACGGAAATCAAGCTCCTGAACGTAGCGCGCGCAAGCCTCAAAGAACTACAAGCGGATTTCGAAGACTATCTGCGGGCAAGAAAAATGACAGCATGGAACGAGAAACACCCAAGGTACGAAGCGCTTCGCAAGTTCTGCCGCGAGACGAATGACAGTGAACCATTCATGGTGCAAGTAGCGAAGATGAACGATGAGGAGATAGCAAATATGGCAATCACAATGTGCCACCAGGTAGATGTAATGATGAATAAATATATAGGAGTAAAGGAGCAGGTTTTTGTTGAGAATGGCGGCATCCGCGAAGCGATGACACGCGCCCGCCTCCAATACCGCAACACCCACCCGGAGTCATAAGCCTCCCAAGGATTACCTAGGACGACTTAGGACTACTTAGGATTACCTAGGACTACCTATGACTACCTAGGTCAACCTACTAAAAAAAACAATAACAACGAAAAAATAATTTATCTATGAAAAATATATATTCTAAAACAACAGAGAATCGGACTCAAAACGGAGTTAAGTCCTACTTAAGTCCTACTTTTGTGCTATCACCGATTTTAATTTTCACCTTCCTCACCCTCGGTTTTGGACAGGTTTGGGCGATGAATGTTAAAAAGCCAATAGTGTACTTTAACAATCAGACGCCTAATTGGAGCACTAGCAACTTCTATTTTGCTGTAGGTCATAGTAACTACACGCGATTATACAACACGACTACTATTTCTAATACCAAATTACAATACGTAAACCTTGGCACTTATAATTGTTCTTATTGTAGTTGCGATTGCCAACAGTGGGAAGATGCTACTTATGTGGCATTCTGTCAAACTACTTCCGCATGGGATCAAGCAGGGGGATATGGTTATAACAATATTAAAAATGCTCAAAAATATTCGGGACAGAAAAATGGTTATGACATGAATGATGGAAACACTTATTACTGCTATATGGCTAATGCAGACAATGGTGCTACCTTGAGCGTAGATTATAAAAATAGTGGTTATAGTGGCATTCCAAAGTTCAATGCTACTCAAGGCGCCAAATGGCGTGACGCCGGAACTTCTTATTCTATCACCACCGGCACATGGCCGGCAACACTTAATTTGCAGGGAACTTATTTGTCTGGTGATGGAAAAAGTACTCAAAGCACCATTACAAGTACAGCATCTACAGATGAAGATGCAAAAAAAGTTTATGGCGCTGTTGTTACAGGTGAAATTACTCACTCGTTCGAATCTTTGAATAGTAGTTATTACTTTGAAGGATGGGGCACGGGCTCAACTCCGTCTAGTACGGAAAATACTTACTCATATAATATTTCCGAGAATACTACGACCTATGCTTTCTTCTCAAAGACATATACGCTCACATATGATCGTAAAGGCACATTTGGGACTAGTACTCTTTCTGTCGATGTTAGCAATTTTAACGGGACTAAGGAATCCGGTAGCGCTATTCCCACTGGACACCAAATTACCTTTACCGCGACACCGGCATCCGGCTATGTAATCGAAGGTTGGTATAGCGATGAAGCATGTACTGTATCGTTAGACAATGGTCAAAACCCCACATATACCATCTCAAGTCTGGATGCAGATAAAAGTGTATATGTGAAGTTTGAACAACTCAAAACCATAACCATCAAATTCGCTCATGAAGCTAAGGATGGTTGGACTATTCAAGGGGTGAGAAGATACCCAGAATCTGGAGGACAGCGTATCAGCGCGAATGGGAAATGGGTAACAATAGAGTTTACCAATGTCTATGCTGTGAGCAATATCGACTTGGCTTATAGTGGCGGCGATTGGGACTATTTGAATACAGCTACCAAAATCACAGGTGATTGCTGCTATAACAAAGATGGTAGCCTCAATGCCAGTTGCTGTGTTTCTGCACCGAGTTTGACATGGACAACGGCACCGGCAGATGGACATGTGGATGAACATATGACGGCAGTAGTCAACACAACACCTGTTTCCGGTGGTTCGCCGCGCGTAACGTGGTATACTTCTAATTCGAATATAGCTGACGTTAATGAAAGCACCGGTGTGATTTCATATAAAGCAGCCGGAAGTGCAACCATCACGGCGCGTGTGACTTGGAGCGCAACCGGTGATTATTGCGCTGGTAGTTCTGACTTGGCACAAACGATAACGGTATCTGCGCCAAGCCAAGAGCCTGTATTAGGTGCGGTGACGGCTACGCCGAGCGGACAACCGAACTACGCGCAACCGCCGATAGACTTTGAACTGAGCGTGACTTCTACATATTTGGCTCATCCGGTAGTAGTCTTCTTTGTCAACGACGGAACCACCACCTACGAAGTGGTCGGTACTCCGTATGGCGCCGAAGGCAATAGTGCCGCCGGCACTATCGGTACCGGTCCTGTCTATACCACCGTTCACAAAGCTACCTTCACCGCGTCTGCAGCTAAAACCTACACCGTCAGTGCTAAATTGTATGAAGGTGAACTAATTGACAACTTTGAGGGGGAGAACACTCGCGGTTGGGCTGGAGACAACTTAGGAAACGGTTCTATGACTTTCACGAATAACCCCGTTAAAATGACTGTTAATGGTAGTAATAAGGTAATGCAAGTCACACGTACCGGTGGAGCAGATTGGGGTGGAGCAATAATGCTATTTGTTGATAAGAACGCGAAGGCTACTTGTGATGCAGCAGGTTCAAATGACTATGCCTATATCCACGCACGCATGAAAGATGCGACAGACGCTACCCATCTCAAGAACAATGATAATGCCTCAGATGGTAATGACAATGATATACTCCCCTCATTTGACGGTGAAACTTCATCCGATTGGAGACATGTTACCTATCACAACACACACTGCTCCAATAACTTCCTGTTTTTCATGATTCAGAGAGGAAACCCGGAGGACAAAACTGTATATATCGACGATATTATCTTGTCCAACGAGGAGACGATGACGGAAAAGGCTACTGCAGCAGCACCGGCTTCGTTCAGTATTAATACCGTAACGCTGAATAATAACGATGCGACGACTCCCGGAACGGAAAGCGTGATTGTCACTTATGGCTCAGCCCTCTCCAACATCACCGTACCTTCCAAAACCGATTATACTTTTTACGGCTATTACACAGAAAATGCCGGCGAAGGAAGGCAACTTATTAATGATGCGGGTGAGTGGATTGCTTCTGTGGATGGTTACACCAACGAAAACAAAAAATGGGTTCATGACGGCAACGTAACCCTCTACGCGTACTACAAGAAAGCCCAAATCACGCGAATTACGTTCTCGCCGGGAAATATTGTTGCACCAGGCGCAACTGTCACCGTTACAGCCACTGTAGAACCGGAACCAGCAGGAGAGACAACTATCTGTTGGCGTGTGCTGTATAGCAATGATAACCCGCTGG
>JAEDNI010000051.1 GCA_016302585.1 Paludibacteraceae bacterium | reverse complement strand
AGGCATTCCCTGACTGTGAGGTTTATCCTATTAAATACACGCAGTCGCTCACGCGTCTTGGCGGAGGACTGCATTGCGCGACTTGGAACACCTTGGAACACGGTTATCGAAATGCAAAGTATTTTAAGCCTTCCAAGCGGCATCCGTTCAATCCTTTCGATGACAACGCATTCACGGAAGAACGGTTGCGTGCAGTTCTGGAGCACGAATTGAAACGTGAGCTTTTAGAAGATGAGTGGCAGTCAATCAATAAACCTTTCTACATGTATTGGAATGATTTATATCTCATGGAAAGAAACTTCTCTCCCAATGACATGTTTGAAGCGATAAAGAAAAATCTGAAATTAAAGAATAGTCCTTATTTTCAAACGGACAAGGAGTTGACTAATGTTGTAGATATTCTTACAACATATATGATGCATGTGCCAAGACTCATCCTTCCGGAAAATACAGATTACAATCCCCGTAAAGCATACATTCCTACAAAAGTCATGCTTCTCCATTTCAAGGACACAATTGCCACGCTCACATCTTTCAGCGTTGATTTTGTGCATGTGACTAGAGATGTTAATGATGAAATTGCTTACACAAGAGATGTTGTAGCAGAAGCATCTCAAGCTTTAAATCGTAATGACGGAACAGTTTATGTACTTCGATTTCGGAAGTGCGATAAGCGTAGAATTTGCCCGTATCGGTACACTTTGATAGCAAGTGTGGGATGGACGAAACATGTTCGGATTATATTCTACGACAATGCACCTGAATTATATGATTTACTTATTTCGTGCTTTGAAAATATTGTATCTAGTATCAACTTCTATGAAAACTATCGTGAGGGCGACTGTAATTTCGATGAAAAACCCGATTCAGAAGGAGATGCATCCGATTTACCCTTTTAACCTCAAGCCCGAGTACGTCGATGAAATGGCTGTCGATGCAGAAACCGAGACCAAACACAAAGCCGGTTGTGTTTGGAAACTGCTTGGCTCTCGTTATATTCAGTCCCAATTGGAAAGATATTGTACTCTATACGGTGTTACTACCGAGCAGGCTCTGCAATGGAAGAGGTATTGGATGTAATTATACCATCTCTGATAGTGTCGCGAGAGTGGCTGATCGACTGCTGTTATATTAAGTGGCGTTCTATTCCTTATTCTTAACAATCATACACCTTTCGACATAGGTCCAAGATCGTTCCAAATAGCAGACCTTGCGCTGACCTTGCGCAGAGGTTAGAGAGGTATTGGAACAATGTTCAAATCTTAATAATCGTACATTTTTCGAGGCAACAAATGGGGAAAGAACGGGACGGTGATGTCCGTAATGGTCACGATGTGGTCACGGGAATGAAGGCTAAATAGAGGCTCATTGAAGAATAAACGGAGGCTAAATACACGCAAAAAATCTACAAAATTCCTATACTTCTTGTGTATGTCAAAAAAAAGTAGTAAATTTGCACGCAAATTTGTTTTTAAGTATGGAATATAATTTTTCTGAGATTGAGAAAAAGTGGCAAAAGGCGTGGGAGGAGAACGGCGTTTATACCGTTTCCAATGAGTCCGACAAGCCGCACTACTATGTGTTGGATATGTTCCCCTACCCTTCGGGAGCGGGTTTGCATGTCGGTCACCCGTTAGGCTACATCGCCAGCGATATTTACAGCCGTTACAAACGTCTGAAGGGCTTTAATGTGTTGCACCCGATGGGTTTTGACAGTTACGGTCTGCCGGCGGAGCAATACGCTATTCAGACAGGTCAACACCCGGAGAAAACGACCTTCGAGAACATCGACCGCTATATTTCGCAGCTCAAGAAAATCGGTTTCTGCTACGACTGGAACCGTGAGGTGCGCACCTGCGATCCGAAGTTTTACAAATGGACACAGTGGGCGTTTGTGCAGATGTTCAACAGCTATTTCGACCCGAAGACGCAGAAAGCACAGCCGATTAGCAAACTCATCGCGGAGTTTGAGGCGAACGACCCGAAATGGGCGACGCTAAGCGAGAAAGAGCAGCAGGAGAAACTGATGAACTACCGCATCGCTTATCTGGCAGATACGAAGGTCAACTGGTGTCCGAAACTCGGAACCGTGCTGGCGAATGATGAGGTGAGCGAGGGTCTGAGTGTGCGTGGCGGTTATCCGGTAGAGCAACGCGTCATGCGGCAGTGGTGTCTGCGCGTGAGTGCTTATGCAGGTCGTTTGTTGGAAGGGCTGGATAGAATCGATTGGACGGAGAGTCTGAAAGAGACGCAGCGCAACTGGATCGGCCGCTCTGAAGGCGCAGAGATGCAATTCGCCGTGAAGGGGCAGGATGCGCCGTTCACCATCTTTACAACGCGTGCGGATACCGTGTTTGGTGTGACGTTTATGGTTCTTGCGCCGGAGAGCGAGTATGTGCAAAGGGTCGTAACGCCGGAGCAGAAAGCGGAAGTGGATGCCTATCTGGCACGCTGCAAGAACCGCACGGAGCGTGAGCGTATTGCGGATAGAAAAGTGACGGGTGTGTTCACGGGAAGTTATGCCATCAATCCGCTGACCCAGGGCGAGATTCCTATTTATATCTCCGATTATGTGCTCGCGGGTTACGGAACAGGTGCCATCATGGCAGTGCCGGCGCACGACAGCCGCGACTACGCCTTCGCGAGACATTTCAACCTGCCGATTATTCCGCTGATTGAAGGAGCGGACGTGAGCGAAGAGTCCTTCGACGCTAAAGAGGGCAAGATGATCAACTCCGGTTTCCTCAACGGCATGGAGGTCAAGGATGCTATTCAGGCGATGAAGGAATATATCACGAACACGGGCATCGGTCGTGTGAAAGTCAATTACCGTCTCCGCGACGCTATTTTCTCGCGCCAGCGTTACTGGGGCGAACCGTTCCCTGTGTATTACAAGGACGGCATGCCTTATACGCTGCCGGAAGACAAGTTGCCGCTCGAGTTGCCGGAAGTGAAAGACTTCAAACCGACGGCCGATGGTCGTCCGCCGTTGGGCAATGCGGAGAACTGGGAGTATGAAGGTCATCCGCTGGAGCTCTGTACTATGCCGGGCTTTGCCGGTTCGTCGGCGTATTATCTGAGATATATGGATCCGCATAATGAGGACGCCCTCGTGGGCAAACAGGCGAACGAGTACTGGCGTCAGGTGGATTTGTATCTGGGCGGTAGCGAGCATGCTACGGGACACTTGATTTATTCGCGTTTCTGGAATAAGTTCCTCTATGATTTGGGCTATGTTTGCGAAGATGAGCCGTTCAAGAAACTCATCAACCAAGGTATGATTCAAGGTCGGTCGAACTTCGTCTATCGCTATATCGGCGAAGGTGCGACGGGCAATCTATATATCAGTTACAACCTCATCGAGAACCCCGAATATAAGGGCAAAGTGCAGCCTATTCACGTAAATGTGAACATCGTCAACAACGACGTGCTGGACATCAACGCCTTCCGCGCATGGATGCCGGAGTTCAAGAATGCCGAGTTCGTCTTTGCCGATGGTACTTCATCCGAGCTGACGGGCTACACCGCCGGCGCAAAGCAGTATATATGCGGCTGGGCGGTTGAGAAAATGAGTAAGTCGATGTTCAACGTCGTGAATCCCGATGATGTGATTGCCAAGTTCGGAGCCGATACCTTGCGTCTGTATGAGATGTTCCTCGGTCCGTTAGAGATGTCCAAACCTTGGGACACCAACGGTATCGACGGCGTGCATCGTTTCCTCAAACGCTTGTGGAATATGTACGAGAATATCACGGACGAGGAACCGACCAAAGAAGAACTCAAGAGCCTGCACAAACTCATTAAGAAGATCACGTGGGATATCGAGAACTTCTCGTTCAACACCTCTATTCCGGCGTTCATGATTGCGCAGAACGAGCTGTCCGCACTCAAGTGCAACAAACGCGCGATTCTTGAACCGATTGCGGTTCTATTAGCGCCGTACGCTCCGCACATCGCAGAGGAAATGTGGCACAAGTGCCAAGCCATCAGCCATCAGCCGTCAGCCGTCAGCCAGTTTGTGGTCAATGCCGAATGGCCGGAGTGCAACGAAGCGTATCTGGTAGAGGACACGCAGAAATACCCGGTTCAGTTCAACGGCAAAGTGCGTTTCACGTTCGAGTGCCCGAAGGACACCCCGAAAGAGGAAGTAGAGAAACTTGTTCTTGCCCACGAAGACACATCCAAATATCTCGCCGGAAACACGCCGAAAAAGATTATCGTCGTCCCCGGCAGGATTGTCAACATTGTGATGTAATCGCAAGTTATGGCAAAGAAGGCGGACATAGAAAAAGTTGAGTCCGCTCCATTGCCACCTTTGGAGAATATCGAAAACCTCATCCAAGTCATCCGCGGCAAGCAAGTAATTCTTGACCGCGACTTGGCGAGGTTGTACGGTGTGGAGACACGTGTGCTGAATCAAGCTGTTCAGCGTAACATCGAGCGTTTTCCTGCGGACTTTATGTTCCAACTCTCAAAAGAAGAGTTTGAAAATTGGAAATCACAATTTGCGATATCCAATAAGGATGAATTTTCAAGATCACAAATTGCGACCTTGAATGATGATTCCAAAGATTTGAGGTCACAATTTGCAACCTCAAACGTGAACTCAATCAATTTGACATCACAAATTGTGATCTCAAACGGTCGAGGTGGTCAACGCTACTTACCTTACGCCTTTACGGAAAATGGTATAGCGATGCTTAGTAGTGTCCTCCGTTCCCCGATAGCGATTGCCACTAATATCCAAATCATGCGGGCGTTCACGGCGATGCGTCGTTTCATTGCGGCTAACGCGCAAGTGTTTCAACGGCTGGAGGTCATTGAACATACGCAACTAAGTTTAGCCGCTCACCAAGAGGAGGCGGATAAGAAGTTTGAAGAAATCTTCCGCCGTCTGGATGATGGCAGTGTCACGCAGAAACAAGGGATCTTTTATGACGGTCAGATTTTCGATGCCTATGTCTTTATTACGGAACGCGTGCGCGAGGCAAAGAAACGTATTGTACTGATAGACAATTACATAGACGAAACCGTCTTTACGATATTGGACAAGCGTACCCAAGGAACGAAGGCAAAGGTCTATACCAAGAACCTCACGCCGCAGCTGTCCCTTGATTTAGAGAAACATAACGCCCGATATGCCCCGATAGAGGTTGAGCCGTTTGACCGCTCGCACGACCGGTTCTTGTGCATTGATGATACTGTTTATCATATCGGAGCGAGTCTCAAGGACCTCGGTAAGAAATGGTTTGCCTTCGCCAAGATGGAATTAACAACCGACGAATTATTAACTAAGATATAACCCTCCGCGCGGAAACCGAACAAGTACCGAACAAGTACCGAACAAGTACAGTATAAGTAAGGATAAGTACAGGACAAGTTCGGGACAAGCACAGGACAAGCACAGGACAAGCACAGGATTACTAAACAACAGATAAAAAAACAATATATAATATCTCGTCCCTCTCCGAGACGTTAAATCGGAGAAACGCGCGTAGCGAAGCGCGATAACATATTGATTAAAAGCGTTTGCTTTACTCTTTGCTTGAAAAACTAGGAATCTTTCGAAACGGGAGTTTTGCAAATAGGCTTCGCGCATCAGCGTGAAGTTACTATGTGCATACTTGTTTCACGGTTTTCCTAGTACCCTCAAGCAGAGTGTGTGGCATAGCAGCCTCACGCTTTTGTTTGTATATTATTTAACCGCTTTGCCCGTGGCTGTTGCGAAGCAAGAAAAACAATTTATTATTATGAAGAAATCTATTTCTAAATTATTCATCTTACCTATTTCTTTATTTTTAGTTGCTTGTGATAAAGGAGAAGCCTTTTATCATCAATGGGAAGGTGAGTATATAACAAAGCAAACGATGGAAGTAGTTTATGGAGATGGAACCACAGAAACATACGATTTCTCTTCTCAAGAATTGCCATTGTATATATTTCAGGACAGAGGATTGTATGTTCAAACATATGGTATCGGAGATCCATATATCCCGGGAGTTGATTCAGAAGAACACGTTCTGCGTTTAAAGAGCCCCAAATACACCAATATGACAAAAGATAGCATTGATAACGTGGTAGTTACAGACCCTAAGCCATATATCATTATTATAAATGGTCGAGTATATACATTATATAATGGTGTTCAATTTTCTCCAAAGCCCATTTGTGTAACAAAAGCTACGTCAGATAAATTAATACTGGCAAATGGTTCTTCTTTTGAAGTGATTGTTACTGATCCAACTGGTAATCAAGTTGATATTAATAATTGCCATTGGGAATATTCTCCTATTCAAAAGCAAAATGAAGTCTACACATGGGATGTGGAATTACATGCCAACTCCAAGAATAAACTTGAACTACCATCAGTTCCGATCATTTTTCGTACTCATTTTGTGATTAGAAAGAAATAATTATTTAAAAGTGCAAATCTATCATTAAAAATATGCACAAGTAGAAGATATATTCATGTGAGTAAGCATAAACGATAGTCTTAATAATCGTCACTATTTCCATTTATCTGCCGCGAACGAGAGGCGACTGAGGCGCACCTCAAAAGACAATTGGATTTGTCTTTTGAGGAATAAGTGCGCCGCGCGAGTCCGCAGGGCGGACATAGAACTCCTTAAAGCCGACACACACGAGAAACATACGGGACGATAAATGGGGCGAAATCGCCCCATTTATCATTCGGAATCTTAACAATCGTACATTTTACTCTGCAAAGGTTCCATAAGAGAAGCGCAAGAGATGCGCAACATACACTGATTACCGTAGTAAACCGTTTTGCAAGAATTCGAACAAGCCCATAAATGTTATTCCGTCTCCATTGGTCCACGAGGCTATGTCCTCATCCACAATCACAATCTTCCGGAAACTGTCATCTATGCGCTTTAGCGACTGCAACTCTTGCTCGCGTTTGGCGTCATCGCTAATCCGATAGGCTGACTGGATATAGTACTTATCTTGTCCGTTGGTAGCAATAAAATCCACTTCATATTGCGTTTGCTGCTGCTTGCCGTCTTTCATCTCACGCACTTCCACCACTCCGACATCTACCAGATACCCGAAAATCCGCAAGTGGTTATAGACGATATTCTCCATAATATGGTTGAGTTCCTGTTGGCGGAAATTGAGACGTGCGTTTCGTAAACCGATATCGATGGAATAATATTTCTTGATTGATTCAAAATATCGTTTCCCTTTAATGTCAAAGCGTTTCACTGATTCGAACAAGAACGCATCTTCCAAATAGGATAAATATTTGTCCACTGTTTCGCGGTCTGCTTTCATCTGTTTGACAGACTGGATGGTGTTCGCCAGTTTCGTAGGATTATTAAGCGAGCCGACAGAAGAGCACAACACATCCGCCAGATTCTCAAGCAACTCTTCGTTGCGTAGCTTATGCCGTTCTATCACATCAGCCAGATAAGTCTTTTTCCACAAGCGTTGCAGATATGTTATTTTCTGCTCTGCCGAAGCATGATTGCGCAATCCAGGAAGTCCTCCGAAGGTATAATACTCCTTCCATAACTCATTTACGGACTCTGTCCTGTTTGCGCAAAACTCCCCGAAGGACAGCGGATAGACATGCACTTCGTCACCACGTCCGCGGAACAAGGTATTGATATCCGAACTCAGCAGATGGCTGTTACTGCCCGTCACATAAACATCCACATTCGGTTTCGCATTCAAGCCGTTAACCAGCCGTTCAAAACCTTGCACCTCCTGTACCTCATCCAACATCAGATAATACGTAGCCTCATCTTTTATGCGCTCATACAGATATTCTTTGAGTGCTTTGACATCCAGCAAGTCGTCACGCATGTTCTCATCGTCCTGATCGAAGGACAAAGCAATGATATGGTCTTTGGGCACACCCTGCCCCAATAAATAATCGTAGTACACGTGTGACAACAGCCACGACTTGCCACTGCGTCGGGGGCCTGTGATAACTTTCACCTCGCCGTTGTTACGTCTTGCAATGAGCCTGTTGAGATAAATGTCTCGTCTGATGTAATCCATAAGCCTATTATTTGCTATTTGTCATTTCGGCTGCAAATATACAGCTTTTTTTTGACATAACCAAATAATTGTCCGTATTTTAGTGCAAATTTGCACTTTTTTGCGGTTTCCTTAGTTTTCTATCCGCATTTTAGTGCAAATTTGCATAGAATTACGGTTATTGTCGCGACCTACGTGTAGGACAGATACATCTCTATTCTGCCAGGTTGACGGCATAATACCGAACTCTGCCTTGGGGCGTGCAGCCGGTGATGAAGAGGACGCGGTCGCGTTCGGAGGCGGAGTTGGCACGGCGGACGATGTCGTCAAGGTCTTCTTCGGTGCGCACGGAGCGGTTATTGACCTTCAGGATGATGAAGTCCGAGGGAACACCGGCACTCTTCAGTTTGCCTGCCTTGAGCGACTTGATCTGCAAGCCGTAGTTGATACCCAGGCGCTCTTTCTGCGCATCGGTCAGTTCGAAGAAGGTGGCACCCAGGACGGACGCTTTATCCTCGGCGGAGATGACACCTGTTCCTCCATCGCGGTTGGTGAGCGTTGCCCGAACGGTCATGGTCTTGCCATCACGGAGCAGCGTCACGTTCACCACATCACCCGGACGGTGACGACCGATATGTTCCTGCAGGTCGGTGCCGGTCTTGACAGCCGCATCGTCCACACGCGTGATTACATCGCCACTCTTGATGCCTGCTTTCTCTGCCGCACCGTCCGGCACTACGCGCTCTACGTATGCCCCTTGGAGGGTCGTCAGTTTTTTCTCTTTCTTCAGTTCAGACGTGATCTCACGCATCTGCACGCCGAGGATAGCGCGTTGCACGACGCCGTACTGGCGGATGTCGCTCACCACTTTCTGTACTATACTTGTCGGCACTGCAAAACTGTAGCCCGAATAGGAACCTGTCTGCGAGGCGATAGCGGTGTTGATACCCACCAGTTCGCCGCGCGTGTTAACCAGCGCACCGCCGGAGTTGCCGGGATTGACTGCCGCGTCGGTCTGGATGAACGACTCAATCTTCATCTCGGCATTGAGGATATTGATGTTACGCGCCTTGGCGGACACGATACCCGCTGTGACGGTCGAAGTGAGGTTGAACGGATTGCCGACCGCCAGCACCCATTCGCCGACACGCAGGTCGTCGGAGTTGCCCATGAGGATCACCGGCAGACCTGTCTCTTCGATTTTCAGGAGCGCGATGTCGGTGTTCGGGTCTGTACCTACCAGCGTAGCCGTGTATTCGCGTTTGTCGTTGAGGACAACCAGAATCTGGTCTGCACGGTCGATGACATGATTGTTGGTGACGATATATCCGTCCTCGGAGAGGATCACACCCGAACCGGACGCCTGCTGCGCCGGCATCTCGCGTTGCTGTCCCGGACGGCCGAAGAAGAACTCAAAGAAGTCCATCTGCTGGGAGGAAACCTGGTTGCGGTAGGTCGTCTTGACGTGTACAACCGCATTGATGGAGAGTTCGGCAGCCTGGGTGAAATCTGACACCTCACCCCGACCCTCTTCCAAGGAGAGGGAAGTTTGTCCATTATTGGAGACGAAGGGCTCTGCCCGATTGGATGTCCAGCGGACATCCATAGAACCTCTTGGAGAGAGGTGTAGCACGGCGAGTGTTGTTCCGGCACTGACGGCTGCAATGAGCAGCACGACGCCCAAAAAACTGAATATCTTTTTCATAGTTCCGAATAATTTTAGTTGCACATGGATAGTTGCAAAATCCGTGCCAGAAGAGACCGATTATTAAGATTCGGGTATTACACCACCATCCCTCTAACCTCTGCGCAAGGTCAGCGCAAGGTCTGCTATTTGGAACTACTATGAAACGATGTTAAAAGGTATATGATTGTTAAGAATCGGGCGTGTTTATGGCACAAGAAGGTTGGTTGCGTAGTCAACAATCCTTTTTTACGAGGAGCTTATTGCTCCTTTTCTTTGAATTCAGAAGGTAATAAGCCGGTTTGGCGTTTGAAGAATTTCACAAAATAAGAATCGTCATCAAATCCCAGCTCGTATGCTATTTCTTTAATCAGCATCGGTTTGGATTTCAGCATCCGTTGAGCTTCTACAATCAGCTTGTTGTTGATTAGTTGTAAAGGACTCTGTCCGCTGTACTGAATAACCCTCTGTGTCAAGGTCTTTGATGACATCCTCAGTGCTGTGGCATATTGCTGAACAGTGTGGTACCGCCGATAATTATGGTCGAGTTCTTTCCTGAAATTAATGAAGTATTGATAAGCTGCGCTATTATTATAGATATGTTTATTATCGGTTCTTAGCCCCTCTCTAATGATAATAATGAGAAACATCTTCACGAGACTGTAAATATAGTTGTCATGCGCAAATTTCTCTACATCAGACTTCTCTCTGTTCATCTCGGCGGCAATACCTTTCAGACGTTCCCCTGTTTCGCTGTCTATGATATAATAAGGGGGAAGGTGGAATGCATTGAACACAGAGTATTTGATGATGCTGTCAAGGTTGTCGTCCATTTCGGAAAAGAAGCCTTCGT
>JAEDNI010000014.1 GCA_016302585.1 Paludibacteraceae bacterium | reverse complement strand
ATGTAAGACTCATGTAAGACTTATGTCGTATCCCGCACCACCTTATATATACATATATGTATATATTCCGTGATTTTGGTTTTATTTAACTATTCCCTTCTCCAAATACTCGGCCAGATTGAAGTGTTCACGAGTCACTTTCTGCATATCATGCTTCACCATCAGCTCTACCAACTGCTCGAAACTCGTGCTCTGCGGATTCCAGCCCAACTCTCTCTTCGCCTTCGTCGGATCACCTAACAAATTCACCACATCTGTCGGCCTGTAGAAATCCGGACTTACAGCCACTACCACATCGCCAACCTTAACTCCCTCTCTTTCGGAGAGGGCCGGGGTGAGGTTGTTAACAATTCCCTTTTCGTCGATACCCTTACCTTCCCATCGCAACTCAATACCCGCATGGTGGAACGCCAAGGTCGCAAACTCACGAACACTATGCTGCACACCCGTAGCGATCACAAAATCTTCAGGCGTCTCATGCTGCAAAATCAACCACATACACTCCACATAATCCCTTGCATAACCCCAGTCACGCAAACTGTCCAGATTGCCCAGATACAAGCAATCCTGCATTCCTTGCGCTATACGAGCGGCAGCCAATGTGATTTTTCTCGTCACGAACGTCTCGCCGCGGCGCTCACTCTCATGATTAAACAAGATACCCGAGCAGCAGAACATATTATATGCCTCGCGGTACTCTTTAATAATCCAATAACCGTACAACTTGGCTACGGCATATGGGCTATACGGATGGAACGGGGTCGTCTCACTTTGAGGCACATCCTCCACTTTTCCGTACAACTCACTCGTCGAAGCCTGATAAATCCTACATTTTGCCTCTAAGTGGTTCGTTCTTACCGCTTCCAAGATACGCAGTACACCTACTGCATCTACATCCGCTGTGAACTCCGGAGCATCGAAACTGACCTGCACATGGCTCTGGGCCGCCAGATTATAGATCTCATCCGGCTGCACTTTTCCCACCAATTTCACAAGCGACATCGAGTCACTCATATCGGCATAGTGTAAGTGAAAATGAGGTGTTCCCTCCAAGTGAGCAATTCGCTCGCGGAAATCAACTGAACTACGGCGAATAATACCGTGAACCTCATACCCTTTGGCTAATAAGAACTCGGACAAGTAACTTCCATCTTGCCCCGTTACACCTGTTATTAATGCTGTTTTACTCATAAATTCACAAAAATTCGCGCAAAGGTACAACTTTTTTTTTATATACGCAAGCCCGCGCGCAAAAATTTCTTTAAAAAGTGTCGAATTGCCCTAAAAATGAATTTCTTTTAACTTTCCACTTTCCACTTTCAACTTTTATTACTACCTTTGCATGCGTTTTGTGTGCAATGAAGAAAGAAGGAAACATAGAAGTCATCGGAGCTCGGGTGCATAACCTGAAGAATATCAGCGTCTCTATGCCTCGAAAACAACTCACAGTCATCACTGGCTTGAGTGGCTCAGGTAAGTCGTCGCTCGCTTTCGACACCATTTTTGCCGAAGGACAACGACGCTATATGGATACCTTCTCTTCCTATGCTCGCGGTTTCATTGGCCAAATGCAGCGACCGGATGTCGATAAGATAACAGGTCTCAGTCCGGTCATTTCCATTGACCAAAAAACAACCACAAAAAACCCGCGCTCTACGGTCGGAACGATCACCGAAGTATACGATTTCGTTCGTCTGCTTTATGCACGAGCCGGAGTTGCCTATTCTTACCTTTCCGGTAAGCCCATGGTACACTATACGGACCAGCAAATCATCGATCTCATCATTCGCGAATACGCCGGAAAGAAAATTCTGCTTTTAGCTCCGCTAATCAATGCGCGAAAGGGGCATTATAAAGAACTTTTCGAGACTATTCGCAAGAAGGGATTTTTACTCGTTCGAGTGGATGGAGAAGTGCGGGAGATTGTAGCCGGAATGAAGCTCGATCGCTATAAAACGCACACCATAGAAGTGGTCGTTGATCGGCTCAAACCGAAGGCGGATGGCAATGAAGAGGACATCCGTCGTTTGCGGCAGTCCGTTGACCGCGCAATGACGCAAGGAAATGGCATCATGCTCATCTCCGAAATCGATGACTCCACCCCGCAAGCGGAGAACGGCGTCAAGATGCGCTACCTTAGTCGTAACCTCATGTGCCCGGACACAGGTCTTTCTTACATGGATCCTGCGCCGCACACCTTCTCTTTCAACTCTCCCGCCGGTTGGTGCCCGTGCTGCAAAGGATTAGGAAAAATCAAAGCGGAAAGCCTCCAGGTCGATAAAGAAGAAGTGGATGAAATCATCCAAGAGGACAATTGGTACGAACAGTTGTTGGAACTCACTTCTGCACAAACCGACGAAGAAGAGACGGAAGAGAAAGAAGTGTATATCACCTGCCCCGAATGTCAGGGAAAACGACTCAATAAAGAAGCACGCAGTTATCGCTTAGGTAAGTATACGATCTCTGACTTGTCAGAGATGGATATTGATGTATTATTGACTACGCTCACCGAAATCCCTAACTCTCCGGATCTGACGGATTTACAGAAAGCTATTGCTGAACCCATCCTCAAAGAGATATGTGCCAGATTGCAGTTTATGCAGTCCGTAGGACTCAGTTATTTGAACCTCAACCGCAGTAGTGAATCGCTCTCCGGCGGAGAGAGTCAACGGATCCGGTTAGCCACCCAAATAGGCAGTCGGTTAGTGAACGTTTTATACATCCTTGATGAACCATCCATCGGGCTACATCAACGTGATAATCAGAGACTTATACGCAGCCTAAAGGAACTGCGAGACATGAATAATTCAGTCATTGTCGTCGAGCACGATGAACAAATCATGCGAGAGGCAGATTGGATCGTTGATATCGGTCCAAAAGCCGGACGACTTGGAGGTAAAGTACTCTTCTCCGGCACACCCGAAGAACTGCTCAAGACCGACACACTTACCGCCCAATATCTGAACGGCACAAAATCGGTCACGGCAGATAGAACGGATGAAAGCCGGCAGAAAGCAAAGAATGACGATAAATGGCTTACACTCTCCGGCTGTACGGGCAACAACCTGAAAAACGTCACAGCGCGTATTCCATTAGGAAAAATGGTGTGTATCACAGGTGTCAGCGGTTCTGGAAAATCATCCCTGATCAACCAAACCCTGTACCCTATTCTCAGTCAACATTTCTATCGCAGCAAGCAGCAACCCCTGCCTTACGAAGCCATCGCAGGCATGGAGTATATCGATAAAGTCATCAATGTGGATCAATCTCCTATCGGTCGCACTCCTCGATCAAATCCGGCAACATACACGAATGTTTTTAATGACATCCGGGAACTCTTTGCACAACTGCCGGAAGCAAAGATCCGAGGTTGGAAAGCCGGGCGTTTCTCCTTCAACGCCAAAGGCGGACGATGTGAAGAGTGCATGGGAAACGGTTACAAAACAATCCAAATGCACTTTATGCCCGACGTATTCGTTTCATGCGAGACCTGCGGCGGACAGCGCTATAACCGCGAGACGCTCGAAGTGAGATGGAAAGGAAAATCCATCGCCGATGTGCTCGATATGACCGTCAATCAGGCTGTGGAGTTCTTTGAACCGCAACCACGTATCCTACGTAAGATAAAGACCATTCAAGAGGTCGGATTAGGCTATATTAAACTCGGTCAAGCCTCTACTTCGCTTTCCGGTGGAGAAAGCCAACGAATTAAGTTAGCTACCGAACTTTCCCGTCCTTCAACGGGCAAGACCTTATATATCCTTGATGAACCTACCACAGGCTTACACTTCGAAGATATTCGCGTGTTGCTCAATGTGCTGCGTCGCCTGGTGGACAAAGGAAATACCGTCATTATCATTGAGCACAACACCGATGTCATCAAGGCCTGCGACTGGATTCTCGATTTGGGACCTGAAGGCGGACGAGGAGGAGGAACAATCGTCGCGGAAGGAACGGTCGAAGATATCAAAAAATCTAAGAAAAGTATCACTGGAAAATTCATATGATCACTAATCCCCTTGCTATTATTGCCATCGTCTTAGGAGCCATACTTCTGGTGCCGATGATTTGCCGTAAGATTAGAATCCCCAGCATTGTGGGATTTATCATCGTCGGTATTCTGGTCGGTGAGTACGGTTTCGGCTTACTTCCGGACAGCTCTTCCATCCAAACGCTGGGCAAAATCGGCATGTTGTATATCATGTTGCAAGCGGGTATTGAAGTGGATATCAACGATTTCCGGCAACAGCGCACACGCGCCATGTTATTCGGAATTCTGTCGTTTATCTTCCCCTATTGTTTAGGTCTTTTAACCAGTAAATTACTGGGCTTTGACTGGATCACCAGTTCCCTTTTAGGTGCGATGTACAGTAGCCATACGCTTATGACATATCCCATTGTCAGCAGATATGGAGTACAGAAGAACGCAGCAGCAAATATTGCCATTGGCGGCACGATGCTCACGATCACGCTGTCGCTCTTGATGTTGGCCTTCATTAGTCATCAACAAGGAGCACTTTCAGAACTGGATCAACCATCCACTTGGATTGTGCTGGGCAAGATTGCTCTGACGCTCTTGCATATTCTGGTTATCTTCCCGAAAATAACACAACGTTTCTTCAAGCGTTGGTCCGATCCTACCAGCGGATTCTTGATTATCATGACCATGATGGTCGTATCCGCTTGGATGGCTGATTGGGCCGGGTTGGAAGGCATCCTCGGTGCCTTCATGTGCGGCGTAGCTATGAATAAACTGGTGCCAAATCTCAGTCCGGTGATGCAGCGTATCAACTTCGTTGGAAACAACCTCTTCGTGCCCTTATTCCTAATTGGCGTGGGTATGATGATTGATATATCGCTCCTTTGGAGTGGATGGCATACGCTCATCATCGCTATCGTGATGATTGCTACTAAACTGGTCGGTAAATGGCTTGCCTCTTGGATAGCCCAAAAGAGCTTCAAACTGCAGGGGGTAGAACGCCAACTCATCTTCGGTCTGACCCATGCTACGGCAGCCGGCACATTGGCTATCGTTACTATCGGTTTTGAGGCCGGCGTCTTCGATGCAGCGATCTTAAACGCTTCTATCATTATGATTTTGGTCCTCTGCACTTCTTCGTCCTTCATCACCGAATACGCAGCCAAACAATTAGCCTTGCAAGAAGAAGCACGCTTGGAAGCAGATAAAATTGAGGACTCATGGCTCATGATGACGGTAGCGGAAAATAGACATTACGAGTTGCAGGAATTAGGCGAACTCACCGAACTGCGTCAACCTGAGTTGTCCAGCGAAACAGATTGGAGTGATGCAATTAGACTCATTCAGGCACAAAGCAAAGCAGCTATCGTGTACCATCCCGCACAACCCATAAACACCATTTCACGTATCCTTGTTGCTGTACCTCGTTACGCCGAGAAAGAGCACGACTTCATTTCCTGTTTTGGACTGGTTCGGCGACTCAGTAGCCAAATAGGTGCCAAAGTGATCTTCTTCACAAATGAAGATACAAGAAAGGCATTGCAGGCATTCTGTCGCCGCAAAGGCAAATATCTGCGCGCCGGATATCGCGAAATGGAGAGTTGGGAAGACGCACTCATGCTGGCTAAACAGATGCAGCCGGATGACATGATTGTCATGATTAACGCAAGGCCTTCTACACCTTCTTATAATCCCCTTTTCGACCAAGTGCCTACGATGCTCGATAAGTTTTTCTCCCATCATAGCTACATGCTCGTTTATCCCGAGCAGGCAACTGGAGCAAACATCCCCGATATTCTCACCGGAGATTCTACACAAGCATCGAAGACTTGGAAAATTGTCAGCACGCTGAAGCGTTGGATCTTATCTTTTCAACAAAGATGACCCATAAACCGAACAGCATTCCGTAGAATAAATATTTGAACAGATAATCGTGCAACGGATAAAACCATTCCGGATGGTATTCCGTTAATATCGCTATGAGGAATATACGAAGTATATTAAACGCATAGCAGCAAACCCATCCTACCGGAATATACCATAGTTTATGCAACCATAATTTACGGTCTTTGAAAGGTACTACCGTCAGAATAAGACACATCCAGATAAAACTTTGTTTTAATCCCGAGCAACCCCAGATAATACGAGTACCGGAACCGGACTCAAAACGAATCGTGTACGCATCAATCATAGATACCGTATCTCGAAACAGATCTGTCATCCAATAAACCACTGCCGCAATATGACGAGCCATTATATCAAATGGTGCGGTAACATTCAATCCGAACCATGTCACTACTACTCCATCCTCATCACCCAGCATCGTGAACTTCCAGAAATAGTTCGCAATAAGCAAAGTCACCATAAAAATGATGACATCTTTGTAGGGTTTAATGGCTTCTATAATCTTTTTAACGTCCATCGGCTCTACTCCATCCGCCTAAATCTGCGTCTTCGCAAAAGGCACTTCGTCTATTGCACAAAAATCGTTGTCTAAATACTTGAAATAACCGGCTTGGCAAACCATTGCCGCATTGTCGGTCGTAAAAGAGAACGGCGGAATAAAAACATCCCAATGATAGCGTTTTCCGTATGTCACAAATGCCTCACGAAGCGCACTGTTGGCACTTACTCCACCTGCCACTGCCACCTGTTTGATACCCAAATCTTGCGCCGCTTTCTTTAACTTCCGCATCAAGATATCAACAACCGTAGACTGAAGACTCGCGCACATATCTTCTCGCAAATTGGGCACTTTCTCCGCTAAAGCATCGATTGTGTCCACACCATGTGCTTTCAACATGTCACGCAGCGTATATAAAAACGATGTTTTTAAGCCGGAGAAAGAATAGTCATATCCGGCGATATTCGGTTTGGCAAAAGGATACTTGGTAGCATCGCCCGACTTAGCCAATTTATCAATCCATGGCCCCCCCGGATAAGGCAAACCTAACACCTTTGCGCATTTATCAAACGCCTCTCCGGCAGCATCGTCTATCGTTTGACCGATAATCTCCATATGATTGTACGCATTCACGCGAACAATCTGACTGTTTCCTCCACTCACCAACAAACACAAGAACGGAAACGTCGGATGTTTCAATCCCGTTCCGTCCTCCACAAAATGCGCTAACACATGCCCCTGCAAGTGATTTACGTCGATAATAGGCACGTTAAGCGATAAAGCCAAACCCTTTGCAAAAGAAGTACCTACCAGCAAAGAACCCAAAAGACCGGGACCCCGTGTGAAAGCAATAGCCGATATCTCATCTTTGGTCACTCCTGCCCGTTTCAAAGCAGTATCTACTACCGGAAGAATATTCATCTGATGCGCCCGACTAGCCAACTCCGGCACTACTCCGCCGTACTCCTCATGAACCTTTTGACCGGCGATCACATTACTCTTTAAGATACCATCCACAATGACAGCCGATGAAGTATCATCGCAACTCGATTCAATGGCTAATATTACCGTTTGTTTTTTCATTATTTCGTCAAATCGGCTGCAAAATTACACTTTTTTTCTTAATTATACAAATTTATTTGCACATGTCGAAGATTTTTTGTACCTTTGCGCGCTTTTTGAATAAATGGAATATTTTATTTGTTAATCGTTTAAAAATAAAATTTTTAGTATGAAGAAGATTTTAACTCTATGTGTGGCGTTACTGATAGCTGTTACAACTATTTCCGCTAAGGAGTACAAGCACAGTCTTGGTATGGTAGCCGGTTTAGGCATCGGCGCACAGTACAAAGTGATGGTAACGGATAACTTCACGATCTTCGAGGAGTTCGGTTACCTGGGTGGTTGTTTAGCGGACCAAACAGGAGCATTGCCGGCCAATGGTGCTGTAAACAATTTGGTACTGGCTTATCAGGCTAATGCAGCCGAGGGCCAAGGTATCAAGTTGGATTGGTATGTTGGTGGTCAACTGAAAATCGGCTATTTACAAGGAGGTGCAGGTATCATCGGCCTTGGTGCTGTAGGTGGTATTGAGGCCAATATGACCAATGCGCCTATCGCATTCTCGTTTGACTTCCGTCCGGGTTATGGTTGTGTGCTGGCGGACACCGGCGTTGGTGGCGTTGGTGCTGGCCATGCATTCGATTTTTCCTTTAACCTCGGCGTACGTTATACTTTCTAATAAGTGTTTTTGTACTTCCTCTTTATACGGATAGCGGCGTTGTTCGGGCATGAGAAAGCTCGAGCGTTGGTGCGTGGGCAAAAACAGACCATCTCCCTTCTCAAATCGGAGATAACTCAACTGCAATCCCCTATCTGGTTCCATGCTGCATCCGTCGGCGAGTTCGAACAGGCGAGGCCGTTGATAGAACGGCTCCGCCGCGAACAGCCGAAACGACAGATCGTCGTTACTTTCTTCTCTCCTTCCGGCTATAATGCCCGTAAGGAATATCCCCTCGCGGATGGTATCTATTACCTTCCTTTTGCTACCAGACGCAACGCAAAGCGTTTCATCGCTGCTTTGCAACCTTCCATGGCTCTCTTTGTCAAGTATGAGTTCTGGCCGGCATATATCCGCGAACTACAAAAGCAAAACATCCCTACTTACAGTATCAGTTCTATCTTCCGCCCGCATCAGTATTTCTTCCGCTGGTGGGGGAAAGGACAACTGCGCGTACTTCGCGCTTTTACGCACTTATACGTGCAAGACGAAGCCTCTCGCCTACTCCTTGCAAAATACAACATCAACCAAGTATCCGTGGCAGGAGACACCCGTTTTGACCGTGTTAATGAGATCCTCATTGCCAATAGTCAAAAGCCTTCCGTTGATCTACGACCGATAGCCGACTTTGTGCAAGGAGCCGAACGTGTGATCGTAGCAGGTAGCACGTGGCCGAAAGACGAGAAACTGTTAGAGCAATATCTCCGTCAACATTATGACATCAAACTGATTCTCGTGCCGCATGAGCTGACTGAGGATCATCTGCATTATATCTTCAACCTCTTCAAGGGAAGAATGATACGCTACACTGCGTATGCCAAGAGTCACCTCTTGCCTGCTGTACAGGAGAATGCCGCAGAACGTTGCGAACCCCAAATACTCTTGGCCGACACCATCGGCCTGCTCTCCTCTATCTATCGCTTTGCGCACACGGCGTATATAGGCGGCGGATTTGGAGAAGGCATTCATAACACCATTGAAGCTGCTACATATGGTATTCCTGTGGTCTTTGGCCCCAATTACCATCATTTCCGTGAAGCACAAGGGCTAATCGATGCCGGTGCAGCGCGGAGCATTAAAAACTATAGCCAATTGGAAGCGGCATTGAATACCGCACTCAATAACCACGCCGAGATAGGTGCGAAAGCATCAGCCTATGTCACTTCCGAACTTGGTGCAACGCAAACAATTTATAACGAGATATTTCCTATTTGATATATGGCACAGAAACCCAGTATTCCCAAAGGAACGCGTGACTTCGGTCAACTCGAAATGGCACGCCGTAATTATATTTTTGACACCATCAAATCGGTGTTCTCCCTCTATGGCTTTCAGCAGATAGAGACACCGGCAATGGAGAACCTCTCCACCCTCATGGGCAAATATGGAGAGGAAGGAGATAAACTCCTTTTCCGTATTCAAAACAGCGGAGAGAAAGCAGCTCTTGCTCCGGAGAAAGGTCTCCGTTATGATCTCACTGTTCCTTTTGCACGCTATGTAGTGCAACATCGCGAGGAGATATCCTTCCCTTTCAAGCGTTTTCAGATTCAACCTGTTTGGCGTGCAGACCGGCCCCAAAAAGGACGCTACCGCGAGTTCTATCAATGTGACGTGGATGTCATTGGCAGCGATAGCCTAATTGGTGAATTGGAACTCATCCAGATTGTAGAAGAAGTATACCGTCGTCTGGGAATCAACGTCTGCCTTCATATCAACAACCGCAAGATTCTTGCCGGCATTGCAGAAGTCATTGGTGCGCCGGATAAAATCATTGATATCACGGTTGCTATTGACAAACTCGATAAAATTGGCATCGATGCTGTCAATACCGAACTCAAAGAGCGTGGACTTTTTGAGGACCAGGTATCTAAACTGCAACCGATCCTAAACCTCTCCGGCACAACCTTAGAGAAATTAACGGCTCTCAAGACTATTTTGGCAAACAGCGAAATCGGCTTAAAGGGTGTGGAAGAAATGGAGATCGTCTTTGACGAATTGTCAATTGTCAATTGTCAATTATCCATTGAATTGGACCTCTGCCTTGCACGCGGTCTTAACTACTACACCGGTGCGATCTTTGAAGTCAAAGCACTCGATGCCCAAATCGGTTCCATCACTGGAGGTGGACGTTATGACAACCTCACCGGTATCTTCGGTTTACCCAATGTATCCGGTGTCGGAATTTCTTTCGGAGCTGATCGCATCTACGATGTATTGACGGAACTGAATTTATTCCCGAAGACACTGCAATCCATAACGCAAATCCTCTTCGCAGCGTTTGGCAATGCAGAATTAACTTATGCGTTGAAGTGGGCAAAAGAGCTTCGTCAAGCAGGAAAAGCTGTAGAAGTATATCCGGAGCCCGCTAAGATGAAGAAGCAAATGAGTTATGCGGATGCCAAACAGATCCCATTTGTAGCCATCGTTGGAGGAGATGAAATGGCGCAAAACAAAGTGATGCTGAAAAACATGACAACCGGTGAACAAAAACTCGTAACATTAGAAGAACTATGCACGATACTGTAAAAGAATTTGACCAAGTGACGGCAAAATGTCGCACGATCTTCAATGATAAAATGGCGGATTATGGTCCTTCGTGGCGCATCTTCCGCCTACATGGTATCACAGATCAACTCTATATCAAAGTTTGCAATATCCGCCAGCGCCAACAAACCGGAGTCAGTCTGGTCGGCGATGATATAGAAGGTAATCTCCGCGCTATCGTGAACTATGGCATTATGGCCATCATCCAAGACCGACAGGGTTTTGCGGACGGCGTGGATATTTCTTCTGAAAAGGCGATGGAATGGTACGACGGGGTGCTCAACGAAGCCAAAGAACTTATGGTTCGCAAAAATCACGATTATGGTGAGGCATGGCGCGAGATGAGTAAAGAAGGTATCGTCGATATGATCATGGCGAAAATCATTCGTATCAAGACCATTCTCGAACACGGCGGTACAACCATTGCCTCCGAAGGAGTGGAAGGAAATTATTTCGATATTATCAACTACGCAATTTTTGATCTTATTCACTATGGCAACTTGTAATTGTAACAACAAAAAAGCACTGCATATTACCGGCTCTATCGCCCGTACATTACTGGCCCTCACATTCCTATTCTCTGGTTTTGTGAAAGCAGTAGACCCGCTCGGCACGGTTTATAAGATACAAGACTACCTGCACGAAGGTTTCGGCGGTGTCTTTCAATGGGCTATCCCGGCTGCAGGCGTAGCCGCAGTATGCCTCATCGCGCTCGAGTGGCTGCTTGGTATCGCGATGTTATTGAACGTACGCACTCAATGGACGAGTTGGATCACCTTGCTTTTCTATTGCATCATGACACCACTCACCCTCTATATCGCTATTGCAAACCCTGTCTCGGATTGCGGGTGCTTTGGCGATGCACTGGTCATAACGAATTGGCAGACCTTCTGGAAAAACATCATCCTCTTACTTCTGTCTATCTGCCTCGTCATTTGCCGCAAAGCTATTCCTGAACTATTCAGTTGGTGGATGGAGATCATCATTGCTCTGGCTGCGCTCGGATCTGTAGCAGGTATCATGGGTTACAGCTACACCCATCTTCCGCAGATTGACTTCCGTCCCTATAAAGTCGGCAATCATATCCCGACACTTATGGAGATACCGGATGATGCGGAAGTAGACCAATATGAGATAACGCTCATCTATGCTAAAGACGGAAAGGAACAGACATTTACCTTGGAGAACTACCCGAAGGGTGACCCCGAATGGACGTTTGTAGACCAAAAGTCTGTACTGATCAAGAAAGGCTATGTGCCGCCTATTCACGACTTTGAAATCGAGACATTAGAAGGCGATTACATCACGCAAGATATCTTGGAATCTGAAGAACCCGTCGCACTCGTTGTGATGTATGATCTGTCAATGACAGATACCACCCAATTGGAGAAACTCATGCATATGATTCATGAGTACCCGCGTGTTTATTTCCTCACGGCTTCCGGTGAAGAAGAGATATTTGCTTTTGCAGAAGAGTTAGGATGGGATGAAGAAACCACCTACTCCACTTTCTGCTTCACGGACCCCATCACGCTTAAGACCATCGTGCGTGCTAACCCGGGTGTTATCGTAGTACAAAACGGAACGATCATAGATAAGTATAATCTCAAAAACAGATAAATCACCCAATTATTGATTTACTTTTCATTTAACTTAAATTATTTTATTATGAGAAAGTTATTTCTTGGATTAGCTGCCCTGATGCTGTCAATGACAGTATTGGCTGAGCGTGTTTCGCAGGAAGACGCGGCTTTGGTAGCTAACAACTTCATGAACGTCGGGAACACTGTATCCGGCGTACAGAAAGCTCCCGCTAAGAAGATGGTTCTCAAAAAAGCAGCCACAGCTTCTGAGAATCAGTATTATGTGTACGAGAATGCAAATGGCGAAGGCTGGGTCATGGTAGCCGCAAATGATGTTGTTTCTCCGATCCTCGCTTATTCGAACACCGGTACATTCCGCACGGACAATCAACCGGTTAACGTTCGCACATGGCTGGGTAAGTATGACAAGTTCATCACCAAAATTGAGGCAGATGGTGCTGCTCAAGACGAAGAAGTAGCAGCAGAGTGGTCGGCTCTCAAAAAAGGTGTACGCAAAGCAAAAGGCGACGCCGTTGTGGGGCCGCTTGTTAATACCACTTGGGATCAGGATGATCCATATCGGACACTTACTCCCAATGGATCCGGTAGCATAGGTAAAGCTTACACGGGTTGTGTGGCTACAGCCATGGCTCAAGTAATGAATTACTGGCAGTGGCCGAAACAAGGAACAGGAAGTCATACTTATCAACCAATTATGCAGCTTGATGATGATGGTGATGGTTATCCAGACAGAGATACTATTATTTACCCGGGCAACTTGACTGCTAACTTCGGTGAGACGACCTACGATTGGGACAATATGCTTGATACATACACCAGTAGCGCAACACCTGCTCAGAAGAACGCAGTGGCTACTCTGATGTTCCACTGTGGTGTTTCTGTAGAGATGATGTATGGTGATGACAGTTACGGAGGTTCCGGCGCTTACACCGGAAACTATGGCGATTGGACGGATCCTACTTGCGCACAAAATGCATTCCCGACCTATTTCGGTTACAAGAAAGATGGTTTGGTAAGTTATATGCGTGATGGTTTTAGCTATGAAGGAACCACATACTACGAAAAGTGGACTGACGACGACTGGACAGCTATGGTTAAGGAAGAGTTGGACAAAAAACACCCAATTATGTATGGTGGTGCCGGAGACAAAGGAGGTCACAGTTTCATCTGCGATGGCTATGATGATTCCAACTATTTCCACTTCAACTGGGGGTGGTCTGGCCAAAACGATGGTTACTATAAACTCTCCAGCCTGAAGCCGGGAAGCGGTGGTGCCGGTGGTGGAGGTTACGACTTCTCGGAGGATCAAGATGTCATTATCGGGATTGTGCCTGACAAGGAGTGGCCGGAGGTAATTGTTACATGGTCTGTAGCAGGTTCGACGAACCAAGTTACGTATCATGAGAACGACGCATTGGTATTGCCGAGCGCTCCTACTTGCGAGGATGGTAAAGTATTTGTTGGTTGGACGATGCAGAGTAGCGTTGATGGTAGTAAGCCTACTGATTTGTTTACCTCAGCAGCGGGCAAGACCGTTAGCGAGGCCGTTACCTACTATGCTGTATTTGCAGACAAGGAGGAGGGTAGCAGCACTCCGTCGGAGGTAGCAAGCGTAACCTTCAAAACTTCGGATAGTGATAGCAATCAAGCAGTAACAAACATATCCTCAATCGTTAGCCAGTCAACCGGAATCGCTTCGTCTGAATGTACTAAAGTGTATCAAGGAAAAGAGGGCGCTAAGTTAGGTGCAAGTAAGACGGCAGGCAGTATGACGTTGACATTGTCATCAACTTATACCGTTTCGAAAGTAGTTGTTAACGCATCGCAGTTCGGAACTGATACCGGTAAGTTGACAGTTACGGCAGGATCTACTCAATTGGGATCAAAATCTCCGGTTTCGAACTTGGAGTTTGTAGCAGGTACACCGGTTGAAACCAACACGATTACCATTGCTACGAGCAGCAAACGTGCATATGTACAGTCTATCTCTGTTGTAGCAGGCGGTGGTGTTTCTTATAGCAACTACAGCATTACCTGTAGCGGTGAGACGGCTATCGACAATAACGTAGTTACTCCGAAGGCGATCAAAGTACTGGAGAATGGTCAAATCGTTATTATCTTGGGCGATCAGAAATATACTATCTTCGGACAGAAGATTCAATAATTTCTCTCGCTAACAACGAATATCGGAAAAAAGAGAGTCTCGGCGCTCTTTTTTTTGTGGTTTACTTGCATATATCAAAAAATTATTGTACTTTTGCACCGCAAAAGTCAATTAACAAATAAAAAACAGATATTACAATGAGAACAAGAATGGTCGCAGGTAACTGGAAGATGAACAAGAACCTGCAAGAAGGTGTAGCTTTGGCTACCGAGTTGAAAGAAGCAGTTAAGGATCCCAAATGTGCTGTGGTAATCGGCACGCCGTTTATTCATCTGGCTACAGTAGCCGAGCTCCTCAAGGGTTCGCCTATCAAAGTAGCAGCTGAGAACTGTGCTGATCATGAGAAGGGTGCCTATACGGGTGAAGTAAGTGCTGAAATGGTGAAATCTACCGGCGCTGAATATGTTATCCTTGGTCACTCCGAGCGTCGTCAATACTACGCAGAGAGCTATGATATGCTGGCTGAGAAAGTTCGCCTCGCTTTGGCGAACGGTCTGAAAGTCATCTTCTGCATCGGCGAGGTAAAAGAAGAGCGTGAAGCAGGCAAGCAGAACGAAGTTGTAAAAGCACAACTGGAGGGTTCTGTCTTCGGTCTCACCGCAGAAGAGTGGAAAAACATTACGCTGGCTTATGAACCGGTTTGGGCTATTGGTACAGGTCTTACCGCTACTCCCGATCAAGCACAAGAGATTCACGCGTACATCCGCTCGCTCGTAGCAGAAAAATTCGGCAAAGAGGCTGCAGAAAACACCACCATCCTCTACGGCGGAAGCTGCAATGAGAAGAACGCTGCTGAACTCTTCGCTTGCCCGGATATCGACGGTGGCCTCATCGGTGGTGCTGCTCTCGTAGCGGAGAAATTCCTGGCTATCATCGCAGCTCGCTAACCGGTTTAGAACCGGAGCAAGCCAACCATTCGGACTATGGGACTTATTAAGACCATCAATAGAAACGGCGAGATTCTCACCCCGCGCATCGCGGACAACGTCTTTATGGCAGAAAATGCCACCGTGGTTGGCGATGTGACGGTGGGTGAAGGCTCCAGCCTCTGGTTTAACTCCGTGCTGCGCGGGGATGTCAACACCATCGTCATTGGCAAGCATTGTAATATCCAAGACGGAGCAGTGCTGCACACCCTGTATCAGAAATCGACTATCAAATTAGGCGACTATGTGTCCGTAGGACATAACGTGACTATTCACGGCGCTGATGTCGATGATTATGCGCTGATAGGCATGGGCGCTACCCTACTCGATGATGCGCATGTAGGCGAAGGAGCTATTGTTGCTGCAGGTGCGCTGGTACTCAAAGGCACGCAGATCGGACCTCATGAGATATGGGGAGGAGTTCCGGCAAAATTCATTAAGAAAGCCGATCCCGCTCAAACCGAAGAGATCAACAAGAAAATTGCTAACAACTACGCCATGTACGCAAGTTGGTACAGTGCGCCTATCGACGCAATTGATAGTTTATAATTGATAATTGACAATTATGTATAAGCGAATACTTCTTAAATTATCCGGAGAGAGTTTAGCTGGAGAAAACAAGCAAGGCATAGATACCGAGCGTCTGAACCAATACGCAGAGCAAGTGAAAGCCATCGCCCAAAAAGGCGTACAAATCGGCATTGTCATCGGTGGAGGAAACATCTTCCGCGGTTTATCAGGTGCACAACGCGGTTTTGATCGCGTCAAAGGGGATCAGATGGGCATGTTAGCCACCGTCATCAACGCCCTTGCCCTTCAGTCTGCCTTAGAAGCTATCGGCCAACCTGTTCGTGTACTCACTTCCATCCGCATGGAGCCCATCGGCGACTTCTATAGCCCCGCTAAAGCACAACGTCTTTTAGACAAAGGCAATGTGGTGATTCTCGCCGGAGGTACAGGAGCACCCTACTTCACCACCGACACCGGTTCTTCGCTCCGCGCCTTGGAGATCAAAGCAGATGTCATGCTCAAAGGTACGCGCGTAGATGGTATCTACACCGCCGACCCGGAGAAAGACCCGGCTGCTACCAAGTTCACCGAGATCACCTACGACGAGATTATCCGCCGCGGACTCAAAGTTATGGATCAGACAGCTACTGTCATGTGCAAAGAGAACGGAATGCCCATCTACGTCTTTAACATGGATATTCCAGGTAATCTGGAGAAAGTTATCAACGGAGAATCCATCGGTACGCTGGTGACTCCTTAAAATAGATATTCATTATTAATTATTCATTTTTCATTGATACTATGAACGACGAACTTGAATTGTATCAAAACGCCGCTGAAGAGCAAATGCAGAACTCAGTTGCTCACTTAGACGATGTGCTGCAACATATCCGTGCAGGAAAAGCCAACCCGCGTATCTTGGATCCAATCAAGATAGACTACTATGGATCGATGTCGCCTTTGGCTAACTGCGCGACCATCACTACGCCCGATGCACGCACTATTGCAATCACGCCGTGGGAGAAGAAACTCATCAGTGAGATTGAACGCGCTATCATCAACTCTAACATCGGACTCGCGCCTTCTAATAACGGAGAGACCATCCGTCTTATCCTGCCGCCACTGACCGAAGAGCGTCGTCGCGACCTCTGCAAACAGTGCAAAGGCGAACTCGAAGAGGCAAAGATGTCTATCCGAAACGCACGCCGCGATGCAATCGAGGATTTTAAGAAACTCGTTAAAAACGGCTTAAGCGAAGATATCGAGAAAGACGCTGAAGAGGAAATGCAAAAGACTCACGATAAGTATATCGCGAAAGTAGAAGCCCTCTACGCTGCCAAAGAGAAAGAGATCATGACCGTCTAAGACGGAGCAACTTAGCCATTTGGATAAGTGCGCGGTTTAGTCATTAAATCAACAGGAAGCAGTTACATCGTTCGCATGGACGATGGTTCGGATGTGGAATGCCGTATAAAAGGCAATTTTCGCATTCGGGGTATTCGTAGCACCAATCCCGTCGCTGTAGGCGATTTTGTCTCGGTAGACGGAGAATGGATCACTGACGTGGAGGAGAGGAAGAATTATATCATTCGGCGCTCCACGAATCTCAGCAAAGAGAGTCATATCCTTGCAGCCAACATTGACCAGGTAGCCCTTATTGTTACGATCAATCACCCGGTCACTTCCACAACCTTCATCGATCGGTTTCTCGCTACTTGCGAAGCCTATCGCGTGCCTGCAATTCTTATATTTAATAAGATTGACTTGCTCACGGAAGAAGAATTGGCGCAATTGGCCGACTTGCGAGCTCTATACGAGTCAATTGGCTATGAGACACTATCCATCAGTGCAAAGAATCTAAACAGCGAAGCGATAAACGCCGCTGGCAATGAACGCGAAGCTATAAACGCCCTGCTCGCAGGGCAAACAACCCTTCTGAGCGGTAACTCCGGCGTTGGCAAATCTACCCTTCTCAACGCACTCTTTGGGCGCGAAATGACCCGCACAGGTAAGATTTCCGATGCGCATGATAAAGGAATGCACACCACCACATTCTCCGAGATGTATGCTCTAAACAGTGAAACGATAAACGGCGAGGCCAATAAACCAATAAACCCAACTCAAGGTTGGATTATTGACACCCCGGGTATCAAAGGCTTCGGATCCATCGATTTTGAACGGGAAGAAGTGTCCCATTATTTCAGGGATATCTTTGCTGTCAGCCGTGATTGCCGCTTCGGCAATTGCACCCACACCAACGAACCCGGATGTGCAGTGCAAGAAGCCCTCATCAAAGGAGAGATAGCTATTAGTCGATACGAATCGTATCTTTCCTTACTCGGAGACTGCGAGGAAGGGAAATATCGTTAAGAATTCTTTAGGAACCGGTGCTACAATGGTCACCGGTTCTTTTTTTACAGGATGTATAAACGCTATCTGCCGGGCATGCAGACATATACCGCCGTCGGGATTGCTACGCTTAGCGCCGTATTTCAAGTCACCTTTAATAGGACACCCTATTGCCGCTAACTGGCAGCGTATCTGGTGATGACGTCCGGTCTCAAGATTAACCTCTAGAAGGGTGTAATGGTCTCCCCGGGCAAGCGTTCTATAGGTCAAGACAGCCAATTTAGGAGCCTCTCCCCGCCCCGCCCCTGAAAGGGAGGGAGATTTGCAAACATAACTTTTATTTTGTTTCTCGTTGCGCACCAGGTAATTTTCCAGTCGCGCCTCCGGCTGTTTCGGTTCTCCCTGCACGATTGCCCAGTAGGTCTTTTTAAGACCGCTTTGCTGTAAGACCGTTTCACTGTTAGACCGCTCCGCTGTAAGACTGCTAACGCTGTAGGACGATTTTTCTTTTAACATCTCATTGAGGCGCGTGAGGGCTTTAGATGTTCTGGCGAAAAGCACTACCCCGCTCGTCGGTCGATCCAGACGATGCGTCACTCCTAAAAAGACCTCACCGGGCTTGTTGTACTTCTCTTTGATGTATGCCTTAACGATTTCCGAAAGCGGCGTGTCACCCGTCTTATCGCCCTGCACGATCTCGTTGCAGGTCTTGTTGACAGCAATAATATGGTTATCTTCGTATAGTACGGTCATAGTCCACGTTGACGAATTGCTTCATAGATAAACACACCTGCAGCCACGGAGACATTGAGCGACTCGATGGTATTGGTCATCGGAAGACGCACTTTGTCTGTACAGAGTTTGAGGTTCTCTTCGTAAATACCTTTTTCCTCCGAGCCCATAACGATACAAGTCGGCACCGTCATATCGACTTCGGTGTAATTACGATCCGTATGTTCGGTTGCTGCTACGATGCGGAGACCACTATCGCGGAGATATTGAAGCGCGTTCTGCAGATTCTCTACTTTGCAGATCGGTAACGAATGTAAGGCGCCCGCAGAAGCTTTGACGGCATCGCCGTTGATAGCCGCACTTCCGCGCGTACCTATAATAAGCGCGTGAACGCCTGCGCAGACACACGTACGCGCAATAGCACCAAAGTTACGTACATCCGTCACTCCGTCCAGCATCATCAGCAACGGTGTCTTGCCTTCATCGTATAGACTCTGAACCAAACTATCCAACGGAGTGAACTCAATCGGGCTCAGGAAAGCGATCACGCCTTGATGGTTCTTGTCCGTGAACTGGTTCAATTTCTCGAGCGGTACGCGTTGGATCTGCGTTCCTGTTCCCTCTAACTTAATCAGCAACTCTCTGCCGATGGCAGAACTCATATCGCGGCGAATAAGCACTTTGTCGAGCACCTTGCCTGCATCAATCGCTTCCATCACAGCGCGAACACCGAAGATCATCTCTTTCTCCTTCGGGCGGCGCGTTTCGTATTGTTTCTTTTGTATCATAAGTTAGTATTTTAGCCAATTAATAAATTCCATAGGATCGGTCGTAAAGACCATCGGTTCAGCGATTTGGTGGCCGTAAGCATCCAATTGAACATAGAAAGGCTGCGCATTCGCACCAAACTGCTCGCGTTGGATCTGACTATTGCGGTCGCCTACCCCGTCACGCTTGTCATCGACGAACAATTCGATGAAAACGTAGTTCTGCAGACGCGATTTGACGCTGTCATTTGCTAACACAAACGCCTCCATCTTCCGGCAGTTCACACATCCATAGCCGGTGAAATCGATGATAATAGGCTTGCCGCTCTGACGCGCATAGGCAAGGCCTTCATCGTAATCATTGAAGACCTCGCGACCCTCAATTTCCATAGGCGGTGCAAAAGCGCTAATCGCTTTCACCGGCGCGCCCCAGAGGCCCGGAACAAGGTATCCGGCAAAAGCTAAAGAAGGAATAATCACCAGTGCGCGAATAATCTTACGCGTGGTAGAGACATTTTTGATGTTCCATAAGAGGTAGATTCCGATGCCTGCAAAACATGCGATCCAGATGGCGATGAAGAGCCAGCGCGGCAGTATTCCCCAGCCATAAGCCAGATCCGCCACAGATAGGAACTTCAGCGAGAGCGCCAACTCAAGGAACGCCAATACCACTTTGAAACTCGTCATCCAGTCGCCGGATTTTGGTGCTTGTTTGAGCCACTGAGGGAACATAGCAAACAGCGAGAAAGGCATAGCGAGCGCAATTGCAAAGCCCAACATACCTATAGCCGGAGCCAACAAAGACTTGCCAGCCGCTTCAACCAACAGCGTGCCGATAATCGGTCCCGTACACGAAAACGATACTATCACTAACGTAAACGCCATGAGTAAGATGCTCAGGAAACCGCCTGTACTCCGTGCTTTGCTGTCCAATGCCGTGGACCAGCTGTCCGGCAAAGTGATCTCAAACAATCCAAAGAACGAAAGTGCAAAAATCACCAAGATCAGGAAGAACACGATATTCACTACCGCGTTGGTACTCAGTTCATTCAGTGCCGATGCTCCGAAGATGACCGTCACCAATAACCCTAATCCCACGTACAGAATAACGATACTCAGCCCATAAAGAATAGCATCCTTCAATCCGCCGCCTTTCTTCAAGAAGAAGCTCACCGTCATGGGAATGATCGGCCACACGCAAGGCGTGAAGATAGCTAATAGTCCTCCGGCTAATCCTAAAAGGAATATCCAGAGGAGACCGGCTGCGCCTGTAGGACCGTTCGTTACACTCTCTGTAGGAGCGCTTTGCTGTAAGACCGCTTCGCTGTAAGACCACACTTCCGGGGCGGTGCACATCTTGTCATCACAAGCATTGAAGCGAATCGGAGTAAGATCTGTTTTAGCGAGAGTGATGACGAACGAGTCTGCGAACTCTTCGTCAAACTCACGTTCCCCGAACTCAATGATCGACATGTGAAAACCGGGGTCAATGACTGCTTTCAGCCGCACGCTGTCACCAATTTCCTCACCGGTCCACTTCACCGGCTGTACCAATTGTGCCGCCGCAAATAGCGGCACGCACGCTAATAATATAAATAATATTCGTTTCATTTGCTGATTTGTTTTGAAAGTTGCGCTATTACAAAACCACGGAGGGTGAAATAGTATTTTTCGGAGGGACGATAATTGGCTTTGTACTCGTCGTATCGTTGCTGCCAAGCGGCACGTTTTTCGGGGTCGGCGAGTTCGACCTTTGCCTGTTTGGAGAGTTGGGCGAAAGAGGTGTTTAACTCACGCTGATGTGGCGTGAGTGAATTCGGATCACGATGTTTCGGGTAATGAGAAATGACCGTTTTTCCGTTACGATTCGCAATATACACATCGCTGTTTCCGTAGATTTTACCGGATAGTTTGTCAATTGTAATATTTAATTCCGCTTGTGCCATGTTTGATAACAAATTTCAGTAGTTTATTGTACTTACATTAGTTGAACATTATACGTCATTGCCGTGTTTTTGCCGTGTTTTTGCCGAGTGAAGACCTTAAATAGGGTTATTTACTTTAATGGTTTTATTTATTTTGAATCGTCTGTTTTATGATTGTGGTTTTGCAAGCTATCCACTATATTCACCCACTTCGCTTTCATTTTATACTTGTATTATTAATTATACTTATATTTGCCATATATACCACATTTTAGGAAACAATAATTTAACTATATCATCTAATTTGTGGTTTGCAGTAACAGTGTTAGCAACTTTTTCCATTTTCTCTAATTTGTTCTCGCCAGATGCAGATGTGTAGTTATTGGTTGAGCACTCATAGGATCTAGCAAATTTTAAATACAAATGGGCATATTCTGCATGGTTGGTTATAAAATTTTCAGTAAGTTGAACAAAATTAGAAAGTTTACTAAAAATAATGTGGTGTAGATACAAAGAAAATATACTACTTATAATGCTCCAATATTGATAATTTTCTATGTATTGAAAGAATGTTTTTTTATTACTTTCGTTAGCTCTTATTTGAATAATATCATAGCAAAAAACTAACACATGGCGCTCTAAACTATTTTTTTGCTCAATTCTTAATGTTTCTTGCTTTTTGCGATATGACTCCAGGACATTATTAATCACATCAATTGCGGAATAATAATCTCTATCATCCCATGAATAACGTTGAACTATGAAATTTTTTCTATATACACATTTTAACACTGTAGTAAACAAGATTGTTCGATCTTTTGAATCATTCTTACTATCAATATATTCGATAAAAGATTTACCATCATATGCATTCTCAAATATTTCATCCAATGGAAAAATTTCCGGGAGATACTCTAAAAGTCTTGCTTGATAGTATGCATTTTGTATATCATCTTCGCTTGGATCGAAAAAACTATAGTAATAGACGCTTCTTAAGACTTTTAGTATTTCTTCTTGTAAGCTATATGGTTTTATACAGAAGTGATTATTAAATGTCGAAGGAGGTAACTCTCCACTTAAAAATGGTCGAACAAATTCTACAGCCTCACTATGTCTTTCCCGTTCTGCTTGTAATTCTTTTTCTCTTCTTTCCTCTTCCTCTTTTTCTTTACGTATTTGCAACTCCTTATCTTGTTGTTTATAAATGGGATTATTTAGCCATTTTCTATCACTATATTTCGTAAACAAACGTTCTTTAATTTTTTCTTCTGTATAATCCGTATCTAACAAATCAGATAAATCAATTTCTATACATGCACAATTTAAATCTTTAATATCTTGTAATTTTTGTTCATCCACTTTATGTGTCACAAAAATCTCTATCAATAAATTATGGTCTTTGCCATTTTTATTTATCCTACCAATGCCATCCGGTTGTATATGACGACCGTTTACGGGTATCTGTTGTTCTAAAATAACATCATCAAATTGAATAGAGAAAGCTTTCTTCTTAAGACACCTCCCTTTATATGCTGGCAGCATTATTTTCTTTTCTTTCTGTAAGATTTGTTGTGCTAGCAAATGCAAAGTTGTCATTCTAGCACCTGTACATTCAGCACTATTGGCATGTGCAAAATGCCATTGCATTTTGCTACCCTGTCTCGCAATTAAAACTGATCTACATACAGGACAAATGCACTCACATTTCAATCCGCGAACAACTTTCTCTACAGAAACTAATGTTCCTGTTTGCGTATTTATACCATATGTTAGAAACTTATGTATCAATAATAAATCAATGTCATTCTGGTACTATTTATATACCATCTATTAATTTCCGATATTCTATTTATCGGATACCGTTCCCTTTCCTATTGCTTCCTATTGCGTCCTATTGCGTCCTATTCCTCTCTTCTAATCTTTGCTCCAATCGCATTCAACCGGTTTTCGATGTCTTCATAGCCACGGTCGATCTGATCGATGTGATCGATGCGACTCGTGCCATCGGCACTCATGGCAGCAATCAGCATGGCTATTCCGGCACGGATGTCGGGCGAAGTCATGTTATTGCGTTTGAGTTGGCGGGTGTGGTCGTGACCAACTACTACTGCGCGGTGAGGATCACAGAGGATGATCTGCGCGCCCATATCAATCAGTTTATCCACGAAGAAGAGGCGACTTTCGAACATCTTCTGGTGAATGAGCACAGAACCTTTTGCCTGTGTGGCTACGACCAAAAGAACAGAGAGCAAGTCGGGCGTGAGTCCCGGCCACGGGGCATCAGCCACCGTTAAAATTGAACCATCCATGAAAGACTCTATTTGGTAATGATCCTGCGCCGGAATGACGAGATCATCCCCTTCTTCCTCAATGCGGATTCCCAAACGGCGGAAGGCATCGGGAATAATTCCAAGAACGGAACCAAACCCCACCCCGGAAGGTTCTACGGACGACCACTGGGCGTCCGATCGAGCAGAGCTCTTCACCCGCTCAAGGGAGGGGGTAAGGTTTCCTGCGGAAGGAACACTGTAGTTACAATCCTTAATTCTTAATTCAGAACCGGTGATGGCCGCCATGCCGATAAACGAACCCACTTCGATCATATCCGGCAGGAGTTTATGCTGTGCTCCATGCAGTTCTTCCACACCTTCGATAGTTAACAAGTTAGAGCCTACGCCACTTATACGCGCGCCCATATTATTAAGGAGTTTACACAGTTGCTGTACGTACGGTTCACAGGCTGCATTGTAGATGGTAGTGGTTCCTTCGGCAAGGACAGACGCCATGATGATGTTCGCTGTTCCGGTGACAGACGCTTCGTCAAGAAGCATATATGCGCCTTTTAGGTGCTTGCCTTCAAAACGATAAGCGAGCAAGTCTTGGTCGTACGTAAACGTAGCACCGAGGTTCACCATTCCCTGGAAATGCGTGTCCAAACGCCGACGACCAATCTTGTCACCACCGGGTTTTGCGTAAGTCACTGCACCCAGACGCGCCAAAAGCGGACCGATGAGCATGACCGAACCGCGTAACTTATTGCATTTCTTGAGGAAATCGGCGCTGTTCAGATACGCTGTGTCGAGATTAGCCGCGGTGAATGCATACTTACCCTTTGCGAGTTTTTCGACGGTGACGCCAATAGACGCGAGCAGATCAATCAAGTTATTCACATCCAGGATATTCGGTAAGTTATCAATCACCACCGTTTCCTTTGTCAGCAATACGGCACACAGCACTTGCAACGCTTCGTTCTTAGCGCCTTGCGGCGTGATCGAACCATGCAGTTTATGTCCTCCTTCTACGATAAATGCAGCCATTTGAAAATGAATAATTATTAATGAATAATGAATATTTCGTAGTTATATGTAATTCACTTCGGGGTGAATGTCGATGCCGAATTTCTCTTTGACGCTGGCACTAACCGCCGCGGCAAGCTCCATAATATCTTTTGCAGACGCATTATTGGCATTGACGATGACCAGCGGCTGTTTGGGCCACACTTGCGCACCGCCAAGCGTCTTACCTTTCCATCCGCATTGCTCAATAAGCCATGCAGCAGGGATTTTCACACACCTCTCCCCAGAATGTTGTTCTACGGACGACCACAGGGCGTCCGATCGAGCAGAGCTCTTCACCCTCCAAGGGGAGGGAGTTTCAAAGTGAGGCATGTCGGGGTATTGCGACAACAGCTCGTTGGCTTTTTCTTCGGGTACAAACGGATTCATAAAGAATGAACCCGCCGAACCTACTTCGCCTACTGTTGGCAGTTTTGCCATACGCGTAGCGATGATCTCTTCGCGCGTCTTCGTTGCATCGCCCGGTTTGACCTTATATACCACCGATGTCACGATATATTTGCCTTTCAGTTCGTGCTTGAAAATACTATCGCGATAGCCGAAACGGCACTCCTCGTTGGTGAAGACACGTTCTTCGAGCGTCTCGACATTGAGTGTGTTCACGCGGACGATGACATCTTTGGCTTCGCAGCCGTAGGCTCCGACATTCTGCACCGCACTTGCACCCACTTCACCAGGGATCAAACTTAACTTCTCCAGTCCGCTATACCCCATATCCGTCAATTGGGCTATCATATCGTCCAAACGTAAACCGTTCTGCGCCTCCACCGTTTCATCGTCCAAAAACTTCGCACGCGCCATGCCTGAATGCAGAATTACTCCGTTGAAATCGGATGTAAACAGCAGATTTGAGCCTTGCCCGATATGTAAGATCTGTTCCCCTTTATGTTCCTTCAGCACCTGCCGCAACTCATCCAGCGAGTAATACTCGATGAACAATTTCGCCTTGGCATTCATACCAAAGGTATTGTAAGGTAATAGCGAAATATTCTTTAATTCTTTCATTCGTTCACTCTTTCATTTTTTAAATGCAGCATACATCGCTTGGCATTCTCCAGTCGCCGCGGGGACTCAGACTCACGCTCACCACTTTCGGTCCGTCCGGCATGGCAGAACGCTTGAACTGTTGCGTGCAGAAACGACGCATGAACACGTTTAGCCATTTATCAATAGTCGCTTCGTCGTATTGGTCCTCGAACGCCTGACAAGCCATATATTTGATTTTCTCACGTGTGAAACCGAATCGCATAAAATAGTATAAGAAGAAATCATGCAGCTCGTACGGCCCCACTTTATCTTCGGTCTTCTGGGCGATCTCCCCGTGTTCATCTGTAGGCAAAAGTTCCGGTGAAACCGGCGTTTCTACCACATCAAGCAGGATACTCCGCAACGGTTCTCCATATAAGTTCTCTGCCGCGAACTTCACAAGGTACTTCACCAGCGTCTTGGGTATTCCGGCATTGACGGAGTACATCGACATCTGGTCGCCATTATACGTACACCACCCGAGCGCCAACTCACTCAAGTCACCAGTACCTACTACCAAACCATTCAGTTCATTCGCCAGGTCCATGAGAATCAGCGTACGCACACGCGCCTGAGCGTTCTCGTACGTCGCATCGTGAACATCCATATTATGCGCGATATCGCTCAAGTGTTGCGTCGTTACATCGCAAATACTAATCTCACGATGGGTGATACCCAGTTCTTTCATCAACTGTAGCGCATTTTGATACGTGCGATCGCTGGTACCAAAACCCGGCATGGTCACACCGACCACTCTACTGCGGTCGTAACCCAACAAATCAGCTGTCTGCACACAAACCATCAGCGCTAAGGTGCTATCCAAACCTCCGGAAATACCAATAACAACAGTCTCGGAATGCGTGTGCTCCCATCGACGTGCCAAAGCGTTCGTCTGAATAGAGAATACATCCAAACAATACTGCTCTTCCTTCCCTTTCTTCGGCAGGAACGGTGTCGGTGAGAACGTACGATGGATCGGCTCAGTAGTTTCCTCTTCCCGCTCAATAGGCGCTACATTGATATGACGATAGTGACCGGTTTTGTCCTTCGTAAAGTTGGTATTTCGCTGGCGATCCGTACGAAGACGTTCGATATCTATCTCCTGAATGATCATCGAATTGTTCCGTTGGAATCGTTCGCCCATGGTCAGAATATCACCGTTCTCCGCGATATACGTACTACCCGAGAAAACCACATCAGTCGTGGACTCACCTACTCCTGAAGAGGTATAAATATAACCGCAGTGAACACGTGCACTCTGCTGCTTGATCATCTGACGACGGAAGATATGCTTACCTATGATGCAGTTTGAACTCGAGAGGTTGAAGATCAGTTCCGCCCCCTGAATAGCCAACTGTGTCGAAGGAGGCAGCGGACTCCAAAGGTCCTCACAGATCTCTATACCAAAGGTATAGTTGTGCGTGCAGAACAGCAGATCCGTACCAAAAGGCACTTCACCACTCCAAATCTCAATCTTCGGAATACGCGGAACCACACCACCCGGCATGTACTCACGAGCAGCACGACCGGAAGTAAACCAGCGTTTTTCGTAGAATTCACCGGTGTTCGGTAGATTAACCTTTGGTACAACACCCATCACCTCTCCGTCGGTCATCACGAACGCACAGTTGAACAGGTCATTGTCCACCTGCAGCGGCGCACCTACCAGCACGATGATCGCTTTGCCGCGCGTGTAGTTACAAATCGCTTCCAACTCACGCATACTACTCTGCTGCAGCTGCTGCGTAAAGAATAAGTCTGCACAGGTATAACCCGTCACACTCAACTCCGGGAAACAAATCACCTCTACGCCTTCTGCGATCGCCTCATCAATCTGAGCACGTATCTGCTCCGCGTTGTAACGGCAGTCTGCCACACGCATCGTCGGCACTGCGGCCGCCACACGAACAAATCCAAAATTAGTATTCATAGCACAATTTACAATTTAGCGCACAAAGATACAAAGAAAATTTGAAATATGCAAATATAAGCGGTAAAATTTCTAAAAAACGCACGCGTACTTGCGTATATGATTTTTTTTTCGTAATTTTGCACGCAATTTGGATTAGTATTTCAGATAATAGAAACTATATGAATATTTCGTACAAATGGTTAAAACGCTACATTGATCTGCAGGATGATGCTCAGACCGTAGCAAAGATTCTTACATCAATTGGTTTGGAGGTAGGTACGGTTGAAACCGTAGAGACCATCCGCGGCGGGTTGAAAGGATTGGTAGTGGGAGAAGTGCTGACTTGCGAGCCCCACCCTAATTCCGACCACTTGCATATTACCAAAGTGAATATCGGCGAAGGCGAACCGCTGCCAATTGTCTGCGGCGCACCGAATGTAGCTGCCGGACAGAAAGTCATCGTCGCTACCGTGGGTACGGTGCTCTATGACGGCGACGAGTCGTTTACCATCAAGAAAGGTAAACTGCGCGGTGAGGACAGTTGGGGAATGATCTGTGCTGAAGATGAGATTGGTGTGGGAACCGACCATGCCGGTATCATCGTCCTGCCGGCTGACACTCCTGTCGGCATGCCGGCTGCGGAGTTCTACCATGTGGAAAATGACGCAGTGATCGAGGTGGATATCACGCCAAACCGTTCAGACGCTTGCAGCCATTTTGGCGTAGCTCGCGATCTCTATGCATATTACAAAGCACATAACAACCCCACCTCTGCCCTCCCCTCAAGGGAGGGAGTTCAGCTCACCAAGCCGTCTGTAGAAGAATTCAAGGAGGAAGATCAGACATCTCCAATAAGCGTCTTCGTGGACGCACCCGATGCAGCCCCGCGTTATTCAGGGCTCTACATCAAAGGTGTGGAAGTGAAAGAATCGCCGGAGTGGCTCAAAAACAGCCTATTGGCTATCGGTCTTCGTCCTATCAACAACGTCGTCGATGTCACGAACTTCGTGCTGCACGAAATGGGACAAGCGCTCCATGCCTTCGATGCTGACAAGATCAAAGGCAACGAGATCCATGTGCGCTACGCAAAACAAGGTGAGAAATTCGTTACCCTCGATGGTGTAGAGCGCGAGATGGACAGCCGCGACCTCATGATCGCTAATAAGGAAGAGGCAATGTGTATTGCCGGTGTCTTCGGCGGACTCGAAAGCGGTGTAACAGAAAACACCAAAAACATCTTCCTCGAATCCGCATACTTCGACCCCGTAACTATCCGCAAAACGAGCCGCCGTCATCAGATTCAGACCGACGCATCCTTCCGTTACGAACGCGGATGTGACCCTTGCAACACACTCTACGTCCTCAAGCGTGCCGCCCTACTGATCAAAGAGGTGGCAAATGCAGAGCAAGTAGGACTAATCCTAGACAATAGTGCTTCTCAAGAACTACTCAAACCGTGGTCGGTCACTATCGACATCAACCGTGTCAACTCCCTCATCGGTAAAGCAATCGGAGAAGATACCATCGAGACCATTCTTAAAGCCCTCGAAATCAACATAGTCGCCAAGCTTGGCGATTCTTGGCAGTTGGAAGTTCCCCGTTACCGTGTGGACGTACAGCGCGAGTGCGACGTAGTGGAAGATATACTACGTATATACGGTTACGACAATGTCGAGTTTCCGGAAAAACTGAACACCAGCCTGGCGTATGGTGTCAAACCCGACCCCGAGAAACTGCGCCGCCGCATCGCGGAGCAACTCACTGCACAGGGTTTCAATGAAATCCTTAATAACTCACTCACGAAAGTGTCCTACTATGAGCCGTTGACCCAACTGACACTTGACACTTGTGTCAAGATCATGAACCCCTTGAGCCAAGACCTCGGTGTGATGCGTCAGACCTTGCTCTTCGGTGGACTGGAGTCTATCGCTCGCAACGCGAACCGTAAGAACGCCGACCTCAAGTTCTATGAGTTCGGTAACTGTTACCACTACAAAGCGAACCCTGCTGCCCGTGAGCACAACCCTGAGAACTCACTCGTAGAGTATTCGGAAGAGCCACATATGGCGCTCTGGATCACCGGTAACAAAGCCGCACAGACTTGGGTGCGCAAAGAAGAGAAAACTACGTTCTACCAGCTTCGCGCATATGTGAACAACATCCTCGTGCGTCTTGGTGTTGATCTGTCCAAAACAACCGTAGAGCGTCTGGAAAACGAACTCTTCTCCGATGGTCTCGTCCTCAAAGCCACTAACGGAAAAGCACTTGGCTTCATCGGCATTGTGGCTCGCAAGCAGCTCAAAGCCTTCGATATCGAGCAAGAGGTGTTCTACGCGGACCTCGACTGGAACCAACTGCTTAAGCAGAACAAACAATACAAAGCCGTTATCAACGACCTGCCGAAGTATCCGGAGGTAAAACGCGACTTTGCACTCCTTGTGGATAAATCCGTTGAGTTCGCCGACCTCGCACGCGCTGCTTTTGCGACCGAGAAGAAACTGCTCAAGAACGTCTATCTGTTCGACGTATATGAGGGCAAGAACCTCGAAGCGGGCAAGAAATCCTATGCCCTATCCTTCATCCTCCAAGACGCAGAGAACACGCTGAAGGACACCCAGATAGAGAATATCATGAACCGAATGAAGGCTACCTTCGAAGAAAAATTCCATGCTACCCTCCGCTGATCAAAACGAGATATTAAGACGCCGAACTTTTGCGATCATATCGCACCCTGATGCCGGTAAGACGACCCTCACGGAGAAACTGCTGTTATACGGCGGTGCTATTCACGTAGCCGGAGCGGTGAAGAGTAATAAGATTCGCAAGACCGCTACCTCCGACTGGATGGAGATCGAGAAACAACGTGGAATATCTGTGGCGACCTCTGTCATGGGATTCGACTACAGTGGCTATCATATCAACATCCTCGATACCCCGGGTCACCAGGATTTCGCGGAAGATACTTTCCGCACCCTGACGGCCGTAGACAGCGCTATCGTAGTGATCGACTCCGCCAAAGGTGTCGAGACGCAGACGAGACGACTCATGGAGGTATGCCGAATGCGTAAAACGCCCGTGATGGTCTTCATGAATAAGATGGACCGCGAGGGTAAAGATCCTTTCGACCTGATGGACGAAGTGGAGCGTGAACTGCAGATTAAAGTAACTCCTATGTCATGGGCGAACGGACAAGGTCTGAAATTTGAGTCCGTCTTCGCATTAAACCAACGTCCAAAGGACATTAGCGGGAAGTTAGCGGAAGACCTTGAAATGGTGGATGGTGTCTATCCGGAGTTTGATAAAGAAGCGTACCTGCGCGGAGAGTTAGCACCGGTATTCTTCGGTTCGGCATACAAGACGATCGGTGTACAGGAGTTGTTGGACTTCTTGGTGGCAAACGCCCCCTCCCCTCTTGCGGTAGGTGCCGAAGAGCGCGTAGTGGAACCGATGGAAGATAAGTTTACGGCGTTCTGCTTTAAGATCCATGCGAACATGGATCCGAACCATCGATCCTGTATTGCGTTCTTTAAGATCTGTAGCGGTAAGTTCCTGCGCAACACCTATTATTATCACGTGCGTAAGGACCAACAAATGCGTTTTGCTGCTCCGACCTGCTTCATGGCACAAAAGAAAGAGACGGTGGATGAGGCGTTTGCGGGTGATGTCGTAGGTCTGCCCGACACCGGTAACTTCAAGATCGGAGATACACTCACTTCAGGTGAAAAACTGCATTTCAAAGGTCTACCCTCTTTCTCGCCCGAGATGTTCAAATACATCGACAATGCCGACCCGATGAAGCAGAAACAGTTGGATAAAGGCGTAAATCAATTAATGGATGAAGGTGTGGCGCAGCTGTTTATCAGTCAGTTGAACGGACGAAAGATCATCGGAACGGTGGGACAACTGCAGTTTGAAGTGATCCAATACCGCCTTGAGCACGAGTATCAAGCGAAGTGTAAATGGCAGCCGTTGCAGATGTACAAAGCCTGCTGGATTGAGAGTGACGACGATGCCGAGTTAGACATGTTCAAGAAACGAAAAGCCCAATACATGGCGTACGACAAAGAAGGTCGTGATGTATTCATGGCCGACAGTGCGTATGTGCTCAACATGGCGCAGCAGGACTATAAACACATCCAATTCCATTTTACCTCAGAGTTCTAATAACAAAAATATACTATTATGAAAAACAAATCTCTTCAGATTCGCCTCATTGTGATGAACTTCTTAGAGTTCGCCGTTTGGGGTGCGTATTTAACCTGTATGAGCCGTTATTTGGCTTCCCATGGTATGGGTGCCAATATTGGATGGTTCTATTCTATTCAGGGAGTGGTTAGCTTATTTATGCCGGCCTTAATGGGTATCGTAGCTGACCGCTGGATGCAGGCTCAAAAAGCGTTGAGCCTCTGTCATCTTTTAGCTGGGTTGTTTATGGGAGCTGCTGGTATTTACGCATTAACTGCTCCCTCTGTTCAATTTGCGCCATTGTTTACATTGTACACTGTTTCTGTTGCGTTCTTTATGCCGACAATCGCGTTGACGAACTCCGTAGCCTTCAACGCCCTCGTGAAAGCAGGCATGGATACAGTGAAGGACTTCCCGCCCATCCGTGTATTCGGTACGATCGGATTTATTGGGGCTATGTGGGCTGTAGATTTGCTTCACTTCCAAGACACTCCTTGGCAATTTGTGATTAGCGGTGGCCTTAGTTTAATTTTGGCAGCCTATTCGCTCACATTGCCTGCTTGTGAAATCAAAAAAGTTGATGGAAATGTGGATCTCATAGACGCACTCGGTCTGAAAGCGTTCGCGCTCTTCAAACAGAAAAAGATGGCATTGTTCTTCATCTTCTCCATGTTGCTGGGTATGTGCTTGCAAGTCACCAACTCCTATGCTAATCCATTCTTAGGAAGTTTTGAGGCTATGCAAGAATATTCCTCAACCTTTGCTGTACAGCACTCTAACATGTTGATTTCTATCTCGCAGATTTGCGAAGCATTGTGTATTCTAGCTATTCCGTTCTTCTTGAAACGTTTTGGTATCAAAAATGTAATGCTCATTGCAATGTTCGCATGGGTATTCCGTTTTGGTTTCTTCGGAGTAGGAAATCCTGGTAGCGGCTTGATTTTCTTCATTTTGAGTTGCATCGTTTATGGCTTTGCTTTCGATTTCTTCAATATCTCCGGTGCATTGTATGTAGATCAAGAAACATCCCCTGAAATGCGTTCTTCCGCACAAGGCTTATTCATGATGATGACGAACGGTGTTGGTGCTACTATCGGTGTTCTCGGAGCACAAGCCATCGTTACAAAATTAGTTCCTTCTGTGAATTGGAGTGCATATGGTGTAGCACAAGATGAAGCAGGAAAGTATCTTTGGTTAGAGTTCTGGGATAAAATTAAAGAAATGGCTACCCCGAGCGAAGAGCTATTAGAAACTTTACGTCAAATCGCTGTTAAGGCTGGCGAAGTATGGGCTGGTTGGCAAGAAGCCTGGTATATTTTTGCGGGCTTTGCTTTGGTGGTTTCCATCGCTTTCTGGATTTTCTTCCCCAAAACTCCGGCTAATAAGGATATTGAAGTTAAACATTAAATCAATAATAAATGTTCCTTAAGGAACTTCGATATTATTTCTCCACGCCGATAGCGTATATAGTCATCGGATTATATCTCTTGGCGATTAGTCTTTTCCTATGGGTGATCCCGGGTCAATGGAATATCATTGACTCGGGGTACGCCCAAGTGGACGGACTCTTTCAATTGAGTCCTTGGCTGTTTATGCTGCTCTGCCCTGCTTTGACGATGCGTCTCTTCTCGGAAGAGCGGCAGTCGGGCATGTGGGATCTCATTCGCACGAAACCTATCTCGCTCACCCGCATCGTCTTAGGCAAATACTTCGCCGCATGGACCTTAGTGCTCATCGGTCTGCTACCCTGCTTTGTACACTACTTTGTAGTGGCATATATGGCCGAACCCATGGGCAACTTAGACAGCGGAGCGTTCTTGGGTTCGTTCATCGGTCTCATTCTACTCAGCGGCACCTTCATGGCCCTCGGGGTACTATGCGCTACATTCAGCAAGAGCCAAATTGTCTGCTTCATCGCAGCCGCCCTCTGTTGCTTCGTTCTCTACTGGGTATTGCTGCAGGACCACTACTCTTCCCTTTCACGTGGCGTACTGGATCTAATAGACGTGATGGTCTTCATCACTGTAGCCGTCGTCGCACTCATCGCTGCTATTTTCACTATTGATAAATTAACAAGAAAATAGATATTCATTGTTAATTATTCATTCAAATGACTCGCATTGGCATTTTATCCGATACCCACGGTCTGTTAGACAAACGCATCTTTGAGCATTTCAAGGATGTCGATGAGATTTGGCATGCAGGGGATATCGGTTCGGAGGAAGTGTTGCGTAAGTTACGCGAATTCAAACCCACGCGCGCCGTATTCGGAAATATGGACAGTGGAGACGTTCGCTATTCCTTGGATGAGTTCTATCGTTTTCGTGTGGAAGACGTCAATGTGCTGATGACCCATATCGGTGGCTATCCGGGCCATTATAACCCCTGGCTGATACCCATGTTCCGCAAGGCACTCGAGAACTACGACGACCCGAATCATCGCATTGACCTCTTCGTCTGCGGACACAGCCATATATTGAAAGTGCAGTATGACTCCCAGTTCAAATTCCTGACCATGAACCCCGGTGCAGCCGGTAAACAAGGATGGCAACCCTGCCAGACCTTATTGCGTTTTACCATCGATGGAAGCCAAATAAAAGACTTAGAAGTGATCGAGTTGGAACGAAGATAGCCATTTTGCAAAATGAAAATAGCAAAATATGTTGCAAAACATAAAAAATTATTTGCACATATCAAAAAAATGTTGTAATTTTGCACCGAATTTAAGAAAGAAGATCAATCTTAAATAAAGACCAATCTTTTTTGTACCTTAAATAAACAGACTAATACCTTAGAAAAACAGACGTCGTGACGACGGCTGTTTTCGCTTTTAAAAAGGACCTCTTAACTATAAAACTCCCGCCTACTCTTTCGAGTGGCGGGAGTTTCGTTGTTTTCTCCTAATCTCCGCGCAAGGTCAGCGCAAGGTCTGCTGATTGATGGCTATTTGAGTATGTCATGCCGGGCAATGAACGAAAGTACTAAATAAGCATATTGAGGACTTTCTCAATAATTGGCGCCATGTCGTAGTATTTGTACTCGGCGAGACGACCACCGAAAATGACGTTTTGCTCATTAGCAGCGAGGGCGCGGTATTGGTCTGCAAGGGCATTGTTGCGCTCATCGTTGACAGGATAAAATTGCTCCATGCCGGGTTTGTATTCGGTGGAGTATTCTTCGCTGATGACTGTTTTTGGGTTGTCATAAACGGCTTGTCCAAAGGACTCAAAATGCTTGTGCTCGATAACACGGGTGTAGGGGACTTCGTGCGAGGTGTAGTTGATAACCGCGTTACCTTGATAGTTCGGGGTGTTTTCTATGCGCGTTTGGAAGGTTACCGTGCGCCAGTCGAGGCGACCAAGTTTGAAATCGAAGTATTCGTCAATGGGACCTGTATAGACCAATTGGTCTGCTATCTCGCGCCAAGAATCTTTGTATTCTTGGAAGAAATCGCACTCCGTTTTAACCTCTACACCTTCTAACAGCGCAGCGATTAACTTATTGTACCCGCCAATAGGAATACCCTGATACGTATCGTTGAAATAATTATTATCAAACACGAACCGAACCGGCAAACGACGGATGATAAATGCCGGTAACTCTTTGCAGTCTCTACCCCATTGTTTTTCGGTGTACTCTTTGATGAGTTTGTAGAAAATATCTTTGCCAACTAAGCAAAGGGCTTGTTCTTCCAAGTTCTGCGGTTCTCGTCCATTGAGAGCCGCCAATGCTTCCGCACGCTGCTCATCAATCTTCGCTTTTGCCTCATCGGGAGTGCGTATACCCCACAGCTGCGAGAAGGTATTCATATTAAAAGGAAGATTGTATAACTCCCCATGGAAATTAGCTACCGGACAGTTTGTGTAGCGATTAAACGGCACAAGGGAGTTCACAAAATCCCATACTTCTTTATTGGCAGTATGGAAGATATGCGCACCGTATTTATGGACGTTGATGCCTTCTATTTGTTCACAATAGATGTTTCCGCCTAAATGCGGACGTTTGTCAATAACGAGACAGGACTTACCTGCCTGACGTGCTTTGTACGCAAATGTTGCTCCGAATAAGCCGGAGCCAACTATGAGATAATCGTATTTCTTAATCATGGAATGTTTTTATTCAGGTTGTACTTCTAACTTCGGACGATTCAAATAATGTAAGACTACAGCCGTTCCAAATGTATCACTTGGAAATTGATCTACATATTGCTGAATGGAATCGTTATAAAAATACTCAAAATCTTTCCCTTGATACAAGTCATACATCAATTTTCGCGTAAAATGGAGCACATAATCTGTATTAGCAACCCATTTGGCAGCATGTTCAATATCTACTTCCATCGGTCCAACTCCATATCCAATTTCTGCCATACAAGAAGGATATAAATTAGCAGTATAGTATAGATAACATATACCACCATGCGGAATAAAGACCGTTTCTCCATCTTTAACAATATCGGCAATTTGCGCTCCCATTTTCCATTGATTTTCATAATCTCGTTTTCCTTCGTGCAAATATCGCTTCCATACACGATTATGATATGCAGAATACATTCCGAGCATAGTAGTCCACCCAATTATAACCCATACCGCCGCGCGAACATATTTATTCAAATCTAACGAAAGCATAATTGGAATGAGAAGCAAGGCGAATGGAAGCATATATTGGAAATAATGATGCCCTCCATGTACAAAGAAAAATTGTAGAAGAAAACCTCCTATACCAAAGAAACAACATAAAGCTTCGCGCCATTTGTTTCGAACGAACATGAAAGGCAAAAGCAATATTGCAACATATATATGTGGTACTAGTCTATTAGCAAAGAGCAATAGATTTCCCCATAAACGAGCAATTTTAGAAGCGAATGTCGTTTCTCTGCCCCAATAAGCATCCATGACATCTGTTCCATAGCCGTTGAACAAAATGGAGCGGTAAATATCTGTTCCCCAGCAAGCCAAACAGATGAGTAAAGGCAGACAATAACCGAGTAAGTAAAAGCCTGTTTGTTTCCACTTGTTTTCAGATGTAGATGTTACAATCAGCCATAATACAAGCATTAAGAATCCTGCCCCAAATTGCTTTGTGAGGAAAGAGCAACAAGCTATAGCTCCCACAATAATTTGCCATGCAGGGTAGCTATCTTTCCATTTCAAGAACAGACTAATTGCTAATAAACCCCAGAATACACTTGGAATCTCGAAGAGAATTTCATTACCTTGCGGCCAGTGGCTTACAATAAAGAAAAGCCATGCTACAAAAGCAGAAATATATTTGCTTGCGCCCCATTGACGCGAGATATAATACAAACAAGACGCGCAGCCTATTGCATAGAGCCAATGAACTCCTAAATAAAAAGGATAGCAACCATAGGGCACATGGAACAACCATTTGAGAGCCACATTGATGTAAAACCACAAAGGCGGATAGTTCAAGTGCATCGTTTTGTATGGAATATACCCTTCTGCAATACGTTCCATCTCTACCAAAATAATAGCAGAATCAACGTCCATGCTATTAAAAAACGAGCCAATAATGAGCACTAATACGGATAAAACGCCTAAAATGCCAAGTGTCCATTTGACAAACTTGTTTTCGAAAAATTCTTTCATCGTAAATTTCTATTGATAGTTCTAAAATCTGTTAATGCTTTGACACCTATTTTGAAGATGCGCTTCATGTTGATGGAGTTGACGCCACCTTGACGAGGACGGAAAGTAATCGGATACCAACCGATGTTATAATGCCAACGGACAGCAATCGCGCTAACGGCTACGTTCGCCAAGTTATAATCCTGTGGGATGAGATCCAAGATGGGTTTGAGTTTCTCCACTTTCAACAAGCGGAAAGGTGTGTTGGCATCCTTAACCCACACATGGAACATGAGCCAAACGACCAAACGCAAGGTTTTCGTCACAAAGACACGGCTTGCTCCATCCTGTCTGCCTCCGCGCGTACCTATTTGGAAATCGTAATTGTGGCGGTTTTTCCACATTTGCCAAAACTCTTCAGGAAGGGTCTGTCCGTCACTATCGGTCTGAAAGATGTAATCCGCCTTGCCCGCTATAGCATAGCGGTATAAATATAAAACGGTTGCCCCGTGACCGGAATTGGGTTTGTCCAGCGGTTTGAGAAGCGGGTATTTGGACTGCAGGCTTTGCATGATTGCAAAAGTCTTGTCTTTGCTGCCATCATTGGCGATGATCAAATGAGCCTCGTTGCCTTCGGCGTTGATTTTCTCGCAGATAGGATGCCACTGGGCGATAACTTCTTCGATGTTTGCCTCCTCATTATAAGCAGGAAGCACAAAATAGATTTTATCCATTAGTATTTCGTTTAAAGGTGATATATTTATTCAAGAAAAATTGTATCAGAGCAACAACAACGATAGAGATGAGTTTGCAGAGAAGCTCATTCATGCCGCCAAGCGTGACCATCAAATAGAGCATTAACTCGCTGATACCTAAACCGGTTAAGCCCACTGCATAGAAAGACAAGAAACGTTGCGTCGTCTTGTCTTTGACCTTGAAGTTGAAGGAGCGGTTGAGAATAAAGGACATGAATATGCCCACATGAATACTGATGATATTCGCCCAAAGGTAAGGCATAATATCAAAGTAACACAGCGCAGAATATACGCCGAAGTCAAGTGCGGCACAAAAGCCACCGATGATCCCATACAAGATGAGATTGCGAAATCGAAAATAGAGTTCTTTAACCATCAAAAACGCGGATTCCTTTAATTGCTTATCCGCTAATTGAGGTCCTGAGAAAACCTATAGTTCCGAACAAGCAATGCAGAAACCCACGTTGTGTATATACAAAACCACACACGTACTATCTAACAGTACGTGCGGGTGTATAAACACCCATGGGCATCTACTACAGCCTTGTTTTCGAGAACTAAATTTGAAGTTTCTCAGGTTTCAATTAGTCAAAAACAAGCGTTAGTAAACGCCTTTATAT
>JAEDNI010000050.1 GCA_016302585.1 Paludibacteraceae bacterium | reverse complement strand
CTCGACCCACTGATTAAGAGTCAGTTGCTCTACCAACTGAGCTAGGGAGACGACTTTTTCCAAAAGCGGGTGCAAAAGTACTGCTTTTTTTTGATATACGCAAATATTTTTGCAAAAAAATACAAATAGAGGTTATTTTTTTGCTCATATCATTTTTTTTTGTTAATTTTGCAGCCAAATGCAAAGTGGTTTTCGATATATTGTAATTGCGGTAATGGCTGTGCTGTCGCTCTTGTTGTGCTCCTGTTCTTCTGAGGGGCAGGTTTTACAGAAACGTCAAGAGCATGCTGAACGTCAGACAGCGGCTTTGTGCGAAGCCTTGGCGCGTAACACATCCTTGGACTCCATTCGTTCTATCACGGAGCAAAATGAGGATGTGTTTTTCTATATTTTTGACACACGTCGAATGGTATATTGGTCCACCAATCGTTTGGCCGGGGATGAGGTGTTTGTGACGGTTTACGATACCTGGCGGGACATGCATTTTAAGAATGCAGAGACCCGTGCGAGATGGACCAGAGCAGGGATTTATAATGTACTGACCATCATTCCTGTGAAGTATGCTGAACTGCAGGATATTCCGGATATTCAGGCCATCGCTTCGCAAACTTTCTCTTTTAGAGAAATGTTGGAAGTAGAAGAAGAGCCTTCGGCGTTTTCCATCAATCCGTATTTCTACATCATCATAGGTATTTTCGTGCTGATGATCTTCTTCGGTTTGATGGGGTTATTGTACTATCGTGGTATCCGTAATATGCGTCTCTCTACGCGTATTATGTACATTATTATGGTCTGCGTGTTGGCGGTGTTTATCTATTTGTTTGTGATGTCAATGAGGTATGTGAATGCGAACTTCGAGCAGCGTCAACGCAAGGAGTTGCAGACGCGATCCGAATACATTCAGTCCTATTTGCGCTCCTTATATTATTGGGATCAGATACTTACCTCTACTCAAACTTCCGGATTATCGGTAGATCTGCACGATTTAGGTTTTGATATCAACCAGGATATCCATGTCTATAGCTTGAATGGCGAACTGTTGGCATCTTCTTCGAGTGCCCTTTTCTCGGGCGGGGTATTGTCGCGTAGGATGTCGCCTGAGGCCTTGTATAGCCGTACACACTCAGCTGTATGCTATGAGCAAATTGCTTCGCATCAGTATCTCGTTTCGTACGTGCCTTTCTATAACGGTGCTTTCGTCCCGATAGGTTACATCGCATTACCGTATTTCATGAGTGAGCAAACGCGCAATGCGGAGTTGAATGACTTATTATCGCGTCTCTTGCCTCCGTATTTGATCGTCCTTTTCTTAGCTTTAGTCTTCTCATTCTGGGCTGCTAGAAGTATGACAGCACCGATCTCGATGCTGAACGATAAGATGCGTCATTTTAAGATTGGAGCGAAGGATAATCATATTCAGTATCCGTATCATGATGAACTGGGTGCGCTCGTGGAGCGCTATAATCTATTGGTGGACCAGGTAGAACAATCTGCAGAGCAGTTAGCCCGTGCAGAACGGGAAGGAGCATGGCGTACGATGGCGCGTCAGATAGCGCATGAGATCAATAATCCTTTGACGCCGATGAAGTTGTCGGTACAGAAACTGCAACGTCTGCGCGGTTCGGAAGGTTTCGATGCGTATTTCGAGAAAGCTGCTCCGATGCTTATTTCGGAGATAGATAACTTAGCTCATATCGCTCAATCGTTCTCTACTTTTGCCAAACAGCCGGAGGTGGTGACGGACGAGGTGGATATTGCGGTGAAATTATCGCAAGTGATCACCCTTCAGCGGGCGAACGATGCGCATATTCCGATTCGTTACATCGGAGCGGACAGCGGTGTGATGGTTCTTGCTGATCAGGAGCAGGTAGCGCAGGTGTTTGTGAACATTATCAGAAATGCGTTGCAAGCCTTGGAAAATCAACCTCAAGAGAATCGTACACCCGATATCATTGTGGTGCTCAATGCGGCTTATTCGGAGCAAGAGGTGGAGATTTCAATATCTGATAATGGTCCCGGTATACCGGCAGATATTCAACCGAAGATTTTCCAGCCGAACTTCACAACAAAGTCGAATGGCAATGGTTTAGGATTAGCGATCAGTAAGCATATTATTGAGGGCACCGGAGGGCATATTTCCTTTGAAACTTCGGATAAAGGAACTACATTTAGGATATATTTCCTAAAAAAATGACGTAAATCACAAAAAGATTTGTGTATTTCAAAAAAAAAATGTAATTTTGCGGCCGTTATATATTATATTCTCTATGAAAGCTCGAAAAATAATATATCTATTGTTAGCAGCCGTGTTTTTCAGCGGCGCACTTTTCGCAGAAAGTATAGAGTCTATCAAGGCCAGCAGTAAGTGGTTGTGGGGTGAAGGTACTGGTGAGACGCAGGAAGAAGCGGATCAGCGTGCTTTGCGGGATTTGAGTAGTCAGATCTCGCTGAGTGTAGTCAGTTCGACTCAGACGGAAATAGAAAATCAACAGTACGGTGACGAAGCCATTTCTTCTACGCGCACGAAGGGGTCGACTCAGATTGGGTCGAATGTAACACTGAATAATTGTCAGCGAATCGTGAATAAAAACAAAAACACCTTTTATGTGCTGCGCTATATCGAGAAATCGGAGATAGACAAGATGTACGAGCGCTTGGAGCAGAAAATCAGGGAGTTGGTGAAACAATACAAGAAATCCGAGAGTCAGGATAAGATAGGCGATGCGCTGCGTTTTAATTACTGGGCCATTAAGTTAATTGCCGCTTTGCCGACGGAACGTCAATATGCGTTGCGCGGCGATGAGGGCTTGCTGATCTCAGAGTTGAACGGTGAAATGGCTGAGATGCTGAACGATATCAAGGTGGAGGCCAAGGGCGTGATGAACGACGAAGACTCCAAGACGGTAGAGTTGCGTTTTATGTATGATGACAAGCCGATGGTAAGCGGTGACTTTCAGTATAACGATGGTTCGGATTGGATACCTGCCAAAATCAAGGATGGCATCGGAGTGGCGGAAGTTCCGAGTCACATGAGTCGTATCAGTGTTCGCATGGAGTACGAGTATCGTTATCTGTGGAAGAGCGATCCGACGATTCAGACGATTCTGCAACAGAATCCTCAGTTAATCCCCTTCCCCGCCAGCGGCAAGTCAGTCCTGTTGGGTAGTGCACCGAGACAGGAGACACATTTCTCGAGCGTCAAGGAGATGACGAAAACCATCCGGACAGACGCTGTCGGATATGCCATTGCGCCGAAAGATATCAAACAGCAGGCGAAGATTATTTATCCGATCGTAGATGCGATAGAAACGAAGCAGTTTGATGCTATTCGTCCGTATTTCACGGATGACGGCTGGAAATGGTACGAGAAACTGGTTAAGTTCGGTAATGCGAAGATTATAGAGAAGCCGGAGTTACAGATCACAGCTTTTGAGGACGGGTATCTGGTTCGTGGCGTGAAAGCGAATTTCCGTTTTAAGAAGAACAATACCCAGTTTGTAGAGGACTTAGTGTTCTTTCTTAAAGACAATCAAGTGCAAGCGGTCAACTTCGGTTTGGAGCATTCGGCGATAGAAGATATCAAGAGTCAGGCGGAATGGAACGACACTTCGCGTTTGGTGCTGATTAACTTTTTGGAGAACTACAAGACCGCCTATGCTCTGGAGCGCTTGGATTATTTGGAGGCAGTGTTCTCGGATGATGCGCTCATCATCGTCGGAAACAAAGTGCCGCAGAAACGGAAGATGGAGATACAGGCGGAAGATATGGATCTGTATAATAAGAAACGTCTTACCAAAAGCGAATATATTGCGCACATGCGGCAGGTGTTTGACAAACAGGAATTTGTGAATATCCATTTTGAGGATGCTTCGGTCAAGAAGACCAGTCGTAAAAATGAGCGTTATCAGATTCTGATCAAGCAGATTTATTCATCGGCAACTTATGCTGATACCGGTTATTTATTCCTGTTGGCGGACTTGACGGACCCGAAGAATCCGATCATACATGTGCGCGTGTGGGATGAACAAAAAAATAACTTGATGAATTATGGCGAATGGAATTATTAAATCGTGGTTAATCGTCCTGCTGTTGGGCATGGCGGTTGGCATGTCGGCACAGCAATATCAGGTAAAAGCGACAGAGTGTAGCGAGGATATGATGGATTTCTCGCAGCGTTCGACGCGGGTAGTGGACCAGAACGGCGACCAATGCGCTGTGCTGCGTATAGAATCGGCTATTCCCGGTTTGCTGAAGTTTGAGCTTGGTGCACAAGATATCGAACATAAAGAGATTAAGGACGATGAAGTATGGCTGTGGGTGAGCACGAGTGTGAAGAAAATAACCATTCGTTGTGATGGCTGTAAGCCTTTAAAGGACTATCGCCCGGGTAACTTGGAAGGCGGTCATATCTATCATTTCAAGGTGACAACGGGTCATCCCAAAGAGCAAGCCACCAAGCAGCACATGCATATCTTATGCCATCAGGTGCCGTTCTTCGTTTCGATAGACGGGAAGCCGGCCGTGGAGTCAACGAAGAATCAGTTCACGCAGGAGTTGAGTCTGGGTACGCACAACATTGTTGTTTCGGCTACGCATTACAAGTCATTCACAAAAGATATCAAGTTAACTCGTTCAGCCGCATCGCGCGACACGGTCAATTTGGCGCCGAACTTTGGAACGGTGACCATTCGTCCGAACGTACAAGGATGTAAGTTATTCATCGACAATCAGGAATTTGGCATCAATGGTGAAATAAAACTGGATGTGGGGCAACACCAGATCTCGGTTCGTAAAGAAAAATATACCTCGCATGAAGAGAAGATAGTTGTCCATATCGGTGATAAACACATTGTGAATGCGAATCTGACGCCGAACTTTATCTCGGTAACTATCACAGCGAAGGAGCCTGAAACTGAGATTTATATCAATGAGGAATATAAGGGCGTTGGGAAATGTGTGTTTGAGTTTGACTACAATGAGCGTTACGAAATCGAGGGGCGTCGAAAAGGCTGCCAGCCCCACATCGTAGATCGTCACGACTTCAACGCCAATTCGCCGAAAACAATTGCTATCCCTGAGTTGAAGCGTCTGTACGGAACATTAAATATATCTTTCTTGCCGAAAGAGGCTACCTTGAAGATCGACGGTATCACCCGTCCTACGAAGAACGGTGAGTTCAGTGATTCACATATAGAGATCGGTCAGCACGTGATTCAGGTGCGTCATGACGACTATCGTTCGGCAGAAGAGACGGTAACTATTGAGAACGGTGAACTGACGGCAAAGAGTTATGAACTGATTAAGGTGCCCACAGGCATTGTGACCATCAAGACGGATGACGGTGTGGCGATTTTGCTGCGTCAAGATCACGACCTGATTTACAAGAGCTCATCTGAGTGGACCGGTAAATTACCGATAGGAGAGAATGAGATTGTATTACGCAATACCGAGGGGTTGGAATGTGAGTATAAGATTCTTGTGGATGAAGATAAGAAGATGGAGAAGAAACTGAAGTTCTTCCGTAACTTAAAAGTCTCGGCTCCTACCGGTTCAAAAGTGATGATTCAATCCGATGACGAGAGTAAGGAATACAGTGCGAATAAGAAGTTAACGCTGCAGCCTCAGGAGTATACTATAGTAGTATCTCGTAAGAACTACGCAGATTGGATCTCTACGGTGGACTTGTCTCCGGCTCGTTCTCAGTATGTGAAACTGAATGCAGTAATGTATCGTGAAGGAGGTAGCACCTCGAGCAGTCCGAGTAGCAGTTCTACCAGTACCGGTTCGACTCGCCGCACCTCGCGTTCAACGGACTTCCTGGATCGTTTCTATAGTTACTCGGGTGATTTCTATATTGGCGTGATCGGAATGGGATATACATATAACATTGTCGATAAGACCCATTGGTTGAGTTTCAGTTTGTTGCCGATGCGTTTTAAGATGTTTGAGATGCACCTGTTTGATGTGGAGACGAATATCACCAACCCTGCTGCAGGAGGAGGACTGATGTCTCGCTGGATATACAAACCGACGTTGCAGTTAGTCATTCCGGTTTATCAGAGCCTGAGTATCAATCTCTATGGAGGTGCCGGTTTGGATATGAACTATGCGCTGAATACTATGGCTAAGAAGTCTATCGTAGCATCGAATGACTTCTATGCTGCAGCCGTAGCAGGTATCACTTTCCGTACGACAGTGGCGTCTGTGATGCCAATGGATCTGTTTGCAGAATATCGCTATCCGATAGTAGGTCAAACGGATATACAGCCGCAAGGCTTCAGAGTAGGAATAAATATGAGTTTCGGAGCGCCGAAATGGTAAGTATTTATATAATTAACTAACTTTTTACTAACCCTCAAATTTTTAAAGTTATGAAAAAATTTTTGACGGTAGCAATGGCCTTAATCATTGTTTGTGGTGTATCTTTCGCTGACACGAAGGATCAAAAAGAAATCCGCAAAGAGCGCCAAGAGATTACTAAATTGGCAAAGAAAGAACTAAACACGAAAGTGGGCAAAGTCGTTAAGAAAGAAGCTAAACGTCTGAAAAAAGAAGGCTGGCAAGTAAAACCTGGTGCACTGCCCCTGGATAAACAGCTTGAGAGAGCTTACTTGATGCAGTACGAATATGATAAGGATCTGTTCCCGAAGTATATCATGGGTGAGGCTTCGTCTGTAGGTGAGAGCTATGATGCAGCTAAGACCGCTGCTTTGTCGCTGGCTATCACGAACCTTGCAGGTCAAATTCAGACCGAGGTAACTGCTTTGATCGAGAACACTGTAGCGAACAAACAATTGGATCCGGAAGATGCAGCATCCGTTGTTGAGTCTGTTATGGCAAGCAAGAACTTGATTTCTCAGTCTATCGGTCGTACGATTCCGGTAATGGAGTGCTTCCGCATCAACAGCAAGAAGAACAACGAGGTATTGGTTCGCATCGCTTACAACAGCGAGATGGCAAAGCAGGCTGCTAAGAAAGCCATCCGTCAGGATCTGGAAGAGAAGGGCAAGAAACTGCACGGTCAGTTAGACCAAGTATTAGGCTTCTAATGGGAGCAATAGGGTAGAGGTGGCTGAAACCCGCCTCTATTCACTATTTATCTTCGTGATAGCTATGCGAAAAATTTTATGTATCCTCAGTGCCGTTTTAATGACCTCAATGGTTTCGGCGCAATCCCTGGAAGAGCAATTTAATGCTTTCCGCCAAGCAGCAGAAGATCATTATGCTTCGTTCCGCGAGGCAGCGAATGCGCATTATGCTGAGTTCTTACGTTCCGCGTGGGAGTATTACGAGCAGACACCTGCCATACCTCGTCCGGAAGATAACCCGACTCCTCCGGTGATTTACAAGGATGATAAGAAGAAGCACCGGGATGAGGAAATTAAGGCCGATCCGGTACCGCAACCTCTACCCGAACCGACACCTCAACCGATCGAACCGGTGATCGAAAATGATGCACCGATGGATGTTGTGCGCGTGGAGTTCTATGGTAGCACCGTCGAGGTACGTTTTCCTCAAACGGACCGTTTATCCTTAACGAAGATTAATGGAGATCGCATCGCGGAGGCATGGGAACAAGTGGCGAAAGGGAAATATGAGAACTTGCTCTACGATTGTTTGGCAGCGCGCGATACCTATCGTTTGAGCGACTGGACCTATATCCAACTCCTGCAGAAGATTACAGAAAAGAAATACGGGCGCTCGAACGAGGCCGTTTTGCTTCAGGCTTATCTGTATGCCAACTCGGGCTATAAGATGCGTCTTGGAGCTTCTCCCGACGGACAGATACACCTGCTCGTAGGTAGTAACTATATTCTCTATGATCGATCCTTCTATTCTTTGACCGAAGGACGTTTCTTCCCACTGACGGAAGTGAATGGCGGTTTGGCAATTTGTCAAGGTTCTTTTGAGGGCGAGAAACCGTTCTCGCTGCTGATGACGAAAGAACCGAAGTTGGAGGCGAAGAATGAGCAAGCGCAGACGCGCAAAGCAAGAACAGGACTGACGGCTACCTGTTTGGTTAACCGCAACCTCATCGATTTATATAATGACTACCCAACGGGTCAGTACGGTGAGGATTTCGGAACACGCTGGGCGGCTTATGCGGATGCACCGATGCCGGAGTTGGTGAAGAAAGATCTCTATCCGGCGCTGATGGAAGGTGTACGCGGTGTACCGGAGGCTCAAGCCGTGAACAAACTGCTGAACTGGGTTCAGACGGCTTTTGAATACGAGTACGACGATAAGGTCTGGGGGCAGGACCGTGCGTTCTTCCCGACGGAGTCGCTCTATTACCCCTATTGCGACTGTGAGGACCGTAGCATCCTCTTCTCGCGCATCGTGAGGGATTTACTGAATATCGATGTGGTATTGCTCTATTACCCCGGTCACTTAGCTACGGCTGTCAAGTTGAATCAAGAGGTGAACGGCGACTACCTGATCGTAGACGGTCAGAAATATATCGTATGTGACCCGACTTATATCGGAGCTCCTATGGGTCGCACCATGCCCGGCATGGACAATAATTCCGCTAAAGTCATTGCATTAAAGCGATAATTCATATCATTTACCATAAAAACACACAAAAATAATGAAAGTACAAACTATCATGCAGCAATTAGCTGCAAAGCACCCTGGGGAAGCAGAGTACCTACAGGCTGTTCAAGAGGTTTTGGAGTCGATTGAAGAGGTGTACAACGAGCACCCCGAGTTCGAGCAAGCTAAGATCGTGGAGCGAATGGTGGAGCCGGATCGTATCTTCACATTCCGCGTAACATGGATCGACGACCAAGGTGAGGTACAGACTAACCTCGGTTACCGCGTGCAGTTCAACTCCGCCATCGGTCCGTACAAGGGCGGTCTCCGCTTCCATAAAGCGGTGACGCCGTCCATGCTGAAATTCCTCGGCTTTGAGCAGACGTTTAAGAATGCCTTGACCACCTTGCCGATGGGCGGTGCGAAAGGAGGTTCAGACTTTGATCCGGTAGGTAAATCTGATGCTGAGATCATGCGTTTCTGTCAGGCCTTTATGCTGGAACTATGGCGTTGTATCGGTCCGGATCAGGATATTCCGGCAGGGGATGTAGGTGTAGGTGGTCGTGAGATCGGATTCCTGAATGGTATGTACCAAAAACTTGCGCGCGAGTATCATACGGGCGTGTTGACCGGTAAAGGAATGACATGGGGAGGTTCGATCCTCCGTCCTGAAGCAACCGGTTTTGGTGCTCTCTATTTCACCCAACACTTGCTGCATGAAGCAGGTAAAGATATCAAAGGCAAGACGGTGGCTATCTCCGGTTTCGGAAACGTAGCATGGGGTGCAGCTACAAAAGCTATTGAACTGGGTGCCAAGGTAGTCGCTATCTCCGGTCCGGATGGTGTGGTTGCAATAAAGAACGGCATCACTAAAGAGATGATTGATTATATGCTGGTGATGCGTGCTTCAAACCGCAATAAAGTACAAGATATGGCGGATAAGTTCCCGAAGGACTGCGTCTTCACAGCGAACAAGAAAGCATGGTCTATTCCGTGCGACATCGCGCTGCCGTGTGCTTTCCAGAATGAGTTGAGCGAAGAGGATGCGAAGGAACTGAAAAAGAATGGTTGCTGGTGCTGCTGCGAAGTTTCGAACATGGGTTGCCAGCCGGATGCAATTCATTTCTTCCAGAATAACGGTGTACTCTTTGCTCCGGGTAAAGCAGTCAACGCCGGAGGTGTAGCTACCTCAGGTCTGGAGATGACCCAGAACGCAGAACATCTCTCGTGGACGGGAAAGGAAGTGGATGAGCGTCTGCATCATATCATGGAGTCCATCCATGAGCAATGTGTCCGCTACGGCACACAGCCTGACGGCACCATCGACTACGTCAAAGGCGCGAACATCGCCGGCTTTATGAAGGTAGCAACCGCTATGCTTGAACAAGGAATCATTTAATAGACCGCCCGCTTTGCGGGCTCAAAGAAAAAAGACCGCTTCGCTCAAAGAAAAAAGACAAAAATGACTCGACTAATACATTAAAGTCATTACTCCTTATTCCTTAAGTGAGCAAAGCGAACGGTCCATAATCCAAAACAAACAACTATGTATCAGGATTTTCAGAAACACCTGCAATCGACCTTGCAAGAAATCAAGGAGGCAGGACTCTATAAGAATGAACGGGTGATTATCACGCCGCAGTCATCGGGTATTGCCGTGGAAGGTGGACAGGAAGTGATCAACTTCTGCGCAAACAACTACCTCGGTCTGGCGGATAACAAAGAGTTGATTCAGGCAGCTAAGGACCGCATGGATGCACGGGGCTACGGCATGGCGTCGGTGCGTTTCATCTGCGGTACGCAGGACACTCACAAAGAACTTGAGCGTGTCATCTCCGATTTCTTCGGAACGGAGGATACCATTCTCTATGCTGCTTGTTTCGATGCCAACGGTGGTTTGTTTGAACCACTGCTGACGGAAGAGGACGCGATCATCTCTGATGCTCTCAACCATGCGTCGATCATCGACGGCGTACGTCTTTGCAAGGCGGTGCGTTATCGTTATGCGAACGGCGACATGGCTGACCTCGAGGAGCAACTCAAGAAAGCTCAGGCGCAGCGTTTCCGTATCATCGCGACCGACGGCGTCTTCTCAATGGACGGTAATGTATGTCCGCTGGATAAGATTTACGAATTGGCGCAGAAATACAATGCATTGGTTATGGTGGACGAGAGCCACTCTGCCGGTGTGGTAGGTAAGACCGGACACGGTGTTACGGAACTCTATGACATGCGTGGCAAAGTGGAGATTATCACCGGTACGCTCGGCAAGGCTTTTGGCGGTTCGGTAGGTGGTTTTACAACCGGTAAGAAAGAGATCATCGACCTCCTGCGTCAACGTAGTCGTCCGTATCTCTTCTCGAACTCTATTCCGCCGATGATTGCAGCGGCGGGTATCAAGACCTTCGAGATACTCACCCGTTCCAACGAACTCCAAGACCGCTTGCATGAGAACACGGCGTACTTTGTAGAGAAGATGAAAGCCGCCGGTTTCGATATCAAACCCACGCAATCGGCCATCTGTGCAGTGATGCTCTATGACGCACGTCTATCCCAGGAGTTTGCTGCGGCGCTCCAGAAGGAAGGAATCTACGTCACAGGCTTCTATTATCCGGTGGTTCCGAAGGGACAGGCGCGTATCCGCGTACAAGTTTCTGCAGCGCACACGCGCGAACAATTAGATAAATGTATTGCCGCCTTCACAAAGATTGGCACGGAACTTGCAGTATTGAAATGACCAAATGGTCAGATGAATAAATGAGAAAATTATGAAAGCTCTTGTAAAGAGATTTCCTGAGCCTGGCATCTGGATGGAAGAAGTGCCGATGCCCGAGGTGGGAATCAACGATGTATTGATCAAGGTCACGAAAGCCGCTATCTGTGGCACCGACCTGCACATGTATAAATGGGACGAGTGGTCGCAGACCCACTGCAAACCGCCTTATACGATGGGGCATGAGTTTGTAGGAGTGGTTGCTGAAGTGGGCGAAGGTGTCCGGAACTTTACGGTCGGCGAACGCGTCACGGCGGAGGGACATATCGTCTGTGGACATTGTCGAAACTGCCGCCGTGGCATGGGACACGTCTG
>JAEDNI010000068.1 GCA_016302585.1 Paludibacteraceae bacterium | reverse complement strand
TGAGCAATCGCACGTCACGAAATGAGGCCGTGGACACACAGCCGGTACAATACGGTTTTTCACAGGAGGCAGAGACCTCGCTTGGACGGCTGCGGGACAGAATCGAATTTCCAATGACAATGTTTGGCGCGGCATATCTCGGCTATGTCGGCGGCCTGTTTGAGGAGGGTTTCGAGGCGGGCTTCCCCGCATGGCTGCGGGAAACCAATGAGGTAATGCTCCTCGAATACCCCTTCATCGCTGAGATCGACGAGGAGCACATTATCGGCGGTGCGGGGCATCTGTACTGCATCGTGCCGGTCGATGAGAACGCGACGGTTGCGATCAACCGTGTGCAGTGGAACGAAAAAACACAGACCGACGAGGTCACGGAGGTGCTCTACCGGTCAGAGAGCGGCGAGCCGGTGCTGCTCTTTGCGAATCTTGACGGCGTTGCATATGAGGCCGACACCCAGGTCTTCATCACCGACAACAACGGGAATACCTGCGAATGGTATCCCTCGCTTGATGCGATGAGCTATCTTGCGCTGTGTATATCGGAAGCTGGAGACTATCTTTCGTTTGACTTTACGGAGTACGCATGGTATTCTGCCCCACCCGCGTTCGCGGCATGGCTTGCCGGCGGCTGGACAGGCATGACGGCGCTCGGCCTGGCGGGGTCAGAGAGTACGGGTATGGGCTGGATCACAGAGACCATGGCAGGGGAAACCAACCGCTATGCCCATTTCTCGCTGCGCTTCTATCCGGAAGACGAGACAGGCGGCACGGTCGATCTGGATTGGGCATACGAAGGCAGCGACGACTTTACGGAAATGTGGAGCGGCTTCTGGGCGATTCAAACCATTCCGGACGGGCCGAGCTATGTGACGCTCAGCTTGTCGCTTGTGGGCGGTAATAACTACGATGTTACGGACGGCCCGATGTATCTGTGTGAAACCTATCCCCTCCTGATCAGCCCAAGCGGCACGGAGCTGCTGGTCGGCGCGGGTGAGAGCGGCATTTGCCTGCCGTTCATGTCGCAAAGCACGATGGCGTGTGTGCTGACACAGGCTGTAGGATAGAAAGCGTGCATGAAGCAAACTGCTTTGAGGTTTGCATTCACAAATACTGTTTGGTCGCAATCTAGTAAAAGTGCAGCAGTTTATTCTTTGCAAATTCAAGATGCGGGGAATTTGAGTTGCGCTTGCTTGAAATCAAGACGGATCATATTGCTCCGGGATACCCCTTATATAACGATGATGTGTTAAATATAGCGAAATCTATTGGCGATCGATTGAATAATTATGTCTCTCATTATAAGGAAATACATCTTTTTGCCGCCATTCCTGCTGGTTTAGCAGTTGAATTAGGGCGCAATCTTCTTGCATCTGTTTATAAAAACGTATTCACATATCAATTAGTAAATGGTTGTTATGAGCAAGATTTGATTATTAATAAAACAACTGTTCAAACAACTCCAGTTCACCATGTACCCACTATTCCATTAACTAGCACCAACATTATGTATATCCCTATTCTTGGTAGAGTACCATGTGGTCCAGTTAAAGAAGCGCTGGTTGAAAATGAAAAGTGTTTTCCAATGCTAGAATCCGTATTAGATAATGGAGAGTATTATATTCTCATTGCATCCGGCGACTCTATGATAAACGCAGGAATAGATGATGGAGATTATATTTTAGTTAAACAACAAAACACAGCTAATGATGGTGAAATTGTTGTTGCTTTGGTTGAAGGAGAGACAACGATTAAACGTATTCATTATGATGACAAAAGTAAAAAAATCATGCTTTGTCCTGAAAATGATAAATACGAATCTACTCCGTATGATCACATAGATATACAAGGAATTGCGGTTAAGGTAATTAAAAATCTCTAAACTTATTTGTCAAAAATTCTTCGTGTAATGAGGAACTCTCCAGCGTATTGAATGGCATCAGGTGCTTCACTTAAAAACTCGAGCAACCTCCTGTATAATATTGATAATGCCATCCAATTCGTTTTTGAACAGAGTTCCTTTCGATTATCAAATTGATAGGAAAAACTTCTTGCATTTGTTTGTAAACAACTGATTTTGCTGGTTTTTGCTAGATCCTTTAATGATACTTGGTGAACTAGTAACAGTACATCTAAAGTATTAACCAAATGTTTGAGAGAATCACGACACCGATTCCGGAAGAACAGAAAGGAAGTGTTCGTCTTTTTGGAGACAGGGGAAAGCCAATGGCATGGCTGAGGGAGACAAGCAGGTGATATGTCGAAACTTGCGAACGAAACATTTGGATTTATTTAAGCATGGTTGGTGTTTTTTGCGTCTGGAAAGTGATATCTAAAGTGGGTATTAATGACAAAAATCGGCAATCTTCGACAGAAGGTTGCCGATTTTACTTATTACTTCTTCAC
>JAEDNI010000049.1 GCA_016302585.1 Paludibacteraceae bacterium | reverse complement strand
AATCACCAATCACCAATCACCAATCACCAATGGCAAAGCCTTCTATCCAATATGTCTGTTCGTCCTGTGGAGCCAAAGCTCCGCAGATGCTCGGTCGTTGTCCGGTGTGCGGAGAGTGGGGAACGTACGTAGAAGAAGTCTTACAGCGAAGCAATCTTACAACGAAGCGGTCTTACAGCGCACGCGGTCTTACAGGCGAAGCCGCTCAACCCAAACGTCTGCAGGAAGTGGTGGCTACGGAAGAGATGCGGCTGGACATGCATAACGGAGAGTTTAATCGTGTCTTAGGTGGTGGCCTCGTTCCCGGAAGTCTGGTGCTGTTGGGCGGAGAACCGGGTATCGGTAAATCGACCTTGGCACTCCAAGTGCTGATGCAGCAAGGCGAACGGAAGACCTTCTACGCTTCGGGCGAAGAGTCAGTTCGGCAGATCAAACTGCGTGCCGAACGGCTGGCAGGTGATGCCGAGAACTTATACCTCTCTTCCGAGACTTCGTTGGAGCGTATCTTAGACCAGGTGAGAGAACTGGAACCGGAGATCGTGGTGATCGACTCGATTCAGACCATCGCTACAGGGGACGTAGAAGCGTCCATCGGCTCGTTAACCCAAGTGCGTGAGTGCGCGACGCGTATCTTAGAGTTCGCCAAGACGCGCAACATCCCTTTCATCATCATCGGACATATCAATAAAGAAGGTTCGTTGGCTGGACCGAAAGTGCTGGAGCACATCGTGGATACCGTGCTGCAGTTTGAAGGGGATCAACAGTATATGTATCGCATCCTGCGTGCCCAGAAGAACCGCTTTGGCTCGACATCCGAGATTGGTATCTACGAGATGCAGCAGAACGGTTTGCGTGAAGTAAGCAATCCTTCGGAACTGTTGCTCTCCACGGCGCGCGAAGGGCTATCGGGCATCGCGATCGCTGCGGCCGTGGAAGGGGTTCGACCTTTCCTGATTGAAGTGCAGGCACTCGTCTCTACAGCCGCCTACGGTACGCCGCAACGTTCCTCTACAGGTTTTGATGGCCGAAGACTGAATATGCTGCTGGCCGTGCTCGAGAAACGGATCGGATTTAAACTGCTGCAGAAGGATGTGTTCTTGAATATAGCCGGTGGTCTGCGAGTGCAAGATCCGTCAATTGACCTGGCAGTGTTAGCGGCCGTGCTGAGCAGTAACATGGATGTGCCTTTAGATGCCGGTACCTGTCTCTGCGGCGAAGTGGGATTAGCGGGCGAGATCCGTTCTGTGAATCGTTTGGAACAACGCATCGCCGAGGCGGAGAAATTAGGATTCCGAAGGATTCTTATTCCTGCGGAACAGCTCGAGCGACTCGATACGAAACGCTATAAGTTAGAGGTGGTGGGTGTGAAGAAAGTGACAGATGCGTTCCGGCTTCTGATCAAAGCGGGAAATTAACGGTTAATGGTTAGTGGATTAGTGAAAAGATATTTATACATAGTCGTTTGGGTTCTTGGATCCTTGCTCTTTGTTCCGAAGACGCAAGCGCAAGAAAAGCAGCCTTTCCTTTGTGAATTAGGTTTACAGGGAGGTTGCGGTTACTATGTGGGTGATGCGGCGCCGCATATCTTCATGTACCCGCGGGAAGCGTACGGTGTGCATTTCCGGTATAAGTTCACCAAGCGCTGGGCGCTGCAAGTGAAGGCTTCAGGTCAACGTATCACGGCGCACGACTACACCCTGAAAGGGGAACAGTTGGAGACGATGTGGCAGAGTCAGATGGTGAACGTAGATGTGATGGCGGAGTTTAACTTCTTCCGTTTCGGGAGTGCGAATAAGTATGATAAGCGCATTCGTCCCTATACGCCGTATATCTTCCTGGGTATCGGTGCGGGCGTGTACGGATTAAATCAATCCAAGACGAATGTAGCGGCGTATATACCGTTAGGTATCGGATTTAAATGGAAATTCTCGACTGTGTGCGGTTTGAATATCGCATGGCAGCATAATATATACATGGCGGACAACCTGGAAGGGCGCGACGCCTTGGATAACAAACATCAGTTAAACGGATGGAACTGGATGAATTGCGACTTGACGGGCATGTTCACCGTAGGTATTGTTTTTGAGTTCGCACGGGCGAAGAAAGAATGCCGGATTTGTAATTATTGATATGAGTTATTTAGAACAAATAGACAAAGCGCGATTGCCGCGACACGTAGCGATCATCATGGATGGCAACGGACGTTGGGCCAAGAAACAGGGTCTGGCGCGTATGTTCGGGCATAAGCAGGGTGTGGAGACGGTACATAACATCACGGTAGCCGCCACGAAATTAGGTGTGGAGTATCTGACGCTGTATACGTTCTCTACTGAGAACTGGAATCGACCCAAAGAGGAAGTGGATGCGTTGATGACGCTTCTCGTAGATACCATCGCGAAGGAGACGCCGACGCTGATGAATAACAACGTCCGTCTGCAGACGATCGGGGATATCGAGCGTCTGCCGGAAGGCACGAAAGCGAAGTTCTTGGGGTGCATCGAGCAGACGAGTCGTAACACAGGACTGACGATGGTCATAGCCCTCAGTTATTCGGCACGATGGGAAATCACGGCGGCTATGCAAGAGGCCGTACGTCGTGCGCAAGCCGGTACGCTGCGTGCCGAAGAAGTGGATGAACCCTTCGTTTCATCCTTGATGACCACGCGCGAACTGCCGGATCCGGACCTCTTGATTAGAACCAGCGGAGAATATCGTATCAGTAATTTCCTGCTATGGCAATTGGCCTATAGCGAATTGTATTTCACGGACTGCCTCTGGCCGGAGTTTACAGAGGAAGAGTTCTACAAGGCCATTGTGGACTATCAAAAACGCGAAAGAAGATTTGGCAAAACAAGTGAGCAAGTAAAATGTTGAAACTTAAGAGTTGAAAGTGAAGAGAGTATTTTATATATTGGTCCTTTGTCTTTTGTCCTTTGTCTCGGGGCCGTTGCAGGCGCAGGACATCGAGTACGGTATGACGCGTAAGACCTACGAGATAGCCGACATCGAAGTGGAGGGAGCGGATAGCTACGAGGATTTTGTGCTGATAGGATTCTCCGGTCTTGCTGTAGGCGATAAGATAGAAGTGCCGGGTGACCAGATCACCAAAGCCATCAAGCGTTTCTGGAAACAGGGTTTGTTCTCGTCCGTGAAGATCAAAGCGAAGAAGATCGAGGGAAACAAGATCTGGCTCGTTATTGCGCTGGAGCAACGTCCGCGTATCAGCGAGGTGCGCTACGAGGGGCTGAAGAAAAGTGAGAAAGAGGACGTGGAAGTAAAAGCTGGTATTCGTCAGGGTAGTCAGATGACGCCGAACCTCGAAGACCATGCCAAGACGGTAATCAAGAAGTATCTGGCGGAGAAAGGTTTCCACAATGCGGAGGTACATGTGCTGCAGCGGAACGATCCCGATCATCCCGGGTATGTCAAGGTGCTGATAGGTATCGATAAGAAAGAGAAGACTAAAGTAGGAAAGATCTATATCACCGGTAATGAGGCCCTGACGACGCGCCAGATTAACAAGGCGATGAAGAAGACCAACGACAACGATATCATCAACCTCTTTAGAACCAAGAAATTCGTTGTCGAGGAGTATGAGAAAGATAAGCAGGCGGTGATCGAGAAATACAATGAGTACGGTTACCGCGATGCGTATATCGTAGCGGACTCGGTGGTTCCCAATCCGGAAGACCCGACGCGTGTGGACGTCTATATGACCATCAGCGAGGGTGATAAATACTATGTCCGCTCCGTGAAATGGGTAGGTAATACGGTTTATCCGTATGAGTTTCTGGATGCTACGTTGGGTGTCAAATCCGGCGATGTATATAACCTCAAGACGCTCAACGACCGCTTGATCAACGACGACGATGCAGTGAGCAAACTCTATACCGACCGCGGATACCTCTTCTTCAATGTGGAACCGGTGGAGGTGAATGTGGAGAACGACTCGATTGACTTTGAGATGCGAATGTACGAAGGTAAACCGGCGACCATCAATGAGGTGAAGATCATAGGTAATACCCGCGTATACGAGCATGTCGTTCGCCGTGAGTTGTATACCAAACCGGGACAGCTCTATTCACAGTCGGATATCATGCGTTCGCTGCGTGAGTTAGCCCAGATGGGTCACTTCGACCAAGAGAAATTAGTGCCGGATATCCAGCCGAACCCGGAAGACGGAACGGTAGATATCGCCTACCAACTGCAAACCAAATCCTCCGACCAGATTGAGTTCTCGCTCGGTTGGGGTGCTACGGGTCTCGTGGGTTCATTGGGATTGAAGTTCACCAACTTCGCTATCCAGAACCTGTTTAACAAAAAAGCCTATCGTATCGTTCCGCAGGGAGAGGGTCAGACCTTCTCTATTAACGCGCGTACAAACGGTATCTATTATACTTCGGCGTCCATCTCTTTCCTCGAACCTTGGTTGGGCGGTAAACGACCGAACAGCTTGAGCGCAAGCATCTATTTCGCGAACCAGACCGGTTACTCGTCCCGTTATCAGAAGGCGTATCAAAACCTGTATAACACCTATTCGAATTATTACTACTACTCAGGAAATGGCAATTATTACCAGCAGTTAGCGGAGAGTGAGGCGGATAAAGATAAATACCTTCGTACACTCGGTATCTCGATCGGATACGGTAAACGTCTGCGCTGGCCGGATGACTATTTCACGTTCTACGGCGAGTTGAGTTACCAGATGTACATGATGAAAGACTGGCCCTATCTGTTGATCTCGGATGGTACAAGTCATAACTTGGCGCTGAACCTCCAGATCAGTCGTTCGTCTATCGATAACCCGATCTACACGCGCCGTGGAAGTCAGTTCACCTTAGGTTTGAAGATTACGCCGCCTTGGTCGCTCTTCAACGGCAAAGACTATTCGAAGATGACCACATCCGAGAAGTATCATCTCATTGAGTACCATAAGTGGAAATTTACCGGAAAAGTCTTTACTCCGCTTACCAGAGATAGTAAGTTAGTGCTCATGACCCGTGCGGAGTTCGGATACCTCGGCAATTATAACAAGAATGCGAAATCGCCGTTCGAGACCTTCTATATGGGTGGTGACGGTATGTCGGCATACACCAGTTATTCGACCGAGTACGTTTCGATGCGTGGTTACTCTTCGGGCTCGTTAACGCCGTATGACGTCGCGACCGGACGTAACATGGGTTACCTGTACAATAAGTTTACCATGGAGTTGCGTTACCCGATCTCGCTGGAGCAGAATGCGACGATCTGGGTACACGGCTTCCTCGAGGCCGGTAACTGCTTCTCGGATATAAAGGATTATAATCCGTTTAACCTCAAGCGTTCCGCCGGTGTCGGAGTTCGTATCTTCCTGCCGATGTTCGGTCTGCTTGGTATCGACTGGGGTTGGGGCTTCGACGAGATCAACGGTTCAAAACAATACGGCGGAAGCCAGTTCCACTTCGTCTTAGGTCAAGAACTATAATGGCAGCTTCGCTCAAAGATAAAAGACAACTTATGAAAAAAACATCAATTATCAATTATCAATTATCAATTATCATTGCGGCCCTGCTGATGTGTGGCACGGCTTTTGCAAAGGATCTGTCGGTAGCCTATATCGACATGAGCTATATCCTCAAGAATCTGCCTCAATATGAGCAGGCGAATGAACAGTTGTCGATGCTCTCCAAGAGATGGCAGAAAGAGATTGAGGCTGCGCAACAGGAAGCCCGTGTGATGGCTACGAACTATCAGACCGAGCAAATCTTCCTCTCTGAGGCAATGCGTGTGCAGCGCGAACAGGAGATCGTGAAGAAAGAGCAGGAAGTGCTCGACCTTAAGCGCAAATACTTCGGTCAGGACGGGGAGTTGTACAAGAAGCGCGAAGCGCTGATCAAACCCATCCAGGACGAGATATACAATGCCATTCAGGACCTGGCGAACGAGAAACGAATTGATGTGGTGAAAGACCGTTCCGCGGACCCCTCTCTCATCTATATGTCCTCTAAATTGGACGTTTCCGATCAGGTGTTGCGTAAATTAGGTGCGAAATAAAATTATAAATTATAAATCATAAATTTGAAATGAAAAAACTTATTATTGCAGTTTTGCTGGCGTTGCCTATTATTGCCAGCGCTCAGAAATTCGGTCACATCAACACGCAGGAACTCTTTGCTGCGATGCCGGAAGTAGCTCAGGTTAAACTGAAAATGGATACCATCCAAAGTCAGTACGAGAACCAATTGGCTTCGATGAACGAAGAGTTCCAGAAGAAAGTACAGGACTATCAGACGCAAGAGGCTACTATGGCGGAGGCTATCAAGCAGATCCGTCAACAGGAGTTGCAGGAGATGCAGCAACGTATTCAGTTGTTCTATCAGACCGCTGAACAGGATATCCAGAAGAAGCAACAGGAGTTGCTCGCTCCGGTTCACGAGAAGATGACCAAGGCCATCAAGGCCGTTGGTGAACGCGACGGATATACCTATATCTTCGACTCTGCGTCTATGGTTCATATCGGTGCAGATGCCATCGATGCGACTCCGGCTGTGAAAAAAGAACTCGGCATTAAATGACCAAATGGTAAATGACCAAATGGTAAATTTTTATGGCAGACGGCTATTTGGAGAGTCACTACGCCGAATATGAAAAAAAGAAGGCAGAGTGGCTCAAAAAAAAGAAAAAATGGTCGTACCAAAAACCGGCCAAAGATACATAATTTTGAATTCTAATTCTTAATTTTTAATTTTTAATTTTTAATTGAGTTTTTATGGTAGAAAAACTTCAAAAGACCCTGCGCGATAGCATGGTAGCTCGCTGGACGGTGCTCGTCCTTGTGGCGTCAATGATGTTCTTCGCGTATATGTTCGTCGATATCCTCTCGCCGCTGGCTTCGTTGCTCAACGATACCCTCGCTTGGGATCAGGGCGTCTTCGGTACTTATGCGGCTGGTGAATACTTGCTGAACGTCTTCGGCTTCCTTATTATCGCAGGTATCATCCTCGATAAAATGGGTGTTCGTTTCACCGGCTTGCTTAGTGCCAGCCTCATGGTGATCGGTGCAGCTATCAAATACTGGGGTATCTCTTGGGCGGACGCCAACACCGTAGAGTGGCTCAACGCTTGGTGGCCCTCTATGCCCGGTAGCGCCAAACTGGCGATGTTCGGATTCATGATCTTCGGCTGCGGCTGTGAGATGGCGGGGACGACGGTAAGTAAAATTCTCGCGAAGTGGTTCAAAGGCAAAGAGATGGCACTCGCCATGGGCCTGGAGATGGCTATTGCCCGTTTGGGCGTGTTTGGCGCTATGTGGCTCTCACCGATGATCAGTGAGAAATTTGCTGTCGATGGTACCAACTCGGTCGTAGCTCCGTTGTTGTTCGCATCGTTGCTGCTCGTAGTGGGCTTACTCAATTTCTTCGTCTTCACCGTCATGGACAAAACATTGGATAGGCAAGAGCTAAATGACCAAATGGTAAATGATCAAATGGTAAATGACGCTGACGAGTTCCATGTATCGGACCTCAAGCAAATCTTTACGTCGAAGATGTTCTGGATCGTAGCGCTCCTTTGCGTGCTCTATTATTCGGCAATCTTCCCCTTCCAGCGTTTTGCAACGAACTTCCTGGAGGAGACCCTGCAGATTTCCAATGCTGAAGCGGCAGGTTTGTTTAAATGGTTCCCGATCCTCGCGATGGTATTGACACCCTTCCTTGGTGCGTTCATCGACTATAAGGGTAAAGGCGCTTCGATGATGCTGCTCGGAGCCGTCATTATGATTGCTTGCCATTGCGTCTTCGCGTTCGTGCTGCCGGCTTATCCCAGCAAAACACTCGCCCTTGTCACTATTTTGGTACTCGGTGTGAGCTTCTCGCTCGTACCCGCCTCGATGTGGCCTTCGGTACCGAAGATTATTGATGAGAAAGTGTTGGGTTCGGCGTACTGCCTTATCTTCTGGGTGCAGAACATCGGTCTCTGCCTCGTGCCGCTGCTCATCGGTAAACTGCGTGTGGCTACAGACGGCTACCTCGTCCCCATGATCGTATTTGCTTCCTTCGGTGTACTCGCCTTCCTGCTCAGCCTCGCCCTCAAGGTGGAGGACAAAAAGAAGAACTATGGATTGGAACTTCCTAATAAGAAATAAATCCGCTCTTTTTGTCACAACAGACAGCCGGAAGGTCACTCCCGGATGTGTCTTTGTGGCGCTGAAGGGAGAGCATTTTGACGGCAACGATTTTGTGGACCAAGCGCGTCGCGATGGGGCAGAGTATGTCATCTGTGGCGAAAACGCCCTGACGGAACTGCAGGACCTCGCGCGAGCTTGGCGTCGTAGCCTCTCGATACCTATCATCGGTATCACCGGAACGAACGGAAAGACAACGACCAAAGAGTTGTGCGCTACGGTGTTGGGAACAAAGTATAATTTGTTCTATACCCAGGGAAACCTCAATAACCAAATCGGCGTACCTCTCTCCTTATTAAGTATCACGCGCGCGCATGAGATGGCCATCATTGAGATGGGTGCCTCCCATCCGGGCGATATCAAGGAACTGGTGGAGATCGCCGAACCGAACTACGGACTGATCACCAATGTCGGCAAAGCACACCTGCAGGGTTTCGGTTCATTCGAAGGAGTGATGCGTACCAAAGCCGAACTGTACGACTTCCTCCTTGCGCACAATGGTACGATCTTCCGAAACGCCGACAACCCCTATCTGGAGAAGATGTATCTGTCAGCTTGCAAGGCAAGCGGTCTGTCAGTGGAACGGTCTGTCAGTGAAACTGTCAACTGTCAACTATCAACTGTCAACTATCACACCGGTTCTATGCCGGAGGGCACACACCTCGTAGGCGGCTACAACGCAGAGAATATCTCCGCGGCGATAGCTGTAGGAGGCTATTTCGGCGTGAGCGAAGAGGATGCCTTAGCCGCTATCCGGGCCTATGTCCCTACCAACAACCGCTCCCAACTGATGCAGACCGAGCGGAACACACTCGTGGTGGATGCCTATAACGCCAACCCAACCTCCATGACTGCAGCGATAAAGGCGTTTGACCGATCACCAATCATCAACCACCAATCACCAATGCCAAAGGCATATATCCTCGGCGCAATGCGTGAACTCGGCGAATACTCCCATCTCGAGCACCAGAACATCGTGAATATGTTGCTCGAGCGCAAAGCCGACATTGTGCTGCTGGTAGGCGAAGAGTACAAAGCCACTACGGCTCCGTATCCTATCTTCGAGAACGTAGAGGCTCTCGCGGAGTATCTGAAAACCACTCCCTTGACAGGATATCATATACTTTTAAAAGGAAGCAGAGCCAATCAATTAGAGAAAGTAATTCCATTATTATGAGTCAACAAAAGAAAAATACATTAGCGATCGTTTTTATCACTATCTCTGTTTTTTTGCTTCTGGCTACGGCCGGTTTGGTGTATTGGAACCTCTCGCAACGTGAGGCACTGAACGAGTTAGTCGAGCAGATGACGATTGAGAAAGCGGAACTGGAGGATGAGTACGAAGACTTGGCGATTCAGTTCGATGGTTTCCGGAATATGGATATCAAAAATGACAGCCTGCAGGACCTGCTTACCCGCGAGCAACAGCGTGTGCAGGATCTGTTGGAGGAACTGCGTGTCACCAAGGCTACTAACGCTCGTCGTATCGCTGAACTGAAGAAAGAACTGGCTACCGTGCGCACCGTGATGAAAGACTATGTTCGCCAGATTGATAGTCTGAATGCTACGAACGCACGGCTGGAAGCAGAGAATATCAAACTGTCCACTAACAACCAACAACTGGCCATCAGCAACCAAGAACTGGTGCGCAATAACTCGGAGTTGTCGGAGACCGTTTCGCGTGCCGCAATGCTGCAGGTCATCACTTGCGATGTGGCAGCACTCAATAAGAACGACCGCAAGACTTCCCTCGTGCGTAACATCAAAAAACTGCAGTTCAGTTTTGTCATCGCCAAGAATATCACTTGCGAACCCGGGCTGAAGAACCTCTATGCGCGTATCATGACGCCGCAAGGTGAGTTGCTGGGCGAAGACGAAACGAAACTGTTTGCATTCGAGAGCGGAGAGATCCCCTATACCTTGGTGCAACCTATTGAGTACGAAGGAGAGACCTACGAAGGCGTTTGTTATTATGCCCTGGCAGATAATGAAAAGATAGAAGAGGGTTTTTATACCATCGATTTCTTCTGCAACGGCGACCTCATCGGTTCCTTCCCCTTCTCTTTGAAATAAGACGATACAAAAGAAATAGGAGCACCTACTGATGCCCCTACTCATTTTAAGCGGAAAGAGAGGGATTCGAAAAATGCGTAGCATTACTCGACATAGCGAAGCGGCGGAGACCCCCCGACCGCAGGTGTGAGAAGGCCCTGTCTTCTCAAAAAAAAGTAGGAGCGTCCTACTGGAGGGCGTACCTACTTTTTTAAAGCGGAAAGAGAGGGATTCGAAAAATGCGTAGCATTACTCGACATAGCGAAGCGGCGGAGACCCCCCGACCGCAGGTGTGAGAAGGCCCTGTCTTCTCAAAAAAAAGTAGGAGCGTCCTACTGGAGGGCGTACCTACTTTTTTAAAGCGGAAAGAGAGGGATTCGAACCCCCGGTACCTTTCAGTACTTCGGTTTTCAAGACCGACGCAATAGACCACTCTGCCATCTTTCCTCGAAAGCGGGTGCAAAAGTACTGCTTTTTTTTGAAATACACAAATAAATTCATAAAAAAATGAAACAACAGGCTACTTTTTTGATGTTAGCCAAGACTTTCAAGGGCTTGGAAGAAGTGCTGGCTCAAGAACTAATCGAATTGGGCGCTAATGACGTACAACTCGAGCGCCGTGCTGTTTCTTTTAGAGGCGATATGGCGCTTCTCTATCGCGCCAACCTCTGTCTGCGCACGGCTTCTCGTATCCTCGTGCCTATTGTCGAAGCGACGCTCACTCCGAAGAAAAAAAACATCGCTCCCGAGGATCTCTTATACGAAGCCGTCAAAAGGGTGGAGTGGAGCCGGTATATGTCGGTCGAGAATACCTTTGCCATCGATGCTACCGTTTATAGCGATACGTTCCGAAACAGCCGTTTTGTTACCTATCGGGTGAAGGATGCGATCGCCGACTATTGGATGGAGCATGCCGATAAACGTCCTTCCGTAGCAACAGAAGCACCCGATATTCTCATCAATGTACATATCGCCAAAGAGCATCTCACTCTCTCGCTCGATAGCAGCGGAGAGAGTCTGCATAAACGCGGTTATCGCGTAGCGAACACCGAGGCACCGATCAATGAAGCTCTGGCCGCAGGCATGTTACTCATGGCCGGTTGGAAAGGACAGTCGGATTTCTATGACCCTATGTGCGGTTCAGGAACCCTCCTCATTGAAGCTGCTCTCATCGCCCGTAACATCGCTCCCGGTGTCTTCCGGCAGGCTTTTGCCTTCGAGAAATGGCCGGACTTCGATGCCGAGTTATGGAGTGATATCTATAACGACGACTCCCAAGAGCACGAGTTCACCCATAAGATATACGGTTCAGATGCCTCTTTCTATGCTATCCAACAAGCAGCAAAAAATATCAAATCCGCCGGTGTGCAGAAGGATATCGACCTCCGGCAGATCCGCATGGAAGAAATCAAAAATCCTTTTTCCCTCCCTTGTGCGGGTAAAGAGCTCTGCTCGATCGGACTGCCGGTGGCCGTCCGTAGAACTTCCGAGGGTGGGGCTACCCCTTTGGTGATGCTCAACCCTCCTTATGGCGAGCGACTGAA
>JAEDNI010000013.1 GCA_016302585.1 Paludibacteraceae bacterium | reverse complement strand
TAAAAATTAACAATTAATAATTAACAATTAACAAAGCGTCCTAATGGCTTTGGTACAAAATTAGAAGTCCGTACGAATCCTAAAACATTGTACCAGACTCCGTAAGCCCTTTGTAAATTGTACATTGTGAATTATTCATTGTATGTTAAATTTATTATTAGCCATAGTAGTTAGCGCGAGTATTGACTCGACGACGCTGATGTTAGGCGATCAGACGGATCTCCACCTGCGCGTGACGCACGAGAAGTCAGAGCAGGTGGAGATGCCGAACTTTGGAGACCAACTCCAGGACGGCATCGAGATCGTCGATAAGACCATCGTCGATACGCTCGCTCTGAAAGACGGACGGGTGCAATTGGACCAATACCTGACGCTGACCTGTTTTAAAGACAGTTTATTCTCGGTTAATCCGATAGCGGTGGTGAGCGGCGAGGACACCTTCTGGACCGATCCGCTGGCGCTGAATGTGGTGCAACCTTTCGAAGTGGACACCACACTCGCGATCACCGATATCAAAGATATAGAGAAAGCCCCGATATGGTGGTGGGGCATTATTCGTTGGGTCTTATTAGGTCTGCTGCTTGCCGGTCTGGGCGTAGGGGCTTATTACCTCGTTCGCTGGTACCTCAAGAACCGCAAAGAGACGGAAGAGGCACCCATCGATCCGGAACTGCTTCGTCCGGCAGACGAGGTAGCCTTGGAGAAACTCGACGCCATCAAAGCGGCGAAGATATGGAAGGACGGTAAGATCAAAGAATACCAGACCGAACTGACCGATGTCGTACGCGAATATATCAGCCGACGCTTCGACGTACAGAGTACCGAGAAGACGAGTGATGAGACATTAAAGGAGCTGAAGCCCCTATTGGTCAATGGTAATTTGTCATTGGTAATTGGTGACGGGAAAGACCTATACGGCAAACTGAGTAAGATGCTGCAACTGGCGGATCTGGTGAAGTTTGCGAAATGGCATACGACGCCCGATGAGAATGAGTTGGCGCTGACCACGGCGTATGATTTCGTGAAGGAAACGACAACCCCACCCCAACCCTCCCCACAAGGGAGGGAGACTGAGACACCTCAATCGTAAATGAACAAATGGTAAATGAACAAATGGTAAATTGTTATGACATTTGCTAATCCTGAATATTTATTTTTGCTGCTGCTGTTACTGCCGATCGTAGGATGGTATATCTACGAATTGCGTAAGTCGGACGCGAGCGTGCAAGTGAGCGACACGCGTGTGTTAGCAGCACAGCCGAAGTCGATCCGTATATGGTTGCTGCATGTGCCGTTCGTGCTGCGTATCGCAGTCATCACGCTCATCAGCATCGCTTTGGCGCGACCGCAGTTAACCAATAAATGGTCCTCACAGTCCACCGAGGGTATCGATATCATGATGGCCCTCGATATCTCGGGTACGATGTTAGCCGAGGACTTGCGCCCGAACCGTTTGGAGGCCGCCAAGAAAGTGGCTTCGGACTTCGTGATCGCCCGTCCGAATGACCAGATCGGTCTGGTTGTCTTTGCCGGAGAGAGTTTTACACAATGTCCGTTAACGACCGACCACGCGGTGCTCGTGAACCTCTTCAAGTCGGTTGAATACGGTATGGTAGAAGACGGTACGGCGATCGGTCTGGGTCTGGCGAACGCGGTAAACCGCATGAAAGACAGCGAGACGAAATCGAAAGTGATCATCCTGTTGACCGACGGAAGCAACAACCGCGGTGATATCGATCCGCAGACGGCGGCCGAGATCGCGAAGACCTACGGCATCCGCGTCTATACGATTGGTGTAGGCAGTTACGGTCAAGCCCGCGTACCGGTGCAGACACCCATCGGCAAACAGTATATTACGATGGACAACGAGTTCGACGAGACCACCCTGCGCAGCATCGCTGAGACTACCGGAGGCCAGTATTTCCGCGCAAAGGACAACACGAGTCTGAAAGCCATCTACGACCAGATCGACCAGATGGAAAAGACCAAACTGCGTGTGCGCGAGTTCAGCAAGCACACAGAGAACTTCATGCCCTTCCTCTATGCCGCGCTGATCTGCTTGTTGCTGGAACTGATCATCCGTTACTTCGTGCTGAGGACAATAAGCAATTAAAAAACCCCTCCCTCGGGAGTTCTACGGACGGCCACCGGCAGTCCGATCGAGCAGAGCTCTTCACCCGCACAAGGGAGGGAAACAGGACGATTCAAAACAAAAGACTATGTTTAGATTTGCGAATATAGAGGTTTTATGGCTGCTGGTGACGATACCAGTTTTTATAGCAGCCTATATATGGTACACCCGCCGCAAGAGAAAGCAGTTAGAAGCTTTCGGTGATGCGGAGTTGATGGCGGAACTGATGCCGAATGCGAGTCGTGTTCGTCCGGCGGTTAAGTTTTCGATCTTGATGGTAGCCCTGGCGTTACTCATCATCGCTGCCGCCCGTCCACAATGGGGTACGTCTGAACGCACGGAGAAACGGCAAGGTATCGAAGCTATCGTAGCGCTCGATATCTCGAACTCGATGTTAGCGGAAGATGTGGCACCGAACCGTTTGGACCGCGCAAAGCAGATGTTGAGTAAGATGCTGGATAACATGGTGAACGACAAAGTGGGTCTGGTCGTCTTTGCCGGTGATGCCTTCGTGCAGTTACCGATCACGTGCGACTATGTATCCGCGAAGATGTTTCTGAACACCACCAAACCGGAGTTGATTCAGACGCAAGGAACGGCGATCGGAAAAGCGATCCATACCTGCGTCAACAGTTTCGGCGAACCCAGCGATGCCAGCCGTGCTATCATCATCATCACCGACGGTGAGAACCACGAAGACGATGCCGTAGCAGCAGCCAAGCAGGCTAAAGAACAAGGTATTCAGGTGATGGTAGTAGGTATCGGTAAACCCGATGGCAGTCCTATTCCGCTTCCGGGAACCAACAACTACCGCAAGGACCGTCAAGGTAATGTCGTGGTCAGCCGTTTGAACGAAGACATGTGTCGCGAGATCGCGCAAGCCGGCGGAGGGATCTACGTGCGTTGCGACAACACCAATACGGCGATGCGCGCGCTGCAGAAAGAATTAGACAAGATGGCGACACAAGAGATAGAAGCACAGGTCTATACCGACTACAACGAGCAGTTCCACTCGTTCGCTCTGTTGGCGTTGCTGCTCATCGTGATCGACTTCTTTATCTTCAACCGTAAGAACAAGATGATCACTAAACTCGATATCTTTGGAGAGAAATAATATGAGAAAGTTGAAAGTGGAAAGTTTAAAGTTTAGAGGACTCTGCCTTTGGGCACTCCTTCTCTTCAGCCCCCTCACGTTCGCTCAGCGTGAGGCTTCGGATGTACGCAAAGGCAATCGCGAATACAAGAGTGAGAACTTCTCCGGTGCGGAAGTGGACTATCGTCGTGCGCTGCAGACCAATAAGGACAGTTACGAGGCGCATTATAACTTAGGTGACGCCCTCTACCGTCAGGAGAAATACGCGGATGCCTTGGAGGCCTATGAGACAGCAGCCCGGTCGCTGGATAAGAAAGAGGACAAGACGCGCTACAGCAAGGCGATGCACAACATCGGTAATTGCCATTTTGCTGCGCAGCAGTACGACAAAGCCGTGTCTGCTTATCAGGAGTCGCTGCGTGCAAATCCGAAAGATAACGAGACCCGTTATAACCTCGTAAAGGCGATGGAAATGCTGCAGCAGCAACAGCAACAACAGCAGCAACAGCAACAGAACCAAGACCAGCAACAACAACAGCAAGAGCAGCAGCAACAACAGCAGAACGAAGATCAACAACAAGACGAGGATCAGCAACAGCAGCAACAGCAACAACAGCAGCAGAACGAGAACGAGATGGACAAAGAGACTGCTGAACAGATCTTACAGGCGCTGGAGCAAGACGAACAAGATACCCAAGAGAAACTGCAACGGCAGCAGGGGAAGAAGCGCAGAGTTGAGAAAGAATGGTGATGAAAGTTGAGTGTTTAGAGTTGAGAGTTTAGAGTTTAGAGTTTAGTGTTTAGCGTTTAGAGTTTAACGTTTAGAGTTTAGCGTATGAGACATAAACTAATTATATTATTGAGCTTTATCGGCATGGCCTTGGCGAGCTTTGCCGATGATGTCGTATTTAAGGCGAGCGCGCCAAGTCAGGTGATTGTAGGCCGTCCGTTTCAGTTAACGTTCTCAGTGAACCATAGCGCGCGCGATCTGCGTGCTCCGCAGTTCACGGACTTCGATGTACTGAGCGGTCCCTACACGAGCACGAGTAGCAGCACTTCGTTTGTGAACGGGCATAGGACTTCAACCTTCGAGCAAACCTATACCTACACGCTCATGGCGCAACGTGCCGGTACTTTCACGATCGGACCGGCGACTATCAGAGTGGACGGTTCGGATATTCAGTCCAACGGTGTACGGATTCAGGTATTGCCGGAAGATCAGCAGCCCACAGCGAGCGGTCAGAGTGCGCAGAGCACACAGAGTTCGCAGAGCAGTTCGGCAAACAGCGACAACCTGTTTGTGCGCACTATCGTCTCAAAGACCCGCGTGCAGGAGCAAGAGGCACTGTTGGTGACCTATAAGCTATACTTCGCGAACGTCGATGTAGCACAGTTAACCAATAACACGAAGTTACCGGAGTTCACCGGATTCCTCAAGCAGGAGTTGGACCAAGGAGAGATACAGACGCAGTTAGAGCATTATAACGGCCGTAACTACCAGACGGCGGTTCTCTATCGCGCCGTACTCTACCCGCAGCACTCGGGCGATATCACCATTGAACCGGCGCATTTCGAAGCCATCATTCGCGTGCAGACCCGTCAACAGGTGCGTAGCGTGTTCGATAGTTTCTTCGAGACCTACACAAACGTGACGCGGGCAGTCAATGCGCCGAAAGCGACCATTCATGTGGACCCGCTGCCCAGCGGTAAACCGGCCGGTTTTTCCGGAGGCGTAGGTAAATTCACTATCGCGCCGTCTATCTCGCAAACCGAGATGCAGGCGAATGATGCCGTGACCATCAAGCTGGACATCAGCGGAGCAGGTAACATGAAACTGATCAAAACGCCGGCGGTGGACTGGCCGGAAGGATTTGAGCCCTACGACCCGAAGGTGACCAATAACTTCAGCACAACAACCAACGGCGTGAGCGGTACGAAGTCCATCGAGTATCTGGCTATTCCGCGTAACGCGGGAGACTATACCATTCCGGCAATCACGTTCAGTTATTTCGACATCGAAGAGAAAGCGTACAAGACCCTCGCAACGCCGGAATACGCCATTCATGTAAAGCGCGGGGCGAATGGTGCAAATGGTGAGAATGGTGCGAATAGTGAAGGACAGGTCATCTCCTACACCCATAAAGAGGACATCAAGCAACTCGGTACTGATATTCGGTATATCAATACGAAGCCGCTGAAAATCACCAATCACCAATCACAAATCACAAATTACAACCATTTATGGTTGTTCTATGCGGTACCGTTGGTACTGGCGACGATGATTCTTATTTTCCTGCGCAAGCAGATTAAGGAGAACGCAGATATCACGCGTGTGAAATACAAACAGGCCAATAAGGTAGCGAAGAAACGCTTGAAAGCCGCTGCTGAAGCCTTGAAGGCGAACAACAAAGATGTGTTCTATGCAGCGATAGAACAGGCGGCATGGACGTACCTGAGCGATCGTCTGTCTATTCCCACTGCCGACCTGAATAAGGAGAATATCTCTTCTATCCTGGCGCAGAAAGGCGTGAGTGAGGCGATCATCAAAGAGGTGATGAACGTACTCTCCACAGCGGAGTTTGCACGTTACGCTCCGGCTACGGATCACGCGATGGATGACCTCTATACGGCTACAACGAATTTGATTAACAATTTGGAAGATCAGAAGATATGATGGTAAAGTTTAAAGTGGAAAGTTTAAAGTTTAGAGGACTTTGCCTGGCGGCAATACTCTTTTCTTGTCTCCATATTTTTGCGCAGAGTGCGTTCGATGAGGCAAATGCAGCTTACGCAGAAGGACGTTATGGTGAAGCGGCTGCGATGTATCAGTCGCTGTTAGACGAACAGCCCGATGCGCAGGTATATTATAACTTAGGCAATGCGTATTTCAAGCAGGGCGAGTTGGCGCAGTCTATCTTGGCGTACGAGCGGGCGTTGCGTCTGAATCCGAACGATAAGGATGCGAAGTATAACCTCGCTTTTGCGCAGAGCCGTATTACGGATAACATCACCGAGCAGGACTTTTTCCTGACTACCTGGGCTCGTGCGATAAGAAACCAACTGAAGGAGCAGACCTGGTTAATTCTATCGATCGGTCTTTTCCTGTTGACTTTGATAGGTATCTCGTTGTTCCTGCTGAACCGCACGACATGGCTGCGTAAGACGGCTTTCCATGTAGCATGGATTGCCCTACTCTTCTCGCTTATTGCAGGTCTGAATGCGCGTTCGCTGCATCAAAGAGATACCCTGCGCAATGAAGCTATCATCACACAGGGTATCGTCAATGCGAAGTCCTCGCCTGACCGTTCAGGCACCGACCTCTTCACGCTTCACGAAGGCACGAAAGTGACCATTCGTGAAACGATAGGAGAATGGGTTAACGTCCGCGTTGGCCGAAACGAGGGCTGGATGAAGTCTGCTTATCTGGAACGGATTTAGTACCGCTCCTGCGGCTGGAGTTTCCGCACTCGCTTCAGGTTATTACACATTACACATTAATCATCACAGCGTCTTCGCTACTTCGATCTCTTCGAAGGACTCGAGGATATCGCCTTCTTTGAGGTCGTCATAAGCCTTGAGACTCAAGCCGCACTCGGTGTTGACACCGGCCTCTTTGATATCATCTTTGACATGCTTGAGGGAGGCGAGTTCAGCGGTTTTGATGACGATACCATCACGGATGACACGTACCTTGTTACCGCGTTTGATCTTACCCTCACGCACAATACAGCCGGCGATCGTACCCACTTTGGAGATGTGGAAAGTCTGCAGCACTTCGAGTGTAGCTGTTACTTCTTCCTTCACCTCCGGCGAGAGCATACCTTCCATAGCGGCCTTCACCTCGTTGATGGCATCATAGATGATCGAGTAGATACGGATATCCACTTCTTCCGTCTCGGCCATCTTACGCGCAGAGCCCGTAGGACGAACGTTGAAGCCGACGATGATGGCATCCGAAGCCGCAGCTAACATGACATCGGAGTCCGAGATCGCTCCCACAGCACCGTGGATGACATTGACTTGGATATTCTCTGTGGAGAGTTTGAGCAGCGAGTCTTTGATGGCTTCGACCGAACCGTCCACATCGGCTTTGACGATGATATTGAGTTCCTTGAAGTCACCGATAGCCAGACGACGACCGATCTCTTCGAGACCGACGTGTTTCTTGGTACGGATAGACTGCTCGCGTTGAAGTTGCTCGCGTTTGTTCGCGATCTCGCGTGCCTCCTGTTCCGTCGGGATGACGTTGAATTCATCACCGGCCTGCGGAGCACCGTTGAGACCAAGGATCGAACAGGGTTCACCCGGATGTACCTCGTTGATACGCTGACCGCGTTCGTTGAACATGGCTTTGATACGACCGTGGAAAGTACCTGCCAGCACGATATCACCCATATGGAGCGTACCGTCTTGCACGAGCAGCGTCGCTACATATCCACGACCTTTATCGAGTGACGACTCGATGACCGAACCTTTGGCACGACGTTTCGGATTTGCCTTGAGGTCCAACAGTTCGGCTTCAAGCAGCACTTTCTCCAACAGTTCGTACACGCCAGTTCCTTTCTTGGCGGAAATCTCCTGACATTGATATTTACCTCCCCAGTCCTCTACGAGGATATTCATATTCGAGAGTTGCTCACGAATCTTATCGGGATTAGCGCCCGGCTTATCCACCTTGTTGATGGCGAATACCATCGGCACACCGGCTGCCTGCGCGTGGTTGATAGCCTCGATCGTCTGCGGCATGACCGCATCGTCGGCCGCGATGATGATGATCGCAATATCCGTCACTTTCGCACCACGTGCACGCATAGCCGTGAAGGCCGCGTGACCCGGGGTATCCAAGAAGGTGATATGTTGACCGTTCTTAAGTTTGACGTTGTAAGCACCAATATGCTGGGTGATACCACCTGCCTCACCGGCGATCACGTTGGCATTACGGATGTGGTCGAGGAGCGAAGTCTTACCGTGGTCTACGTGACCCATAACGGTAATGATCGGGCAGCGCGGCTCTACGTCTTCGTCGTTGATGACTTCATCGGCGTTGATCTCTTCTACCACATGTGCCGCTACATATTCGGTCTGGAAGCCGAACTCTTCAGCAACGAGGTTGATGGTCTCCGCGTCAAGACGCTGGTTGATAGAAACGAAGAGGCCGAGCGACATACAGGTACCGATGATCTTGTTCACCGGCACGTTCATCATCACAGCCAAGTCGTTGGCAGTCACGAACTCGGTGAGTTTAAGGATCTTGGATTGCTCCTGAGCCTCCATGATCTCGAGTTCATGCTTCTCACGCTCTTGCTCACGGCGCTCACGTTTATACTTGGAAGTGTTGGATTTGTTTTGCTTCTGCTGGAGACGATTGAGGGTCTCTTTCAGAGCGCGATCCACCTCTTCTTGCGTCGCCTCACGGGGTTGTACCTTTTTGTTTTTCTTACCCGCCTGGTTACGTTTGTCATTCGGATCTACTTTCGCAGCGTTGTTCTTGATGCGCTCGCGTTTACGACGCTCTGCCGCAGCCGCCTGTTGCTCTTGCTGAGCCAGTTGACGTGCCTCGCGCTCCTTGCGCTTCTCCTCTTTGGATTTCTTAGCCGGACGTGTCGAAGTATCGATGGCGTTGAGGTCGATTTTGCCGAGCACTTTCGGTGCATTCTTCAGCTGCGGTTTACCGAGCGTGAAGATCTCCTGTTTAGGTTTCTCTTCTACAGGCTTCTCCACTTCTTTCGGTGCAGCCTTTGCTTGCTCAGCCTTTTTAGCGGCTTTTGCTGCTTCGGCAGCCGCAGCTTGTTCTGCAGCAGCTTTTTCTGCCGCAGCTTTCTCTGCCGCAATGCGCTCCGCCTCCCGTTTGGCTTTCTCTTCCGCCTCTCGGGCAGCCGCTTCTTCTTTGGCTTTCTTCGCGGCCTCCGCAGCCGCTTTATCGGCTTCTTCGCGCGCCTGACGTTCCGCTGCCATACGATCCGCTTCTATCTTCACCGCCATGTCTTTGTTAAACTCTTTGGCGAGCATGAGATAGAGATCGTCGTCGATACGTACATTCGGATCCGACTCTATGGAATGGCCGTTCTTCTCGCACCATGCGGTGAGAGTAGCCATACCGATATTTAATTCTTTACAAGCTTTAATTAACTTTATAGCCATATCGCGTGAACTAAGGCCCAATACGATTCGCGACCACGTCGCTCATATGAATCTTCGCCTTGTTCCCGCTCTTTGGTCGGCAAAACTAAGTTTTACCTTCCGAGGGGGAACCCTCCTAGTTCAGGGAGGGATTTATGGTTAATAATTAGTCGTTTTCAAATTCGGAAGCCAAGATACGGAGTACATCGTCAATGGTCTCTTCCTCGAGGTCCGTTTGCTTGAGCAATTCCTCTTTGCTCTTGCCCAGCACGTCCTTGGCCGTATCCAGACCGATTGCCTTGAAGGCATCAAGTACCCACTGATCAATCTCGTCGTTGAATTCGTCGAGATAGATATCGTCGAAGTCTTGCTCGTTGATCTCACGGTAAACGTCGATCTGGTAGCCGGTCAGCATGCAAGCCAATTTGATGTTATATCCGCCCTTACCGATCGCGAGGCTCACCTCTTCGGGCTGGAGATATACCTTGGCAGTCTTAGCCTCCTCATCAATCTCCATCGAAGAGATCTTAGCCGGAGCCAACGCACGCTGGATGTACAGTTTTACATTCGATGTATAGTTGATGACATCGATGTTCTCGTTACGCAGTTCGCGAACAATACCATGAATACGTGCACCCTTTACACCGACGCAAGCGCCCACCGGATCGATACGCTCGTCGAAGGTCTCGACAGCTACTTTCGCACGCTCACCCGGAATACGCGCGATGTTCTTGATAGCGATCAGCCCTTCCTTCACCTCGGGAACCTCCTGCTCGAACATACGTTGCAGGAACAGCGGCGCCGTACGAGAGAGGATAATCTTCGGCGTTTGGTTTTTGTTATCCACCTGAACCACTACGGCGCGGACGATCTCGCCTTTGCGATAGAAATCGGTAGGAATCTGATTCTGCTTCGGCAGGTAAAGTTCATTACCTTCCTCGTCGAGCAGCAGCATCTCTTTCTTCCAAACCTGATAGAGTTCACCGGAAACAATTTGGCCGATCATCTCTTTGTACTTCTGGTAGAGGCTCTCTTTCTGGAGCTCCAGGATCTTCGAAGCCAGCGTCTGACGAAGGTTCAAAATCATACGACGACCGAAGGAAGCCATGTCCACTTTGTCGGTTACCTCCTCACCTACTTCGGCTTCGTCATCGAGCTTGAGCGCATCGCTGAGCGCAATCTGGGTGTCCGGATTCGCCACATCATCATCTTCCATCACCAGACGGTTACGATAGATCTCAAGGTCACCTTTATCAGGGTTTACAATCACGTCATAGTTAGCAGCCGTGCCATACATCTTCGTGATCACGCTGGTGAACGAGTCTTTGAGCACGTTGATAAACGTCTGCTTGTCGATGCGTTTGAATTCGTTGAATTCTTGGAAAATGTCAATCAGATTGATTGACTCTGGGTTTTTTGTTGCCATTTCTTATTGTATGTTTATAATTATTTTTACAAAATAATGTGTAGCGGTCTTCGACCTTAGTTTAGCGCTTCGCTTGGTTTAAACGTTCCGTAGGAACACTAAACTCTCTAAACGTTGCGCAGCAACACTACACTAAAACCGCAGGTCGTACCGCACATACTTGGGCTCATCGTACCGCCAGGTATGGGTTATGATGCGTGTCTCTTTGCGTTTTTTGCCTTCGAGAGCCACTTTCTCTTCGATATCCACGGAGAAAGTGTCTTCATCCACGGATACGAGTTGTCCACGCAGTTTCTTGCCCTCCACGAGCACTTCGACATCGTGACCGAGGTTCTTCTGATACTGCATCTTGGTTTTAAACGGATCGGTAAGACTGACAGAACCTACTTCAAGCGAATAATCCGGTTCTACTGCGTCCAGTTTCTCAACCAGGAAGCGATTGAGTTCCGCACAAAAATCGACATCCACGCCGGTCAGGCGATCAACCTCCACGAGGATATTGTTTCCCGCCGACACATTGAGCGTGATCAGTTCATACTCTGTACCCGAAAGGTACTCTTCAATCCAATTTTTCAGGTCTTCTTTGTTCAGCATATACGCATTTATTTACGCGAGCGAGGGAACCTTTTCGGGTCCCCTCGTTCATTTTCGGCTGCAAAATTAGTAATATTTTTTGAATTGACCAAATTTTGCCGCTACTTTTTTCCATTTTTATGGATTTTCCAATGAAAATTACTGTTTTCAGAGCGTTAACACCATTTTCTGATGGTCCATTCCGGCTTCCTGGAATGCTTCGCCTACCGCTTCATAGCCGAACTGTTCGTAAAACGAAACGACCGGCAGTTGGGCATGGAGGGAGAGTTTTTCTGCACCCAGTTGACGCGCCACAGCGATGATTTGGTCCATGAGGTATCGTCCATAGCCCTGACCACGCTCTTTGCTCAGCATCCTACCCACGCGATAGGTACCTTTTTCCGTATCCTTGAAGAGGCGGGCGTAGGCGATCACAATTCCTTTGCGGCGCAGAGAGAAGTGGGTTGCGCGATAGTCGATGTTATCCTGGTCGAGATAACAAATTCGCTGCTCGCAGAGGAAGACCTCGCAGCGGGCTTTGAGGATTTCGTATACCTCTGCTGCGGTAAGGTCAGTAAAGGGTTTGATCTGCAGTTTGATTTCCTTCGGCAGGGTCATCGAAAGCGCGGCTTTGCGACGACGGATAGAAGGTTTGGACTCCAGTTGCTCACGCACCATAGCGAATACATACTGACGCAAAGTTCTGTAGCGTTTGAGACGAGGCACGACGAGATAAGCCTGTCTATTATGCTCGTTCATCCGTTCTTGCCACTGTTGCGCTTGCTGCGGGTCCGCCACAATACTATTCACGACTGCGTTGATCTTACCGAAATTCTTGCGGTATAAATTCTGCGCTTTTGTAGGAGGAACGCTACTGGGATGAAGGACGTAGATTTGCTCTTCGCCATTCTTTCCGATACGATGCACTTCGTTGGATTGCTTGTCCAATTTGCCCCTTCTCTTGGAGCCGTCCGGAGTTATTACTTTCGCCATCTTTGTAATGAAGCCTTTCAAAAACTCCGCAAAGGTAGTACAAAAATTGCATACATGCAAATTTTGGGTGATTTTTTTTGTCAAATTCTTGCATATATCAAAAAAAAGTAGTACCTTTGCGCTCGCAAAGGTTTTTGTTAAAAGAGTGAAAGAATGAAAATTGCATTCACGACAGAACTGCCGAAAGAGGGATTCAGGCGTCTCGCAGAGCGAGGCTTGGATGATTGGTCATTGGTCAGTAGTGATCGGTCTTTGTTCGCTGAGGCGGAGATTTTGGTGAGCACATTTGATTACAAAGTGCCGCGGGAGTTGATTGAATCGATGCCCCGATTGAAGTTGATTGCCAACTTCGGTGCGGGATTCAATAACATCGACTTAGAGGTTTGTCGCGAACGAGGTATCCGGGTGACAAACACCCCGCAACCGGTGATTGAGCCGACGGCCGAACTGGCCTTTGCGCTGATGATCGATGTAGCGAGGCGCGTAAGTGAATTCGATAGAAAGGTTAGGGGTCTTGTTCCGAATGGTTGTCCGGCTCCGGGGCCTCTCCGGTTTGGGGTGATGCAAAACTTAAGTCACTCGCTGTACGGAAAGACTTTGGGTATTTTGGGAATGGGTCGTATCGGTCAGGCTTTGGCGCGCAGAGCGATAGCCAGTGGCATGAAGATCCTATACCACAACCGGCACGAGTTAACGAATGAAAGAATGAAAGAGTTAACGAGTGAAGGAATTAAGGTGAGATATGTAGATTTTCAGACCTTGCTGCAGGACAGTGATTTCTTGAGTCTGAACCTGCCCTACACACCGGAAGTGCATCATATCATCGGTAAGCCGGAGTTAGGGATGATGAAACGGAGTGCGTACCTTATAAACACCGCGCGCGGTGCGCACGTGGATGAGGCGGCCTTAGTCGAAGCCCTGAAAAGCGGCATTATTGCCGGAGCCGCGTTGGATGTATATGAGTTCGAACCGGCTATTCATCCGGACCTGCTGAAGTTACCGAACGTAGTGCTTAGTCCGCACACGGGAACCGGCACATGGGAAGGTCGCATCGCGATGTGCGAGAACGTAACAGACAATATTATTGCATTCGTCGAAAATCGGCCGAACGCTATGAATATTGTCATTTGAGAATTTTGAATTTTGATTTTAAAATTTACATACAATGAAATTATGGGAATTGTTGAACGATTTTTGAAATACGTATCGTTCTGCACGACGAGCGATGAGAACACCGGCATGACGCCGAGTACACCGGGTCAATTGGAGTTCGCGAAGTACTTGGCGAAGGAACTGAAGTCAATCGGTTTGACGGAAGTGACGCTGGACGATAACGGGTATATCATGGCTACTTTAGAGCCTACTCCTACCCTCCCCGAAGGGAATGAGAATATTCCCGTAGTAGGTTTTATCGCCCATATGGATACAAGTCCGGATGCAAGCGGAAAGCATGTGAAGGCGAGTGTTATTCGTTACGAAGGCGGAGACGAACATATCGATGACAGATACATCGGTCAGGAGCTTATTGTGACGGATCACACGACGCTGCTTGGTGCAGACGACAAAGCGGGTATCGCGGAGATCGTAACGGCCATGGAGTACCTTATTGATCACCCGGAGATCCAGCATGGTAAAGTGCGCATCGGCTTCACGCCGGACGAGGAGATCGGGCGCGGTGCGGACCATTTTGACGTAAAGGCTTTCGGAGCGGATTTTGCGTACACGATGGACGGAGGTGCGATAGGAGAGTTGGAGTACGAGAACTTCAACGCCGCGGCTTGTAAGATCCTGGTGCATGGGTATAACGTACACCCCGGAAGTGCATACCATAAGATGGTTAACTCGATGCGTATCGCGTATCAGTTGGCGGTGATGTTACCGCGCTGGGAGACGCCGGAGCACACGCAGGGTTATGAAGGTTTCTACCACCTGATCGGAATGAACGGTACGGTAGAAGAGACGACCTTGAGTTATATCATACGCGACCACGACCGTGCACGCTTTGAGAGTCGCAAACGCGAGTTGGAGCACTTGGTTCGTAAGGTAAACCGCGAGTTCGGCGAAGGAACTGTGGAGATCGAGATGCGCGATCAATATTATAACATGCGCGAGAAGATCGAACCGGTGATGCATATCATCGACTTGGCGAAAGAAGCGATGGAGGCTGTCGGCGTAACACCGATAGTGAAACCTATTCGCGGCGGTACGGACGGAGCGAGACTAAGTTTCGAAGGCCTACCCTGCCCGAATATCTTCGCCGGAGGCGAGAATTTCCACAGCCGGTATGAATACTTGCCTATTCCGTCAATGGAAGCAGCCAGAGACGTCGTCCTCGAGATCGTTAAGAAGGTCGCTTCGCGACGTTAAAACGTTAAACTGTTAAATTGCTAAATCAAAAATAATATGTTAAAGACAACACCGTTTACTGACATCCATATTGCGTTAGGCGCGAAGATGGCAGAGTTTGCAGGCTTTAATATGCCGATCCAATACCCGACGGGTATTAACCAAGAGCACATGATCGTTCGCGAGGGCGTAGGTGTGTTCGACGTGAGTCACATGGGTGAGTTCTGGGTGAAAGGCGAGAAAGCGCTGGACTTCTTACAGTATATCACGACCAATGACCTTTCTGTTATTCCGGCCGGCAAGGCGCAGTACACCTGCATGCCGAACGGGAAAGGCGGCATCGTAGATGATTTAATCATCTATAAGTACTCCACGACCAAATATCTGATGGTCGTTAATGCCGGTAATATCGATAAAGACTGGGCATGGGTCAACAAGGTAAAAGAAGAGAAATTCGCTGATGCCGACTTGAAACTTGAAAACGCGAGTGCGCGTTACGGTCAGTTAGCCGTTCAGGGTCCGAAAGCAACAGAGTTGCTGCAGTTATTGACGGATGCGGACTTGAAGTCGATCGACTATTATGCCTTCCGCGAGTGGAGTTTTGCGGGTGTACCGGGCGTCATCCTATCGAATACGGGTTACACGGGTGCCGGAGGTTTTGAGTTGTATTTCCCTGCAGAAGCAGGTAAGCAGATCTGGGACGCCTTGTTCGAAGTGGGCAAGCCGTTCGGTCTGGCGCCTATCGGTCTAGGTGCACGTGACAGCCTGCGTCTGGAGAAATGGTACTGCTTATACGGTCATGACATTGATGATACCACCTCGCCGCTTGAGGCAGGACTGGGTTGGATCACCAAGTTAGACGCAAAGGAGTTCATTGACCGCGACTTCTTGAAAGCACAGAAAGCAGAGGGAGTGAAGCGCAAACTGGTGCATTTCGAGTGCTTGGAGCGTGCTATTCCGCGTAACGGTTATGAAATCTGCGACGAAGCTGGAAATGTAATTGGTAAGGTGACATCGGGTATCATGCTGCCGAACACCAAAGTAGGTATCGGTATGGGTTACGTGAAGACCGAGTTCGCCAAGAAAGAGAATATTATCTATATTAAGATTCGCGAGAAACTTATTCCTGCGAAGGAAGTATAAGGTGTAAAGTGCACGGTGTAATGGGAAAGAACGTAGCGTTAGTCTTGGGTTCAGGTGGTGCGCGCGGATTAGCGCACATCGGAGCGATTGAGGCGTTGGAGGCGCGGGGTTATACGATCACCAGTATAGCCGGTTGCTCGATGGGTTCTATCATAGCCGGAATGTATGCGGCGGGAGAACTGAAGAAAGCCAAAGATTGGTTTTTACAAGTAGACAAACAGCTCATTCTTCGGATGATGGACATCAACCTTTTCAGCGGCAACTCGTTGGTGAAAGGTCAGAAAATCATTCTGGAACTGCAGAAAGTGGTGCCGGATCGGCCGATTGAGCAGTTGAATATCCCCTGCACGATTGTTGCCTCGGATATGATGAATACAGAGGAGGTTCTCTTCCGCACCGGAAGTCTGTTTGAGGCCGTTCGGGCATCTATCAGTATCCCGTTGTTCTTCCAGCCCGTTCAGATAGGTCATCGTCTGCTTATTGACGGAGGTATCCTCAATCCGCTGCCGCTACACTCTGTGGAGCGCACGGAAGGTGATATCCTGGTAGCGATGGACATCAGCGGTAAAGATAGTATGCCAACCGGAGAAATGCCCGAACCCATCGATGTAGATGGCAAGATTGCTGCTATCGAAGCCAAAGGTTTTGACGTACCAGAAGGGCTGGAGAAACAACTGCACCAATTAGGCAAAAAAGTAGATGAAGTGCGTACGAAGCGGGCGGCAGACTTAGGCAGAACCGTTAACTTCGTGAAGATGCTGGACCGCATGAGTGACATGCAGATCCAGCAAAACACCCTCCTTGCACTTCGTCTCACGCCGCCTGATATCCATGCGGTAATGCGTCAGTACGCCTATAACACCTTCGATTTCGACAAAGCAGAAGAAATTATCGAGCAAGGTGGCGTGCTGATGAATCAGGCGCTGGATGAATACGAAAACAAACTATCGCAAGAACCATGAAAGACCGTAAGGAATTTATCATCCGGAAGGCAATGGAGCTGTACGCGCTGAAGGGGTATCAGAACGTTAGTATCACTGACCTGCAGTTTGCGCTTGATATGGGTCGCGGAACGCTATACTACTATTTCCATAACCAGGACGAGTTGTTTCTTACCTGTATGGAGAAATATTTTCTGGAGCCTAAACAGCGCGCTTTGAACAGTGTACCTGAAGACGCAGGAATTGAGAGAATGATTGCTGCCATAACCGACTATCTTCATTGTCTGGAAGAGACGCTGATGACTTTTGACAATAAAACTATCAATACCTCGAATGTCAATGACCTGATGTTTACCGCCTACAGCAAATTCCCTTCTCTTCATCGCAAAGCACAGCGCTTGGCGCTTAAAGAGTTGGAACTTTGGCGCAAAGCGATTTACGCGGACCAACGGGCAGGACTGGTGCGTAGAGACATCAATCGGGACCAGATAGCGCTTATGTTTACCCATGTTAAAAACACATTCGATCCGGCACTCGGACAAACACAAATGAACTTTTCATTATTAACAAAAACATACTCAGAATTGCATAATTTACTAAAAAAAGAAGAAAAAATGTAGCTTTCGAACAAAAGTTCAAGAATAAAGTCGTACCTTTGCACACGGTTTCGAAAAAACATTTGATTAATTCAATTATTACCTTATGGCAACTAAACATTATTTATCCTATTTACAAGAGACAATGAGTCATCGCTGGGACTGTTTGGCATTACAGGACTTGGATGGTGCGAACAAATATACCTATGCGGAGTTAGCTGCAGCGATAAAAAAGTTGCATGTAACTTGGCAGGAGTTAGGTATCAAAGAGGGCGATAAGATCGCGCTTTGCGGACGTAACTGTGCTAATTGGGGATTGTTATTCTTAGCGGCAGAGAGTTACAAAGCGGTAGTCGTATCCATTTTGCCGGATTTCACGGCGGAGGGTATCTACTCGTTGGTGGATCACTCGGAGGCTACCTTGCTATACGTTGGTCCGAACGTGAAGAAGAAAATCGATCCGAAGATGATGAAGGGGCTGAAGGCCACCATCTTCATGGATGATATGACAATCGTTGAGGCGGATGATGCTACCCAAAAGGCATTCGACGGAGTTGAAGCCGCTTTCGTGAAAGCTTATCCGGACGGCGTGAAGCTGGAGGATATGAATTTACCGACGGACAATTTGGATAAATTGGCTGTTATCAACTACACCAGCGGTTCTACGGGTAATCCGAAGGGCGTGATGCTAACTCACCTCAACCTAAGTGGAAACGTAGAGTTTGCTTGCCAGCGTATTCCTCATAAACCGGGCGATAAAGTACTATCTATGCTACCGATTGCGCATATGTTCGGACTGATGTTCGAGTTCCTGTATCAGGTATGCGATGGTGCTGAGACATATTTCCTAACCCAGGCTCCTACCCCGACGGTACTGATGAAGGCGTTTGCGCAAGTAAAACCCTTCATGATCCTGACCGTTCCTTTGGTGGTTGAGAAAATTATCAAGAAAGGTGTACTGCCGAAGATCAGTAGCCCGATGATGAAGGTACTCTGGAAAACACCGGGTATCAACCGCGTCATTCGCAGCAAAGTAAAAGAAGGTTTGGACAAAACCTTTGGTGGCGAACTGCGTTACCTTATTATCGGCGGTGCCGCTTTGAATGGAGAAGTTGAGCAAGTGCTCCATGACATCAAATACCAATACTGCGTAGGTTATGGTATGACCGAGTGCGCTCCGCTGATCAGTTATGAAGATTGGTGGGCATACAAGTTCCATAGCTGCGGTAAAGACCTGCCGCAATGCCATGTACGCATCGATTCCGAGGATCCGTATGGCAAAGACGGCGAGATCCAGGTAAAGGGTATCAACGTGATGAAAGGCTATTATAAGAACGAAGAGGCAACCAAGGCAGTCTTCACCGAAGACGGCTGGATGAGAACCGGTGACCTGGGTGTGCTGGATAAAGAAGGAAATATCTATATCCACGGTCGTTCGAAGAATATGATTTTGGGTCCGAGCGGTCAGAATATCTATCCGGAAGAGATAGAGGACAAACTGAACTCGATGCCTTGCGTTGTAGAGTCGATTGTAGTAGAGAGAGAGGGCAAGTTAGTAGCTCTCGTCTTCCCCGATACAAGCGCTGAAGGAAAGAAGCTCTTGGGAACCAAGAGTCTGACGCAGTTGATGGAAGAAAACCGCGTAGCGGTGAATAAAGATCTTCCGAACTACAGTCCGATAAGTGCTATAGAATTAGTGGCTTCGGAGTTTGAGAAAACCCCGAAACGCTCAATCAAACGCTATCTATACAAATGATAACGTTATAGTGAGTAAGTAGATGTGATCCCTGAGATGGGATTGAAGCTTGCGCGTAGTTGAGAAACTGCGCGCTTGTTTTTTTTGTATATTTTTCTCCTTTTGCCTTTTCGAAGTAGCAAATAATGACTTATTTGCACGATTTATAGCTTTTTTCTTGCTTATTTCAAAAAAAAGCAGTAACTTTGCCGCGCAAAGTTGTGTGCATCAACAAAACGAAGTGTATGGTGTACGGTGTACAGTGTACAAAATAACTAGAAAAATTGAAAGAATTAATGTTTAAAGTTCAAGAATATGACGAAACATTATTTGCAATATCTGACGGAAGTGATGGAACACCAGTGGAATGATCTGGCACTTTCGGATTATAACGAGAATCACGAATACACCTTTGGTGAGTTAGCGGTAGAAATACTGCGTTTGCACGTATTATTTGAGCAATTGGGTTTGAAGCGCGGCGATAAGATCGCATTGTGCGGTCGTAACTGCGCCAATTGGGCGGTGGCATATCTGGCCATCGCGGCGTATGAGGGTGTATGCGTAAGTATTTTGCAGGACTTTACGGCGGTAGATATCGCGCATCTATTGGAGCACTCGGATAGTGAACTGCTGTTTGTAGGTCCGTATGTATGGAAAGACTTGCAGAATCAGCCCCTGCCGCCTAAGATCAAGGCTGCGCTGTCCTTGGAAGATTGGCGTCCGCTCTACGAGCGTAAGGGCAGTAAGAAAGAGAAAGCGGTGCATGTACTGACAGCCGAAGAATGGCAAGAGGCTTTTCAAGTGAAGTATCCGCGGGCTATTGAACCGGAAGATGTTTATTTCTCGGCCGACCCGGAGGTGCTGAGTCTGATTAACTACACTTCGGGTTCAACGGGTAGCCCGAAGGGCGTGATGCTGAACGGTCGTTCGTTGAGTAACAACGTAGAGATCGGGATGAAGATCCTACCGGTAGAACCGGGTCAGCGTCTGGTTTCTATGCTCCCGCTCGCGCATATGTTCGGTCAGGTGTGCGAACTGCTCTACCCTCTTTGCTCGGGAACACATATCTATTTCCTCACCAAGAGTCCGACGCCTTCTATCCTGCTGAAAGCCATGAAGGAAGTGCAGCCGTATCTGGTAGTTACCGTGCCGCTGGTGATTGAAAAGATCTACAAAAAGAACTTAGACCCCACTTTGAGTAAATGGGCCATCCGTACGTTCTGGCATATGCCGCCGATCAGTAGCATCCTGCACGCTCGTGTGAAGAGCGCGTTGAAAAACGCTTTTGGCGGGAAATTACGCTATTTCATCTGCGGAGGTGCCGCGATGAACCCGGTGGTGGAGAAATGTCTGATGGATATTCATTTCCCGCTCTCGATTGGTTATGGTATGACTGAGTGCGGTCCGCTGATTGGTGGAAACCCGCCTAAGTATTTCAAGGCCCGTAGCGGTGGTGCACCGGTGATGAACATGGAGGTGAAGATCGACGAACCGAATCAAGCTGGCATCGGAGAGATCCTCGTGAAGGGCGAAAACGTGATGTTGGGTTACTATAAAAACCCTGATGCAACGAATGCTGCCTTCACCCCGGACGGCTGGTTGCGAACGGGTGACTTAGGTCGTCTGGACCGCAAGCAGAACATCTACATCAAGGGTCGAAACAAGACGATGTTCCTGGGTGCATCCGGTCAGAATATCTATCCGGAAGAGATAGAGGATAAACTGAATAACCAAGAGGCGGTAGGCGAGTCGTTGATCGTAGAGCGCGAAGGCAAATTGATAGCCTTAGTATTCCCGGACGAGACGCTGACGAAACGTATGACGAAAGACGAGATTCTGCATATTATGCGGGCTAACCTTGAGAAATTAAATCACCTCATCCCGTCCTATAGCAAAGTGGCTGATATCGAAGTACAAGACAAGCCGTTCGAGAAGACGCCAAAACGCTCCATTAAACGATTCTTGTATAAGTAAAACCTGTGCGTAGAAAGTAAACTCTGTGCGTAGCCGCCTGTTTTCCCATATCATCACGGTGCTTTTCCTGCTCTGCTCTTTCGCAGCGTGGGGACAAGAAGCCATCACACCTTCCCTCCCAGAGGGCAAGGCGGATACGCTACATACCCGGGACAGTGCGGTGATATCCACGGCACGCGAACGCAGAGAAGCGCAACCACACAAGAGCAAGTTGACATCTCCGGTGCACTACCAAGCGAACGACTCGATGATCATAATGGGAGACGGGAATGCGTACCTGCACGGAAAGGGCGAACTGAAATACCAATCGATGGAGTTGAACTCCGAGTATATCCGTATGAACCTGGATTCGAGCCAGATATACGCGAAAGGAGTATGGGACAGTTTGAACTACGAGTGGAAAGGTAAGCCGGTTTTCAAAGACGGCAAGGATAGTTACGAAACGAATGAAATCACCTATAACATCCAGACGCAGCGCGGTTTCATTCGTCATGTAGTTACCCAGCAGGGTGAAGGGTATATCATCGCAGATAAGACCAAGAAACTGGAGAACAACGAAATGCTGATGGCAGACGGTCTTTACACGACCTGCGACGACCATGACCACCCGCATTTCTACCTGAAGATGACCAAAGCGAAAGTAAAACCGGGTGATTATATTGCCAGCGGTCCGGCCTATTTGGTCGTGGGTGATGTCCCGCTACCATTAGCCGTTCCGTTCGGTTTCTTCCCCTTCACCAGCACCTACTCCAGCGGCATTATCATGCCTACGTTCGGTGATGACTACACTCGCGGTCTATACCTGCAAAACATCGGTTATTACTTCGCGCTTTGCGACTACCTGGACTTGGAGTTGACGGGGGATATCTACACGCGCGGTACATGGGCTATTCGTGCGAAGACGAAGTACGTATGGCGTTATCGGTTCTCGGGTAACTTGAGTATCAACTACCGTAATGACGTAACGAGTGAGAGGGGTTTGCCGGACTATTCGGCGCGTAAAAACTTCAGTATCCAATGGACACACAGCCAGGATGCGAAGTTCAATCCGTACTGCACCTTCTCGGCGAGTGTGAACTTCGCCACAAGTGGTTATAACCGTAGTAATATCAATAGTTACTACAACTCCGAACTCTATTCTGAAAATACGAAGAGCAGTACGATCAACTATACCCAGCGCTTCCCGGATAGCCCGTGGAATTTGAGTTTGAGTGCCAGTTTGACGCAGCGAACAAGCGACTCCACCCTCTCTATTACCGCACCGCAGTTATCGGTTTCGATGAGTAGCGTCTATCCATTCAAACTCTGGCGTCAAGCTACGCTCAAGCGCAAAGGTGGCGTAGCCGGAAAAGAGAAATGGTATGAGAAGATTAAGATGAGTTACTCGATGAGCGGTAAGATAGGTATTAACAGCGTGAAGGAGAACCAGCTCTTCAAGACTAATTTCTTACGGGATTGGCAAGTGAGCATGAACCATTCTGTTCCGATTAGCGCCAGCTTCATGCTGTTCAAATACTTAAGTATCACGCCGCAGATCAACTTACGCGACCGCATGTATTTCACGCGTGTTGACCAGCGATGGGATGAGGAGATTAACGGAGTGGCACGCGATACCACCACCGGATTCTACAATGTATTCGATTTTGATGTCAGCGTGGCTTTGAGCACGAAGTTATACGGATTCTACACGCCGTTGAAAAAACTATTCCCCAATAGCAAGGTGGAGAAGTTCCGTCATGTTATCACGCCGAATATCAGTTTCTCCTACCATCCCAACTTCGAGAAACCGGGCTGGGGTTACTACGGCAGTTACGACGAACCGGTCATCAAAGACGAGGACACGACCTATATCCATCGTGTCTATTCGCGTTTCCCCTTAGGAAATGCTCCGCGCGGACTATCCGCTAACCTCAGTTTCGGTGTCGCAAATAACCTGGAGATGAAGATCGTGAATAAGGATGACACGACGGGTAAGCAGCCGTACAAAGTAGTGAGTCTGATCGATAACTTCAGCGTCACAGGCGGTTATAACTTCGCCGCCGATAGTATGAACTGGAGTCTGTTCCACGTGAACCTGCGCTTGAAGTTCCCGAAGTTAAACAACTATAGTCTGAACCTCAATACCTCGTTGGATCCGTATATGTACGAACTGGATGCCGCCGGTAAACCGCATCGAACCAACAAACAATACTGGCATAACGGTCGGTTCCCTCACTGGAGCGGGTTGAGATGGAGCTTCAGTTATACCATCTCTAATCATACCATCAAGAAATGGAAAGATGCCATCGCAAAACGACGGGGAGAGAAAGTAAGTAGTTCTCCGTCGAGTGATTCAGGTGGTGGCACAGAGGGCGATATCGCGCTGGAGCCGATCGAGAAAGACGCCGAGGGATATGACAGTAACGCAAAGGTGGATAACCATAAGAAGAAAGACGAAGATGTGGATGACGGCTACGTGCGCACAGAAATCCCATGGAGCCTGTCCATCAATTACAGCCTGTCCTATGCCCCGGGAAGCACCTTTAACTACGAGAAGATGTATTACGACATGAAGTTCTCCCACTCGCTCATACTGAACGGAAACATCGGTTTGGGACGAGGATGGAAAGTGAGTGCCAACATGACGTATAACTTCGATTATAAGAAGGTGACGGCTTGTACGTTTAATATCAGTCGTGACCTGCACTGTTGGAACATGACTGCCAGCATCAACCCGATCGGAATGTTCAAGAGTTACACCTTCCATATCGGAGTGAACGCCTCGATGCTGAAAGACCTGAAATACGATAAGAACAGTAACTCCTCCACCAATAGCAGAGTATCGTGGTGGTAGTAGATTGAAAGTTTAAAGTTTAGAGATATGATTGAGAAATTAAAAGTTGTTTCAGCGACGTATGAGTTGTACATCGCTGATGAGAAAGGCAAAGAAGAACTGATGGAGAAAGCTACGGCAGAAACTCCGTTAACCTGGTGTCAAGGCGAAGGCATGATGCTCCCTGCGTTCGAAGCCGCTATGGAAGGAAAGAACGAAGGCGACGAATTTGACTTCGTACTTAAAGCTACGGATGCCTATGGTGAATACCTCGATGAAGGCTTGATGGAACTGCCTAAGACCATGTTCTTCAACGGCGACGGTGAGTTCGACGAAGAGCGCGTGTATGTAGGTGCCATCGTCCCGATGAACACGACGGACGGTCAAATCGTTCGGGCGCAAGTATGCGAAGTGACGAACGAGAAAGTAACCATCGACCTCAACCATCCCTATGCCGGAGAGGACCTGCATTTTACCGGTAAGATCCTGACCATCCGCGACGTGACGGAAGGGGAATTAAAAGCCATCCGGAGCCCACATGGTTGCGGTAGATGTAAAGGTAACTGCGATGATTGCGAAAGCAGTTGCAGCAACCACTGCGGGCAAGACGCCTGCGGCGAATGCAAATAATGAGAAATGTTTATTTGAAGTGTAAAGTTTAAAGATAAATTACTATGGCAAATATTGTAGCGATAGTGGGACGTCCCAACGTAGGGAAATCGACCCTTTTTAACCGCTTGACGGGTACCCGTCGAGCGATAGTGATGAATACCGCCGGAACGACGCGTGACCGTCAGTATGGCAAAGCCGAGTGGTGCGGCCGCGAGTTCTCGGTGATTGACACCGGAGGATGGGTAGTCAACAGCGATGACACCTTCGAATCCGAAATCAACCGTCAGGTGGACCTGGCTATCCGCGAAGCGGATGTAGTGCTGCTTGTAGTGGATGTGAACCAAGGTGTGACGGAGTTTGATACCGAAGTGGCACATTTGCTGCGTCAGGCAAAGAAGCCGACCATCTTAGCGGTGAATAAAGTGGACACTTTTGAGAACCAGTACGGCGCGGCCGAGTTCTACAAACTGGGGCTTGGCGAACCGTTTATCGTGTCCGCTGAGAACGGTTTGGGTACCGGTGATCTGCTGGATGAAGTGGTGAGCCGTTTTCGTAAGGAAGATGACAGCGATGAGGACTTGGAGGACCTGCCGCGTTTTGCGATAGTAGGTCGACCGAATGCAGGTAAGTCGAGTATCCTGAACGCCTTTATCGGCGAAGAGCGGACCATCGTGACCGATATCCCTGGCACGACACGCGATTCGATTTACACCCGCTATAACAAGTTCGGTAAGGATTTTTACCTCGTGGACACAGCCGGCATTCGTAAGAAAGCGAAAGTGACCGAAGACCAGGAGTATTACTCGGTGGTTCGTTCGATCCGTGCCATTGAGAACAGCGACGTATGTATCCTGATGATTGATGCCACACGCGGTATCGAAGCGCAGGACCTGAATATCTATTCGCTCATCCAAAAGAACAAGAAAGGTCTCGTGGTATGTATCAATAAATGGGACCTGATTGAGAGCAAGACGAATCAGGATATAAAGGCATACGAGAGTGCGATTCGCGAGCGTATTGCGCCCTTTACGGACTTCCCCATCATCTTCACCTCGGCACTCACCAAACAGCGTATCTTCAAGGTAATCGAGACGGCTATCCACGTCTATGAGAACAAAAACAAAAAAGTGCCGACCGCACAGTTGAACGAGAAGTTTTTACCGTTGATCGAGAACTACCCGCCCCCTGCATGGAAGGGCAAATATATCAAGATCAAATATTGCACTCAATTACCGAACACCCAGATACCGACCTTTGTGTTCTTCGCCAACCTGCCGCAATACGTGAAAGAACCGTATCGTCGCTTCTTGGAGAACAAACTGCGAGAGTGGTGGGATTTCACCGGAACACCGGTGCAATTATTCATACGGGCCAAATAACAAATTTTAAGAAAAAGTGTCCAATTTACATTTTTATTTGCATATATGCAAAAAAAGTAGTATCTTTGCACGCTCGATATGGAGTGAATGAAAATAATTGGTTTTATATATGACGAAGGCAAGACAGCCATGGTGCTGAAAGGCGACAGCTGTCTGTTAAATGGTAGGAAACCGTTTTTCATGCCGGATTGGTCGCAAGAAATTGGTGTAACCAACTGCATCATCTTGCGCGTCAGCCGGTTGGGCAAAGAGATTGCGTCGAAGTTCGCGAGTCGTTACTACGATGCCGTAGCGCCGGGAGCAGACTTCATAGCGATGGACATTGCGCGCGAAGCGAAAGCAGCTGGTACGCCTTGGACCAAAGCGTTGGCTTTTGACTATTCGCTGGCTATCGGAGAGTATGTGCCGGTAAGCGACGAAGGCATAGCGGTAAGCGGCGAATGGCTGATGAGCCCCGAAGAGGCAATAGCCGCAGCCAGCAAGGTGATGACAATTCGTCAAGGGGATTTGATTTATATCCAGGCCAAGCAAGCGCCGCAGCGCGTAGAGAAAGAGCAAGTGATTCACGTCGAGTTCGACGGGCAAGAGAAATTATATTGTAAGATTAAATGAAAAAAATCCTGTTCATAGCGTTTTGGGTACTGGTAAGCCTGCCGATGATGGCAGGTATTCACAGCTATGCAGAGCGTTCGGTTTTAGCTGACGGCCACTGGGTGAAGATTCGCGTGAGCGAGTCCGGTGTATGCCGTATGAGTTTCAGCGAACTGCGTAGCGCCGGTTTAGAACCCTCGCAAGTGCGGGTGTTCGGCTATGGCGGTGCGCAGAAAGAGCAGGATTTCAGCAAGCCTAACATAGACGACCTGCCGCAAGTGCCGGTGTATGTAGGCGAAGATTATATCTTATTCTATGTGCAGGGTCCGATCAGCTGGACCTATAATGGTTCTCGCTTCGCGCACACTCGTAATACTTATTCGGATTTCGGCTATTACCTGCTGAGCGATGATGCAGGTGACATGCTGCTGTTCCCGGAAGCAGAAGCCGTAAGCGGTTCTCCTACCGATGTTACCTATTATTCCTACTATCAGGTACATGAGAAAGACTCCGTGAACCTGATTGACCGCACGGGAGTGTCCGGCGGAGGTCGTACGTTCTACGGCGAGCAGTTTGCAGCCGGTCAGACACGTACATTCACCTTCTCCACCCCATATGCGAATGGAGACAACAGTTCGGTATATATCGACATGGCGGCCAATGCGGCTACCACTTCTACCGTCAAGGCGAAACTGAATAACACCAGCTCCAAGAGCATCTACATCAGTAGTATTCCGGACCACTACACCTTTGGTGTGGCGGGTACGATCAGTATGAACGGTGCGTCCGAAGAGCAGAACCAGCGGGTGACAATACAGTTTGTCAATAGCAACGCGAGTGCCTTAGCATGGCTCAATTACATTGAGATCACCACGCCTTCGGAACTCGTCATGACCGGCAGTTATATGGGTATTCGTTCGCTGGTGAACCGCAATACCACCAATCCGGTTCGTTTTCTCTTGAGTAACACCACTGCTTCCACCCAGATATGGGATGTGACGGACTTGGCGGCTATTCAACGCATGCCGACCACTATGGTGGATGACCAACTGGCATGGGTCGGTACCCAGGCGGACGGAGTACACGAGTACATCGCCGTCAATACCGACGGAACGAAATTCGTTCAAGCCGAAGTGGTAGGCGAGGTGAAGAACCAGAACCTGCATGCCCTGAGCAATATCGATTATATCATCATCTGTCCGGAAGGATATGAAGACGTTTCGGAAGACTTAGCGAAAGCGCATGAAGCCAAGCAGGCAATCACCTATGCCATTGTTACCGACCAACAGGTATATAATGAGTTCTCGTCCGGTACGCCGGATGCGACGGCTTATCGATGGCTGATGAAGATGCTGTACGACCGCGCGAAGAACGGTATCGGCCAGCAACCCAGATGGTTACTTCTCATGGGGCACGGTACGTTCGATAACCGCAAACTGCTGCGTAACTCCGGTACTTCTTTGCTGCTGACATACCAGTCGAAGAACTCGGTAAACGAGATCAAAGCCTATGCTACGGATGACTATTTCGCGTATCTGGATGATAACGAAGGGACTATTGATACGCAAGGCCGCATGGATATTGGCGTAGGTCGTCTTCCCGTAGAGAGTCTGGACGAAGCGCGTACGACCGTTGATAAACTGATCCAATATATCCGCAACGAACAAACCGGTAAATGGAAGAACCAACTGGTATATCTGGCAGATGACGGAGAGAACGGTACGCACACCGAGACCGCAGAGAAGAGTGCGGAGTTGGTGCGTATTAAGAATCCTGATTTCATAGTGCATAAGATATTCTTAGATGCCTATCCGCAGGAGGTGAACGCGAGCGGCGAGAGTTATCCGCTGGCTAAGAACCGCGTGCTGAACCTGCTTAAGAACGGTGTGCTCTTCTTCAACTACTCCGGTCACGGCGGTTACAACGCCATCACCAATGAATCGATCTTAAACCTCAAGGATATTGCGGGCATGACCAATAAGAACCAGGCATTCTGGCTGTTCGCAACTTGTAATTTTGCACAATGCGATGCCGGTAAGCGTTCGGCTGCTGAGACCGCGGTTCTGAATCCGAAAGGCGGAGCGATCGGTATTTTGGCTGCTACACGTACCGTATACGCCTCGCAGAACACCAACCTCAACCGCAGCGTATGCGATACCCTCTTCGGCCATAGCGATGTCTTCCATTATGACATGACGCTCGGCGAAGCTATCTCGATCGGAAAGAATCTCTTGGGATCGGATGAGAACAAACTGGCGTACGTGCTACTGGGTGACCCCTGTATGCGGCTTAACTACCCCACGGACTATCACGTCGAGACCTTGACCGAAATGGATACGCTCAACGCACTGAGCGTACAGCACGTGGAAGGACGTATCATCGATGAGGACCTCAATATCGTTTCGGATTTTAACGGTAAGGTAGATATCACGATCTACGATAAGATGCAATCAATCCCTACACGCGACAACGACAACGTAGGTGGAGACCCGCGTGTAATAGCTTACAATGATTATCCGAATACCATCTTCTCCGGTGCCACGGATGTGAAGGACGGCTTGTTTAACTACACCTTCATGGTGCCCAAGGATATCCGGTATAACTTCGATAACGGACGTATCGTGTATTATGCCGTAACGGCGGATTCGCTCGAGACGGCAGAGGCGGTCGGTCATTTCGAGCAATTCATCATCGGAGGTACGGGTTCAACCGTAGCTATAGATACGATTGGTCCGGAGATGGAGATCTATCTGAATTCTCCGGCTTTCCGAAACGGCGACAAGACCTACGCCACGCCACGCTTCTTCGCGAACCTGTATGACAAGAACGGTATCAACACCGCGGGTGCCGGTATTGGGCATGACCTGATGTTGATCATTGATGATGATCCGAAGATGATCTATTCGCTGAACGAATACTTCACCGCTGCGAACAATAGTTACCAAGCGGGGCAGGTCAGCTACCTGATGGAGGAACTGGCGAACGGTCCTCACAGCCTCACCTTCCGCGCATGGGACTTACTCAACAACAGCACCACCAAGAGTCTTAACTTCATTGTAGAAGCCGGACTCGACCCGTCAATCTATAATGTGACCACCTATCCAAACCCGGTACAGCAGTCGGGTGTGGTGCATCTGATTGTTAACTACGATCAGCCGGATGAACTGATTGAAACCGAGATCTATCTGTATAACGCAGCCGGACAGATGGTTTACAGCCATAAGCAAGATAACCCCGATGAGGTTAGTATCAATCTGCCGTCGTTGGGGCTGAACACAGGAGTATATATCTATTCAGTTAAAATAAAATCCGCCTCCAGTAAGTATAGTACTACTTCAGGCAAAATTATTGTTACCAAATAAGCCTATGAAACAAATCGCTTAAAACATGAAAATCATTAACAACAAACTATTTATAAATCAAAATGAAAAAAATTCTTATTTCTCTCACAGCCCTGGTATGCGCCGTATCGATGAGCGCTGAGGGAACTGTAGATGACACGATGAACCCGCTGATCACAGCGATGCCGTCTCTCTCTATTGCGCCGGATGCACGTGCTGCCGGTATGGGTGATCTCGGCGTAGCTACCGAGGCGGACTTTAACTCTCAGTTCTGGAACCCGGCCAAGTACGCATACATGTACTCGAAGGGTGGTATCACCGCGAACTACACGCCTTGGTTGCGTAAGTTGGTAGGTGACATCGACCTGGCTTACCTCGCCGGATTCTATAACTTCGGTGATCTGGGAGGCGGTATCGGTGCCAGCTTCACGTATTTCTCGATGGGTGATGTAGCGCTGACGGATGCGCAAGGTCAGAAGATCCAGGACGTTCGTCCGAACGAGTGGGCGCTCGACCTCAGTTACTTCCGTAAACTGCATGAGTACGTATCCATGTCTGTTGCTGTTCGTTTTCTTTATTCGGATCTGAACAACGGGTATAACAGTTCGACCGGTACGGCTACGGAGATGCACCCGGCATGGACCATGGCTGCAGACATCGGTTTGTACTATCTCCAGCCGTTCGAGTTGAAGTCCGGAACGAGCCACCTCTCGTTAGGTTTCACCTTAAAGAACCTGGGTGGTAAGATGAACTACGCCGATGACGGAAGCAGCAACTTCATTCCGGCAAGTATGAATATCGGTATGGGTTATGAGATCCCGCTGAATAAATACAACTTCTTGACCCTCAACCTGGAGGCCAACAAGATGTTGGTACCGAGCCGTTACTCGAAATTCGCGCCGGATCAGACGACCGGCGAATACACTCAGGAAGAGTATTCTGCGCTGAACCCTGCGAAAGGTTGGTTCCAGTCCTTCGCAGACGCGCCGGGCGGAAGCAAAGAGGAGTTTGCTGAGGTTCGTTGGGGGGCCGGTATCGAGTACTCCTACAACAAGCAGTTCTTCGCTCGTGCCGGTTACAGCTACGAGAACTACTACAAAGGTAACCGTAACTATCTTACCTTCGGTGCCGGTTTCCACCTCTCCATCGTTTCGTTGGATGTCTCCTACTGTGTAGGTCTGGCTGCTTCGAACCCATTGGATCAGACGATGCGCTTCACCCTGGGCTTCGACCTCGCAGGTATCAAGGACATCGTGGATAACAAGAAAGCGAAGTAAAATTCCATGCGCATTGGATTTGGATATGATGTACATCAATTCTCCCCTGACCGCAAATTGTGGTTAGGGGGAATTGAGGTACCGTACGACAAAGGTCTGCTCGGTCATTCCGATGCAGACGTCGTGATCCATGCCCTTTGCGATGCAATCTTAGGTGCCGCCGCCATGCGCGATATCGGTTATCATTTCCCTGACACAAAGGGGAATGAATACGAAGGCATTGACTCCAAGATTCTCTTGCACCGCGTGATGGAGATGATTCGTAAGGCGGGGTATGAACTCGGTAACTGCGATATCACTATCTGCGCGCAAGCGCCTAAACTAAATCCCCATATCGAGGCTATGCAGGCTTGTATGGCCGCTGTCATGGGGGCTGAACCCAACCAAGTGAGTATCAAAGCGACCACTACCGAACATCTCGGCTTTGTTGGACGCGAAGAAGGAATAGCCGCCTATGCGGTCGTATTACTGAATTGAAAACGTTTCTGCTTACCATATCGCTTTCGTTACTGATCGACCTGTTTCAGACAGGCGGGTCGCCGCAGGTAATCGAAGAAGGTGACGTTTATGAGAAAGTGGCGCTCACCGAGAGCACTACTTTAGAGGTCTATAAGGGCGACTCGATACTCGTCGTCATGACGGCTTGCGCGCCGCAGTGTTCCTCATGCGCGCGTATATATAATAAGGAGTGGCAACTGATAGAGACGGTCACTCCACCCTTCTCTTCTATTTTTCCGCTCGCTACTATTGACAAAGAGAACGGACGGATTATCTGGACGGACAACGATAGTTGGGAATATAAATAGGGTTTTCGAATGAAACTGCCGATCTATTTAATAGGATACATGGGTGCAGGGAAGACCACTGTAGGACGCATGCTGGCTGATAAACTCGGCTGGCATTTTGTGGATTTAGACGAGGCGTTTTATCATATTCACGGTTATACCCCGGCCGAGTATATTCGTCAGTTCGGCATTGAGGATTTCCGGCGTAAGGAGAAATATGTGGTGGAAGATTTAGCCGACCGGATTCCCTTTGAGAAAGTGATCTACGCTACCGGCGGAGGCTATCCTTGCTGGGAAGATAACATGGATTGCTTGCGGGAATTAGGTACCAGTATCTATCTCCGCTGGAAACCCGAACATTTGGCCAAACGCCTGATGCTCACGGATTTAACCGACCGCCCTGTCTTACAAGGCCGCACAGAAAAGGAACTATTGGAATTTATAGCTCCTCAACTTCAAGCGCGTGAACCATTCTATCAACGCGCGAATCATATTCTGGATGTAGAGATCTGCGATGAGCAATCCGACGAGCGCATCGCTGAAGAGTTATACCGCTTGATACGCTAAAGCGAACATCCGGATCTGCTTTATCATCGCTACTACCCCATTGGATCGGGTCGGACTCAGGTGCTCCTGCAGTCCTATACGCTCGATGAAATAGAGTTGCGCATCCAGTATCTCTTTGGGCGTATGACCGTTGAAAACCTGCAAGATCAGCGCAACGATACCTTGTACCAGCAACGCATCCGAGTCACCCTTGAAATACAACTTTCCGTCTTCTCCCTTGCGGCAGGTGATCCATACTTTCGATTGACAGCCGTCGATGAGGTTACGGTCGATGCGATCCTCTTCAGGCAAGGGATTTTGCTTCAACTCCCTTCCGTAGTCGCTCAGCAGCTGATAGCGATCAATCCAGTCATCGAAGGCTTCGAACTCCTCGATGATGGCATCCTGTGCTTCGTTAATCAACATGGCGAATCTCTCCGTTTTCAAACATCCATATCTTGCCGGGGAACAGTTCCGGCCAGAGGCGGTTATGAGTGGACATGAGTACGGTTATTCCCGCGTTACTAATCGAATATAGGAGTTCCATGATCTCGCGGCCCGTCTCGGCATCGAGGTTTCCTGTCGGTTCGTCCGCCAAGATGATCTCCGGGGAATTCAGCAAAGCACGCGCAATCACCACACGCTGCTGTTCTCCTCCGGATAACTCATAGGGTTTCTTGTAGGCCTTGGTCTCCATGCCCACTTGCTTCAGCACTTCGCGCACATGGTCGCGCATCAGTTTCTTATCCTTCCATCCCGTCGCGCGCAGCACAAACAACAGGTTCTCCTCAACGGAGCGATCCGTCAGTAACTTGTAGTCCTGGAAGATGATACCTAAGCGGCGACGCAGATACGGCAGTTTACGACGACGGATAGTGGGCATATCATAGCCCAATACATGCGCGTCACCCAAGGCGATAGGTAAGGCGCCGTAGAGCGTTTTCATAAAGGACGACTTACCGCTACCTACTTTACCAAGCAGGTAGATTATCTCGCCTTCCTCCACTGTTAGATTCACATCATGCAGCACAATCTGGTCCGCCTGATGCACCTCTACGCCTTTGTATTCGATTAGTTTGCTCATTATTCTTCGTTATCCAACTGGTTTTGGATATCTTCTAATTGCTTCTTGAGCTCGTCGATCTTTTTCTGCATCGAGTCCACGAGCTTATTGGCCGTCTTGGACTTGGCTGTAAAGAAGAGGATGTTGTTCTCGGCGATCTTGATTTCCTGCCGGAGCCGGTCACGCAGACGACGCAGACCATCCGCTCCTTGGCTCGCAGCCTGACGAGCTGCTCTGGCAGCCCGTTCGCCTTTCTGCTTCAGACGCTCGCCTTTCTGGGCTTCACGCTTCGCTTCAAAGAACGCATCGCAGGTATCGGAGAATTTCTTCCATAACTCATCGGAATATTTGCGGGCAACCGTACCTACGGTCTTCCATTCGGCCTGAATAGCCTGCACCTGCGATGTCATCTCGTCCCATAGTTCGCGTGTCATCTCATTGCTCTCCAACTTCGCCTTCACGTTTTCCGTGATCTCCTGCGCCCTCGCTACCAGCGCACGTTTATGCTTGAGGTTGGTTGTGAAAGCATCACGGATGTCCTTGAAAAACTCGGTCTTGGCATGGAAGAACCGGTCGCACTCCGCCCGATAGGTCTCATAGATAGATTGATTGTATTTCTTCGGCGCAAAACCGATCTTACGCCATTCGGTCTGCAGATTCTGCACTTGCTGGGTAGCAGCCTCCCATTGTTTGGCGCTCAACGGCTGACCGTTTACGATGGGTTCGTTAATCGCCTTGAGTTGGTCGATGATGGCTTGCTTGGCCTCGAGGTTCGCTTGCTCTTTGGCATGCAGTTCGTCAAAATAGGCCTGATGTTTCTTATTGATAATAGTCGAAGCGGCTTTGAAACGGTTCCATAAGTCTTCGCGCACCTCACGTGCCGTAGGGCCAATCTCCGCCCACTCGTCGTGCAACTGCTGCAGCGCACGCGATGCCTCTACGATATTGTTATTCTCCTGCAGGCGCTCCGCTGCTTCGCACAACAAAGTCTTCTGCTCCAGGTTCTTCTTGAAGTCCAGGTCGCGTAACTCGATATTGATCTTCACCAGGTCGTAGAATTGCTCTTGGTATTGCTGATAAGCCTTACGAATCTCCTGGGTCTTGGGTGCGGGTACGGCACCAATGGTCTTCCAAGTGGTCTGTAACTCCCGCATCTTCTGCAGGTTCGCCATCACGCCGTCGGCATTCGCGCCTTCTACCATCGTGCGCATCTCGTCTAAAATCGCCTGCTTACGGGCGAGGTTATCCGCCTCTTCCTTGGCCTGTGCAGCGGCTACTTCGGCTCGCTTCGCTTTGTATTGCGCCAACAGCGCTTTGAACTCTTCTTCTACCGGGTTATTCTCCGCAGCGGCTTCCGCCTCCGCAGCCGTTTCTTCCAACGCCTCTTCTATGCTATAGAAGCGGGTCTTAAGATGATCTACTTGATCCTTGATCGCTACCACATCTTGCTCAAGCAACTGCTTGAGTTCTTCGATGATCTCCTGTCGTGTACTTGCCATATATCCTATATGCAATTAAACCATTATAATTTGCGCTGCAAAGATACTACAAAAATTTGGAATACACAAGGATTTAACGTTAAAAATTAAATTTATTTAAATTTTTAGTGGTTGTTTTGAATATTTTTTTTGACATACGCAAGATTTTTGTGAGAAAAACTCTAATTAGGGGCACAGTGTCATTTTTACTTTTCGCTGAGGATCATGAAGAGGACGGCGGCGATGCAGATGACGATGCCGGCAAGGATGTTCACCGTCAGCGGTTCGCCAAAGACCAGCGTGCCGACCAAGATAGCCGTTACGGGTTCGAAAGCGCCCAAGACAGACGTTTTCGTAGGTCCGATGAGGCGTGTGGAAAGGGCTATCGTCAGCATGGCTATCATGGTAGGAAAGACAGCCAGACCGATAAGATTCAGTACGTCCGGAGTGGTGTCTATGCCTTGCAGCACCGGCGTTCCGTCGATAAGCAGGTACGCCAAAAAGGCGACGGCACCCACCACCAGACCATAGAACGTGAGCATGTGTTCGGAGATATGTTTGATACGCTGCGAGCGGTTGACAATCACCAGATAAACGGCGTAACTCAAAGCGGACATAGCCGCAAGAACAATGCCGAGCCAGTGAATCTCTGTTCCGGCGGCAGGCCAGCTGAGCAGGACCACTCCCGCAACCGTGGCGGCTATAGACAGCCATACCTGCCATTTGGGATAGACATGCAGCCCGACCATGATAAGCGCTACAAAGACAGGATACAGATAAACGAAGGTCGTTGCCAGCCCCGAAGGAATGAACCGGTATGACTCAAAGAGAAAGACACTGCTGGCGGCAAACAGACAGCCGAGGACGACCAGCAGGCGCATTTCCCGTCCGTTGACGCGGAAAGACTCATGCCGGAACGCCATCCAGAGACCTAAAATGGCCGACGAGATGGCATAACGGAAGAACAAGAGCGACAACACCGGCACGCCGCCGTCCAAAAGCGGTTTGCCGAACAGCGGATTCAGACCATACGAGACACCCGCCGCCACTCCGGCTGCAAAGCCGAGGATTGTTTTCTGCTTGTGGGTCATAGCAACGGTTGGGCGAGGCGAAGGGTGCAGTCGGTGAAATGTCCGCCGTTGTGCCAGACGAGCGTAGTCAGCACAAGGCATCGGGACTCCGGCATGGCATAGACCATGCACGGGCAGCTATCTATCAGAAGTTCGGTTGTCATAGATGTCATATGCGATTCTCTCCAAATCGTCCGGGACGAGGACGGAGCCGGAGAAGACGGACTGCGCTTCGCAGTGTACCGTTCGCGCCATGCAGCGTGAAGCAGGTGTTGTAACACCGCGTCGCCAGTGCATTGTCCATCCCGAGCATGGTTATGTGATATAAAGAACTCATATTTGCAGATTCGGTACAAAGGTACTGCTTTTTTTTGACATATGCAAGAGAGAGGGCGATTTTGTGCTTTTTTTTGTCTCTCGCTCTTCTCTCGGCTTGAAGGAGTTCTTATTTCGCATGGCTCAAACGATTATTTCTATGTTCGCCCTGCGAACTCGCACGGCGCACTTACTCCGTGAATGTCCACTGGACACTCTGCGGTACGCCTTAACCGCTTCACGGTCATCGGTCGGTCGGGAGGCGGAGAAATGGGAAGTACAGGGCGGAGCGTAACAATACAAAAAACGTCCCGAAGGACGCTTTTGAAGAAGATTTTTATGTGATATGTCGGAATCACTCTTTTGTTTCGTCGCTCTCTTCTTTGCGACCGTATTTCTTGTAGAGGTGCATCTCAACAAGGAAGGAGCAGAGGAGTCCGATGCCGATGCCACAGGCGATGATGAGCCAGAAATAAATGCTCTTAGTAGCTACGCTCGCCAGCCAGTTGATGCACGCGCCAAGACCAATACCGAGTAATACACAGGCAGCGCGGAGCGTATCTAAATTGACCGGTCCCATCTTACGCGGCTGTTTCTTCGGTTCGTCAATGAGCAGTTTGGCGGTCTCCGGATCGGTGTGGTTCTCAATAATGAGTTGGCGGAGTTCTTTGTCCTTCGTCTTTTTGTGCATAGAGGACCAAAAGGACATTACTACTGCTATGATAGGCAGACTTAACATAAGGATGATGGCTACCAAGCCTTGAAATGCAACAGGAAGAAGATGCATAATACTATAAATTTTAATCGTTTAATAATGTTATTTTTGCGGGCTACCGGTCTGCCCTTCTATTTGTATGATACGCGGAGTGCAGAAAGGTTACACCTCCGGCGAAAAATAACGGAGCCGTTGCGCAGCCAGAGCAAGGATGGTAGCCACAGGGATGGCTATGCAAACGGTTTGCAGTTGCTCCGGCATTTCCGGCATAAAGACGAACAGCGCATAGATATACACCACTACTGCTATCGGCAGACCGAAACAGAGACCGGGCAGTTTAGCCCATTTGCGCAAGGTCTTGAGACGCATTTCCCGACGCACGGAGCGCATGACCTGACGGTTGATTTGCTCTACCGCTTTGTGCTGCTGTGCAGATTGCTGAAACAGCGTGTCCAATTCTTGATCAGTTATTGTTTCCATGTTCAATCTTTTTCTTTAGTCTTTCTCTGATGCGGAAAAGCCGCACTTTGATATTGTTTCCCGTTTGTCCGAGCCGCTGTGCGATTACTTGCAAGGGCAGGTTCTCGTAATAATGCCATCGGATGATCTGTTGCTCTTGTTCCGGCAGTTGTGCTACCGCTTGCTCCAAGGCTTGCAGATGTGCCTCTCGCTGCTCGTTGTATGTCTCATCGGCTATATCCGCCAAGTCCGTCGTACTTTGTACATCGTCAAATCGTACATCCCCTCGTCGCTTTTCTTTCTCCAAGAGACGCAAAGCGATATGGTTGGCAATGATTGTTACCCACGCTCCGAAATTGCCTCCATGCCATGAATCCAATTGTTTGTAGGCTTGTATGAAAGCCAACTGTGTCACTTCTGCGGCATCGTCTTCATCGTGCATCAGTCGCAGAGCCGCGTTGTACACCGGCAGAGAGTACCGCTGCATCAACGTATCAAACGCGCGCGGATTGTTCTCGCGCAACACTTGCCTAATCAGTTCTATGTCGGATAAATTGTCGTTCACCTACTGATAAGATACACAAATCGTCAAAAGGTTACACCTCCAAAAGCATATTTGTAATGCGCTAATTTGGCGCAAAGATACAAGATTTTTTTGACATACGCAAGATTTCATATTTTTTTTGCCATAAATAATTTATGGCATGATTTTTGTAGTTTTTTAATTGATAACATTCTAACTCAAAAACTTACTATTATGAAGAAGAATTTATTCGTAGCGCTGCTGGCGCTGACATGCTCCTTCACAGCTTGTGCTGATGAGCAAGTGGTCACTTATGACCAAGTTCCCGAACCGGCAAAAGCCATCGTGGCTGCCCATTTCGATGTTACGCAGATTGCGTATGTCATGTTAGATAAAGAGCTGTTTGACGACGAATACGAAGTTCGCTTCAATGATGGTCGCACCATCGAGTTCAACAAGGCGGGCGAGTTGCTGAAAGTGGATTGCAAACGGACAGAAGTGCCCTCCGCGCTGATTCCCGAACCCGTACAGGCCTACGTCAAGGCTCACTTCCCGAATGCTTTCATTACCGAGTGGGGCAAAGACGACCGCGGCTACCAAGCAGAACTCAATAACGGTCTCGATCTCAAGTTCAACCGCCAATACGAATTCGTCCGCATTGACGATTAAAAGATGGATCTCTTAGCTATTATAACCGCCGTTCTAACGCTCCTGGCAGGTATCGGAGTTTTTCTGATTGCCTGCACGATGATGAGCAGTAACCTCGAATCGGCTTCATCTAAACGGCTCAAACGCCTCTTTGCCAAGACCGGCGACAACAAATGGCTCGGCGTGGCAATCGGCACTGTCGGCACCGCTGCTATCCAGAGTAGTGGTGCCGTTACTGTGATGGTCATCGGTTTTGTGAACGTGGGGATCATGTCCCTCGCACAAGCGGCAACCATCATCTACGGCGCGAACATCGGTACGACAGTTACCGCTCAGTTGGTCGCGTTGGGTATGTTCGGCACCAACAGTATCTCCACCACCCTCATCTTCAGCGCTTTTGCAGGTATCGGTGCATTTATCATGCTCTTTACCAAAAGCGACGCGTGGAAGCAGGCAGGAGGTGTGCTCACCGGCTTCGGAATGTTGTTCGTCGGTCTGAGTATGATGTCCAATGCCATGGATGAGTTCGCGGCACTCGATTCCGTCAAACTCTTCCTCGCCTCGATCAGCAATCCTTTGCTGTTAGTGCTGATCGGCGCGGTCCTGACCGCCATCATCCAGTCTTCGTCCGTCATGACCTCTATCGCCATCACCATGGTCGTCACGGGGCTGGTGACGCTCGATCAGGGTATTTTCCTCACGATGGGTAGTAACATCGGCTCATGCGTGGTAGCGGTTATTGCCGGTCTTACCAGCGGAATAGCTGCCAAAAGGACGGCGATGATCCACCTCATTTTCAATATCATGGGTGTCGTGCTCTTCCTGCTGATTGGCGGAGCAATGAGTCTGTTCACCGCCGGGGTCTGGACCTTCGGCACGCTCTTCGAGCACCTGCTTCCGGCAGCGCCGCAACTCCAACTGGCGATGTTCCACACCGTCTTCAATGTCTGCACGATGCTTGTAGCCCTGCCGATCACCGGCGCACTGGTGGCTCTGGCTTGTAAGATCATCAAAGACCAACCGAAGACCGAGACCGACCAACCGCATCTCTATTTCCTCGACGAGCAGATGCTCCGCACGCCTGTGGTGGCGGTACGACAGCTCAAAGCCGAGATTGAACACATGGCGGAGATGGCGGTCACTAATTTCAGCCGGTCAATACACATCGTCAAGACGCTTGACACCGGAGAGTTGGATATCTTCAACAAGACCGAAGAAGAACTCAACTTCCTCAACCGCGAACTCGTTCAATACGCAGTGAAACTATCGGATAACCAACTCAACCGTTTTGACCACCAGTATCTGGTGTCCACCATCCGCACGGTCAGCGATCTGGAGCGTATAGGCGACTACGCGAAGAACATCGTCGAGTACGCCGAAAGCCTGCAGCAGCACGACGTGCGCTTCTCTGACTACGCCATCAAGGAGATTGAACAGATGGAAGCTTTGGTCGTTTCGCTCTACGAGGCAACCATGCAAGCGTACCATAAGATGGATATGGAAGCTCTTGGGCGCGCCAACCAGATTGAGGACGAGATTGACCGTCTGACCGATGAGATGGAGCGCAATCATATCCAGCGTCTCTCGCTGGGCATATGCGAACCGCAAGCTGGAACCGAGTATATCTCCCTTGCCCAGAACTCCGAACGTGTTGCCGACCACCTCATCAACGTCGCCAAAACCATCCGACAACTGCAATAAGGACACTTGCCCTACTGCCCCTCCCTCTGCGAAGAATGGTATGCATCATTCCTTCACAACTTTTGACGAGACTCCTGGAACCCGTAAGTACTACATACGTACCCTATATAGGGTAGTATGTGTACGTACTTAGGGTCTCAGGTGTGGAGTCTGTCAATCGGACACAAAATGCACATTTCTGACTTTTTCAGTCACCAATATTTGCATATATCAAAATTTTTTTGTATCTTTGCACTCGGTTTTGATAGTTGTAGGACCTCTTAGTAGGTCTAA
>JAEDNI010000067.1 GCA_016302585.1 Paludibacteraceae bacterium | reverse complement strand
TGAGTATTCCGGGCTAGTTTGAGCCAGTAGTCCGGAGTTTGAGAGCCACCATTCCGGGTTCTCAGAGCCACCTTATTAATTATCCTTTATACTGTATTTATGCACCTTTGGTGTAAATACAGATGAAGGAGGTCAAAACAATGACCAAATATCGTGAAATCATCCGCCTGCAAAGTCTGATGATTAGTGAACGGACCATCGCTGAAAGCTGCGGTGTGTCCAGAAACACCGTGTCAAAGGTTTTAAAGAAAGCCAAAGAATTAAAAATCTCTTGGCCGCTTGGACCAGAAATGACCGATGCTCGTCTTGGGGAATTACTTTTCCCTAAGACTAAAACGACAGCAAATAAAAGGTTGCCGGATTATGATTACATCCGAAAGGAACTGCTCCGTAACGGAGTAAACAAAAAACTCCTCTGGGTGGAATACTGTGAGGAATGCCAAATGAATGGCGATGAGCCACTTATGTATTCCCAGTTCTGCTATCACATCCAGATGAATGAAGAAAAGCGACGTGCTACAATGCATATCCCACGTAAGCCGGGGGAACAGATTGAAGTAGATTGGGCAGGTGATCCTGCACATATCATAGACCCCGATACCGGTGAAATAACGGAAGCTTTTCTCTTTGTTGGAGTTCTGACTTATAGTCAGTACGCTTTTGTTGAAGCCTTTATCAACGAGAAGACAAAAGCCTGGATTACAGCACATGTCCACATGTACGAATACTTCGGTGGAGTTACTCCGATTCTCGTACCGGACAACTGCACCACCGCCGTAAATCATCAGCAAAGCGACTGGTATACGCCTGTACTAAACCGAACCTATCATGAAATGGCGGAACATTATAATACTGCCATCGTTCCTGCAAGAGTTCGAAAACCCAAAGATAAACCGAATGCAGAAGGTTCTGTAGGAAACATTTCTACATGGATTACTGCCGCACTGCGGAATGAACAATTCTTTTCACTTGCTGAACTAAATGCAGCAATACGAGTGAAACTGAAGCAGTTCAATTCCAAGCCTTTCCAAAAAAAAGAAAGTAGCAGGCTGGGTTTATTTCTTGGGGAAGAAATGCCATTACTGGCCGCGTTGCCTGCTACTCCTTATGAGATTGCTGAGTGGAAACAAGCCACTGTGCAATTCAACTATCACATCGCAGTAGACAAGATGTTCTACTCCGTGCCTTATCAGTATATCAGAAACAAGGTAGATGTGAGAATAACAGACACCATTATTGAAGTTTTTTATAATCACAATCGCATTGCTTCCCATAAGCGTCTTCATGGTCGTCCTGGACAATACTCCACCGTAACGGAGCATATGCCTCCTGACCATCAGAAGTACCTGGAATGGAACGGAGACCGTTTCAGACGTTGGGCAGCACAGATTGGAACTAGCACAAATAAAGTCATAAATGCTCTGCTTACCTCTGACCGGGTGGAACAACAAAACTATAGAAGCTGCATGGGGCTTCTGAAACTATCAGAGAGATATTCTCCTGAAAAGTTGGAAGCTGCCTGCGAAAAAGCACTTCTGTATTCAAGTTCGCCCAGTTATAAAAGTATCAAAAATTTACTGGTAACAATGAAGGATACACCTATCTCTTCATCGGAACCACAAAAGAAAGAGTCTCATGGCATCACAAGAGGAGCCAGATACTATGGAGGTAACAGATGATGATAAATGAAAGTACAATTAATAAACTGATTGAAATGCATCTTACTGCAATGGCAGATGCATTCCGTATACAGCAAAGTGATAAGTCTATGAAGGAGGTTTCCTTCGAAGACCGCTTTGGAATGCTTGTTGATGCAGAATACATATCCAGAAAGAACAATCGCTTAAAGCGACTGATTCATAATGCTGGATTTGAACAACCTGATGCCTGTATCGCCGGAATTGATTACACATCCGGCAGAAAACTGAATCGGGATCTTATTAATCGTCTTGCATCTTGCGAGTACATTCCGGAGTATCGAAATATATTTATTACCGGTGCAACAGGCAGTGGAAAAACCTATATGGCCTGTGCATTTGGAATGGAAGCTTGTAAACACTACTATAGCGTACGATTTGTTCGCTTGCCTGACCTTCTGTTAGAACTACAGGCTGCACGAGAGGATGGTGTATTTCAAAATGTATTAAAGAAATATACAACACCAACTCTGCTAATCATTGACGAATGGCTTTTGCTGAGACTTAACGAATCGGAAGCCAGGAATCTATTCGAATTGATTCATAAACGTCGCAAAAGAACATCCACCATCTTCTGTTCACAGTTCCGAGAAGAAGACTGGTACGACAGAATCTGTGGTGGTGAACAGGAAAACACTTTGGCCGATGCAATCATGGACCGAATCTCATATGATTCCTACAAGATAAACATCGAATGCATTGATACTTCAAAGGACAGGTCTATGCGAGAAGTATATGGTTTAGATCCGAAACAAGCAAAATAAGTAACAGGCGGTGGCTCTCAAAGTCCGGATTGATGGCTCTCGCCACACCGGACTGGCGGCTCCGCCGCACAAGAATATCCAT
>JAEDNI010000012.1 GCA_016302585.1 Paludibacteraceae bacterium | reverse complement strand
AAAAACACCCGAATGTTTGCATATGTGCAATTTTTGTTGTAATTTTGTAGCCGATTTGTAGCGTGCGCTTGCGTGCGCGGTTGATTTGTACGTCAATGGATGCGTTGATTGATGCGTCAATAGAGTATATACATGGCCAATAAACGAAAAATAATCAACGACCCTGTCTTCGGGTTCTTATCGATACCGAATGACTTGATTTATGATGTGCTGCAGCATCCGTATGTGCAGCGTCTGAACCGTATTCGGCAGTTAGGTCTGTCGTATCTGGTGTACCCGGGTGCGACTCACAGTAGGTTCGGTCATTCCTTAGGTGCGATGCACCTGATGCAGGAAGCGATACGTTCGCTACGGTTAAAAGATGTGGAGATCACGGAGCAGGAAGAGACAGCGGCAATGATCGCTATTCTGCTGCACGACATCGGTCATGGTCCGTTCTCGCATGTGCTGGAACATACGATCGTAGATGGAGTGACGCATGAGGATATCTCGCTGCTGATGATGCTACGTATCAACGAGGATCTGCACGGACAACTCGATACGGCGATCGCTATCTTTAAGAACGAGTACCCGAAGCATTTCCTGCATCAGTTGATCTCGAGTCAGTTGGACGTCGATCGCATGGATTACCTCTGTCGCGACAGTTTCTTCACGGGCGTGCAGGAAGGCCGCGTAGCCAGCGAACGACTGCTGAAGATGCTTGATGTGCGCGATGATAAGTTAGTGGTGCAGATAAAAGGTATCTACAGCGTGGAGAAATTCCTCGTTGCCCGCCGACTGATGTACTGGCAGGTCTATCTGCATAAGACGAGTGTGGCAGCGGAGCAGCACTTGATAAAGATCCTCAGCCGTGCCAAAGAGTTAGCGCGCGAGAGTGGAGAGTGGAGAGTGGAGAGTGGAGAGTTATTTTGTTCGCCGGCGCTGAGGTATTTCCTCTATCAGAACGTGACGTTTGCGGATTTTGGGGTGCATAGCGAGGCGCTGGAGCAGTATGCGCTGCTGGACGACAACGATGTGCTGTCGGCTATCAAGGCATGGATATCGAGCGAAGACAAAGTGCTAAGTGCGTTGAGCAAGAGTTTCATCAACCGCCAGTTGTTCCGCGGCGAACTGTTAGACGCTCCGTTGACCGACGCGCAGAAGAAAGAGTTGAACCAGACGTACGCAAAAGCTTTAGGACTCACCGAAGAAGAGGCGCAGTATATGTGGTCCGAACATGTCTCGACCAGCAATACCTATAGCGAAAAAGCCGATTCCATCGATATTTTATACTCCGATGGACGCGTGCGCGATATCGCCGAGGCAAGTGAGATACTGGATCTCGAGTCGTTGACACGAAAACCGACTAAGCGATACATTTTCAAGTATCGCATTTAGGATTTTTGATTTTAGATTTTTGATTTATGGAATTTAGTGCAGGACAAATAGCAGCGCTGTTGGGCGGCAAACTGATAGGCAAAGCGCAAGCGATGGTAAGCGATGTAGCTCCGATTGAATCGGCACAACCGCACCACCTGTCGTTCATCACGGATGCGAAATATATGCCGTATTTGGAGAATACCCAAGCCGGTGCGATATTGGTGAGTGAGGGGTTAGTGGCGAACAGCGACAGCCTACGTGCGCGATTCGAAGACTCGGGACAAGCGGTGATTCTTGTAGAGAACGCACGCGGCGCGATGGGTATGTTGCTTCAGTTGGTATCGAAAGCGCTGAACCCTGCCAAACAGGGTATTGAGCAGCCGGTGAGCATCAGCGAAGGAGTAGCCATTCCCGAGGACGCGTATATCGGTGCCTTCGCCTATATCGGCAAGAACGTGCAGTTGGGTAAGGGTGTGCAGATCTACCCGAACACGTATATCGGTGACAACGTCGTGATCGGCGAGAACACGATTCTCTACGCGGGTGTGAAAGTGTACGCGCATAGCGTCATCGGCGCCAACTGCATCCTGCACGCCGGAGTAGTAGTGGGTTCGGACGGCTTCGGTTTTGAACCTAACGCACAGGGAGTGAACCAGAAAATCCCGCAGATAGGTAACGTGATCATTGAAGATGATGTGGAGATAGGTGCGAACACAACGATAGACCGCGCGATGATGGGTTCGACCATCATCCGTCGCAACGTGAAGATCGATAACCTGGTGCAGATCGCACACAACGTAGAGGTAGGCGAGAGCACGTTCCTCTGCGCGCAGGTAGGTATCGCCGGCAGTTCGAAGATCGGCAAACACTGTGTGCTGGCCGGTCAGGTGGGTGTGGCGGGTCATATCGAGATCACCGATCATTGCGTCTTCGGTGCGCAGACCGGTGTTCCGGGTAACATTCGCAAGCCGGGTCAGTATATGGGCTATCCGGCAATCGATGCAGGTCTTTGGCGCCGCGCCGTGGTTCGATTTAAACAATCCGGACAAAGATGAAACAACATACGATACAAGACACATTTACACTTAGCTCGGTAGGTCTGCATACGGGACTGAACATTACCGCTACTTTTCGCCCCGCGCCGGAGAACACGGGTATCTGTTTGCGCCGTGTGGACTTGCCGAAACAACCCTGTTATCAGGCCTTGGCGGATTATGTCTCGGCGACGGAACGAGGTACGGTTCTGGAGCGCGGAAAATGGAAGATCAGTACGGTGGAGCATGCGCTGAGTGCGCTGTATGCCTTGGGCGTGGACAACTGCATCATCGATGTGGATGGTCCGGAAATGCCGATTTTGGACGGTAGCGCCCGCCTCTTTGTGAAAGAGATTCAACGCGTGGGATTACAGGAACAGGATGCCGAACAGCAAGTATATGTCGTGACCGAACCGATCGAGTATATCTCGGAGCACGGTCATCGCATTCGTGTAGAACCGTGTGATCACTTCGAGGTAGACGTGACGATTGCTTTCCCCTCTGTGTTGCTGCGCGAGCAACATGCGACGCTACAGGATATCAAGGATTACCCCCAAGAGATAGCTGTTGCCCGTACGTTCTGCTTCGTGCGCGAAATAGAGCCGCTGTTGCGCGTAGGACTGATCAAAGGGGGCGACCTGAAGAATGCTCTCGTGATCTACGAGACGGAGATGTCGCAGGACGGAATGGACTATTTCTGCGATAAAATGGGTCAACCGCACATGGATGCGACGAAGTTAGGTTACCTCTCTCCGCTAAACTATCTCAACGAACCGGCACGGCATAAATTGCTCGATGTCATCGGAGATTTTTCGCTGCTTGGCCTACGTTTGCAGGGCCGCATCATCGCCTACAAGCCCGGACATACGTTCAATACGCAGTGCGTAAGACGACTCCGAAACCAAATTCTTTCGGAGTAATTGGTAGATGGCAAATGGTAATTGGTAATTGGTAATTGGTAAATGGTAATTGGTAATTGGTAATTTATGATAAGCCCATTAGCATATGTGAGCCCGAAAGCTCAAATCGGAAAGAACGTCACAATCGATGCATTCGCCTATATCGATGATAATGTGATCATCGGTGATAACTGCCATGTCTTCCCTTCAGCCGTCATCGGTGCTGTGCCGCAGGACCTGAAATACAAAGGGGAAGAGACTTGGACCATCATCGGAGATAACTGCGTGCTGCGCGAGTTCGTCACCGTGCATCGCGGAACAGCGTCGAAAGGTAAGACCGTGATTGGTAACAACAACCTCATCATGGCTTACTGCCACGTAGCGCACGACTGCATCCTGCATAACAACATCATCATGTCGAATGCCACGCAGTTGGCCGGCGAAGTGGAAGTGGATGACTTCGCGATCATTGGAGGTGGTACGCTGGTGCATCAGTTCAGTCATATCGGTAGCCATGTGATGATTCAAGGCGGTTCGAAGATCAACAAAGATATCCCGCCCTATATCATTGCGGCCCGCGAACCCATTGCGTACTGCGGTATTAACTCAGTTGGCCTGAACCGTCGCGGTTTCACGCCGGAACAGATTCATACCATCCAAGAGGCGTATCGCCTCATCTATCAAGGCGGTATGATCGTATCCCAGGCCCTCGATACCATCGAGGCTACAATGCCTCAGACACCCGAACGCGATACCATACTCCATTTCATACGCAATTCCGAAAGAGGAATCGTAAGAAATTGATTTTTGATGTTTGAAATTAGATATTTGAAATTTATATATGGAACAAGAGGAAAAAAGTCTCAATTTCATTGAGCAAATCGTAGAAAAAGACTTAGCAGACGGAGTGAACGACGGACGTATTCAGACGCGTTTCCCGCCGGAGCCGAACGGCTACCTGCATATCGGTCACGTCAAGGCAATCTGTCTGGACTTCGGTATTGCTGAGAAATACAACGGCGTTTGTAACCTGCGTTTCGACGACACCAACCCGGCGAAAGAAGACACCGAATACGTAGAGACCATTGAGCGCGATATCGCTTGGTTGGGCTTTAAGTGGGGTCAGATATACTATGCTTCGGATTATTTCCAGCAGTTGTACGACTTGGCGATCCGTTTCATCCAAGCAGGCAAAGCCTATGTCGATGAGCAGACCGCAGAACAGATTGCAGAGCAGAAAGGTACGCCTACCGAACCCGGTGTGGCTTCGCCTTACCGCGACCGTCCGATCGAGGAGAACCTGCGTCTATTCGAAGCGATGCAGCGCGGTGAGATTGAAGAAGGTAAGATGGTGCTGCGCGCGAAGATCGACATGGCAAATCCGAACATGCATTTCCGCGACCCGATCATGTACCGCATCATCACCTCGCACCCGCATCACCGTACGGGTCGTAAATGGAACGTCTATCCGATGTACGACTTCGCGCACGGTCAATCCGATTATTTCGAGGGAGTGACCCACTCTATCTGTACGCTTGAGTTCGAGGTACACCGTCCGTTATACGACTATTTCATCGACCAATTCAGCGGTGCCAATTTCTGCGGCTTGAGTCCTTACGGACCGGACTATCGTCCGAAACAGCGTGAGTTCAACCGCCTGAACATTACCTATACCGTGATGTCGAAGCGTAAGATGCTCCAACTCGTCAAGGAAGGACTCGTTGCCGGATGGGACGACCCGCGTATGCCGACCGTTTGCGGTCTGCGTCGTCGCGGTTATACCCCGTCTTCCATCCGTACGTTCATGGACCGTATCGGTTATACGAAAGTGGAAGGTATGATCGACCAGGGTCTTCTGGAGCACACTATTCGCGAGGACCTCAAAGAGACCGCTCCGCGTGTATGTGCGATCTTCGATCCCGTGAAACTGATCATCACTAATTACGAAGGCGAAGGCGAGACACTCACCGCAGAAAACATCGATGGAATCGAGGCTTTAGGCACCCGCGAGGTGCGTTTCGGTCGCGAACTGTGGATCGAACGCGGTGACTTCTTGGAGGAAGCCGATAATAAGTTCTACCGCCTCAGCCCGGGTGGCCGTGAGGTACGTCTGAAGAACAGTTACATCATCCAAGCGACCGGGTGCGAGAAAGATGCGGCCGGTAATATCACTACCGTCTATGCGACCTACGACCCGAACTCGAAGTCCGGTACCGAAGGTGGAAACCGCAAGACGAAAGCGACAATTAACTGGGTGGAGTGCAACAGCGCGCTTGACGCAGAAGTTCGTTTGTACGACCGTCTCTTCGCCGTAGAGAATCCGAGTGCCGAGGAGGGTGACTTCCGCGACCTGCTGAATCCGGAAAGCCTGAAGGTGGTGACAGCGAAAGTAGAAGGTGCGCTGCGCAGCGAGTTACATGCACCGATCCTCGAGAACGGTATTCCGAAAGAGAATCATTACCAACTGCTTAAGCAAGGTTATTTCGTAGTGGACCAAGATACCACCACCGATAAACTGGTGCTGAACCGTACCTGCTCGTTAAAGGATAATTATCTTAAATAAGTTTAGGGTTTAGCGTTTAGGGATTAGAGGATGCTGCCACTGATTTTATTCATCGTATTGGCGATTGTTATTGTGGTGCTGTTTGAGATTCGGGAGCGTCGCCGCGCTCGAACTCAACAGTCGCCCGATAAGCAAAAGTCAGACTTCGCGCCCTCTTCGGACAATACCCGTCCGGAGGGGTGTTGCGGTGAGCACCTCGTTTGCGAACGAGAGACGCTGCTCCAGACGAATGCACAGATCGAATATTACGATGATGAGGAATTAGATACCCTCTCAGGTATGAAGGCTGAAGAATACACGCCGGAACAGCATGAAATGGTGCGAGCCGTATTCACTACGCTGCAAGAAAGCGACGTACCGGGATGGTGCCGCAGCATGCAGTTGCGCAATATCGCCCTGCCGGAAGATATACGCGAAGAAGCATTATTAATCGTTCGGGAACGAAGGAAGATTCGCTAAACGCTCCACGCCGGATTCTGTGACCTTGACTACAATGGTCTGCACACCATTATGGAGAATGAGATACGGCACTCGAAGACGACGATTATAGATAAGGGCCTGATCTAAGGTCTTTTGCGTCAAAGGAACCATTTCCGCTTTACATTCGATAAGCATAAGCGGCTGCAGGGCGCGATTATAGACGACCGCATCGCAGCGCTTATGGGTCTCTCCCACTTGAATAGATACCTCCACGCCGATTAAGGAGGCGGGAAAACCAAATTGCTCCACCAAACGGTGAAGCAACTGTTGGCGAACCCACTCTTCCGGCGTTAGGCGCACCCATTGATGGCGCCATTCACAGAAGATCTGTTCCTTATTTTGATATACACGCGTGCGCATTCCTTATAATAATTATACGCAGAAAAGCGTTACTCTTCGAATTCATCGACACGGTCTTCCTCTATGACGAGGTTATCGATAATGAACTGCTGACGCTCGGTGGTGTTCTTTCCCATATAATAGGCCAGCAACTCACTCACTGCGTCTTCTTTACGCAGCGTCACCTGGTCCAGACGAATACCAGAACCGATAAAACCCTTGAATTCATCGGGAGAAATCTCTCCTAAACCTTTGAATCGGGTGATCTCCGGCGTCTTCACTTTGGCGATCGCTTTCTGGCGTTCCTCTTCGGAATAGCAGTAGATGATTTGGTTCTTATCCTTCACGCGGAAAAGCGGAGTCTGCAAGATATAGACATGTCCTTTCTTCACCAGATCGGGGAAGAACTGCAGGAAGAACGTAAGCATCAGCAGACGAATATGCATTCCATCCACATCGGCATCGGTAGCGATGATGACTTTGTTATAGCGCAGTTCATCCAGACCGTCTTCTATATTCAGCGCCGACTGCAGGCAGTTGAACTCTTCATTCTCATAGACTACCGACTTACTCAGCCCATAGCAGTTAAGCGGTTTACCGCGCAGCGAGAAAACAGCCTGGGTACGGACGTCGCGACTCTTGGTGATCGACCCCGATGCAGACAGACCCTCGGTGATGAAGATTGAACTCTCCAAACGCAGATCATCATCTGCATCTTTTGCTGATTTCACCGGCTTGGTATCGTTCAGGTGAATCTGGCAGTCGCGTAACTTGGGGTTGTTCACCAGGTTTTTCTTCGCCCGCTCACGCGCTACCTTCGATACAGCCGCAATAGCCTTACGCTCTTTCTCGGAGTCCTGGATCTTCTGCAGCATCACCTCCACGGTCTGCGGGTTCTTATGCAGGAAATTATCCAGTTGGGTCTTGACAAAGTCATTGACGAACTTATTCACACTCACGCCGCCGGTAGGACTCATATCTTTTGAACCCAATTTCACTTTCGTCTGAGATTCGAAGACCGGTTCCTCCACATTAATAGCGATTGCGCCTACGACACCGTTTCGGATATCCGCCAGTTCCTGGTTCTTATTGAAGAACTCCTTGATCGTACGTCCTATCGCTTCGCGATACGCTGCCTGATGGGTACCGCCTTGGATGGTATGCTGACCGTTCACGAATGAGTAATACTCATCGCCGTTTTGGTCGGTATGGGTTAAAGCTATCTCTATGTCTTCGCCGACAAGATGAATAATTGGATAGAGCGGTGTCTCCGTCATATTCTCCGTCAGCAAGTCGAGCAAACCGTTCTTGGAAACAAATTTCTTTCCGTTATAGACGAGCGTCAGGCCGGTATTTAGGTAGGCATAGTTGCGCAACAACTCCTCAATATAATCATCACGGAAATGATAGTTCTCAAAGAGCCCCTTGCTGTCATCAGGCACAAATTCAATGATGGTACCTCGTTTCTCTGTCCCCTTATAATCCAGCGTACCGGTATCGCTAACGAGTTTACCTTGCGCAAACACAGCCTTACGTGTCTTGCCTTCGCGGAAAGACTCTACCGAGAAATAAGACGACAGCGCATTCACCGCCTTGGTACCCACACCATTCAGACCGACTGATTTCTTAAAAGCCTTGCTATCGTATTTACCGCCGGTATTCAGCACCGAAACGACATCGACCAGTTTACCCAAAGGTATTCCACGTCCGTAGTCACGCACGCGTACACGGCCATCCTGCACATCCACTTCAATCACTTTCCCTTCCCCCATGCGGTACTCATCAATCGAGTTATCGATACTCTCTTTGATCAGCACGTAGATACCGTCATCGGAGTGACTACCGTCACCCAATTTACCGATGTACATACCCGGACGACGACGGATATGCTCCATGTCATCGAGGTGGATGATGTTCTCATCGCCGTAATTCACGGCATTTACATTTATCTCGTCTATCTCAGCCATATTCCGTTTTTAAATTGCGGGTGCAAAATTACAAAATAATTTTGATATACGCAAATTTCACTTCTTTTTTCTAACACAAGCCTTTCTCATGCGCCAGCTTGAGCATATATTCTTTAGCCGGTTCGTATTCATTGGGAATGATGCCGTCGAGAATCGCATCCTTGATCGCAGCCTTCAACTCACCCACGATAGAGCAGGGTTCAAGATGAAGAATCTCCATGATCTCATCGCCTTTGACAGGCGGTTGGAAATTACGAATCCGGTCTCGCTCCTCCAGCTCCACCATCTTCTGTCGTACCAACTGATAGTTCCGATGGAATCGGGCTTTTTTCTCCTCGTTACGACTCGTGATATCCGCATCGCAGAGCAGCATCAGATCCTCTATATCATCTCCGGCTTCGAAGAGCAGACGGCGTACCGCACTGTCCGTGACCGTATCTTCAATGAGATTAATCGGCCGCATATGCAAATCCACCATCTTCTTCACATACTCCATCTTCTCATTCAACGGCAGTTTGAGTTTAGCGAAGATACGCGGCACCATCTTTGCCCCCAAGTAATTATGATTTCGGAACGTCCACCCGGCTTGTGGGTCCCAAGCCTTACTTCTGGGTTTACCGATATCGTGCAGCAAGGCCGCCCATCTTAACCATAATTTATCCGATGAATCCGATAGATTATCGAGTACTTTAAGGGTATGCAGGAAGACGTCTTTATGTCCTCTCCCGTCCTTCACCTCCACGCCTTTGAGTGCCACCAAATCGGGTAAGACAAGGGGTAACAGACCTGTTTTATCCAGCAGTAGCCAACCTTCGGATGGGCGGCGACTCATCATAATCTTATTCAGTTCCTCCGCTATTCGTTCGCGGGTGATGATTTCTAAACGAGAAGCATTTCTCCGAATAGCATCGAAGGTATCGGGATGCAGATTGAAGCCCAACTGGGTAGCAAACCGGATGGCGCGCATCATGCGCAGCGGATCATCCGAGAAGGTAATATCGGGATTGAGGGGAGTGCGGATGATACAGCGCTCTAAATCGCCGATTCCATCGAAGGGATCGAGCAGTTCGCCATAGCGTGCACTATTCAAACAAATCGCCATGGCATTGATGGTAAAATCGCGGCGGTCTTGATCTTCTTGCAGCGTACCGTCCTCGACGATGGGATTACGGCTATCGCGGGTATAACTCTCTCTGCGTGCGCCGACAAACTCCAACTCCAGATCTCCTCGCTTCACTTGCGCCGTACCATACGTCTTAAACACACTTAAATGGGCGCCCTTACCTAATTTCTTTGCCACCGCCTCCGCCAAAGATATGCCGGAGCCGACGACTACTACATCGATATCGGTGGACTCGCGATGCAGGAACAGATCGCGCACATAACCACCGATGACGTAGCACTCCAACCCCAGACGGTCAGCTTCTGCACCAACCATCTTCAACATCGGGTTTTCTATTTTCTTATCCGTTATGATCATTGTTATAAAGAGAAGAGGTAATCCAATGCCTCATTGGCATCCGAAGAACCGATCGATTGATTGATAAGCGGTGCCCCTACTGCCTGCAGCAAGGTACAGTTGATATCCACCGCATGTTCGTTTTTCTTATCCTGCCGCATCAAGGCCAGCAATTGGTCTCTATCCGAGCACTTACATGCAGGCTTACCATAATACTGCAGCATGAGCCGTGTCAGTTGTTGCAAGAGTTCACGCGGGCAGTTCAAGCGTGTCACACTGAGATATAGCTCTGCTATCATCCCGTATAACACGGCATAGCCGTGTGGCACCTGCATCTTCCGCTCCAACGCATGGCCGAAGGTATGACCGAAGTTCAGCACCTTCCGCATTCCGTTTTCCTGCGGGTCATGCGCTACGATACGCTGCTTGACCGCCATACAATCCGCTATTAGCGGAAAGAGCGAAGTTGTATCCATCTTGTCAAGATCGTACTGCAGCAAGCTGTTCCACAAAGCAGAACTGTCAATCAGCCCCGTCTTCAACATCTCGGCGAAGCCGCTAAGAAACTGTTGAGGCGACAAAGTAGTGAGCCATTCAGGACAAAGAACAGTAGCACGCGGAACAGCAAAAGCGCCGATGCTATTCTTAATACCGCGGTAGTTAATTCCGGTCTTTCCCCCTGAAGAGGCATCAATCATCGCCAGCAAGGTCGTAGGCACGTTGATATAGTTCATCCCGCGTTTATACGTGGCAGCCGCAAATCCACCCATATCGGTCAGTGCCCCGCCTCCGATACAGATCAGCAGACCATGGCGCGTGATAGCGTGCTCAAAAAGAAAATCCCAAATACGCGAAACGGTATCCAGCGACTTATTTTCCTCCGTCACCTCAAGCCATAAAACAGGCCACTCATGAGGCGCTTGAGCACCCGTCCACATAGGATGGCGGATAAGACACTTATCCGCAACTACGCATATTTGGTCCTTTTCCACCCCCTCTAAATGGGGTAAAAGTGCACTATTTAGGGTTTCACAACTCATTTTGCGTGCAAAATTACAAAAATTTTTGTATATATGCAAATTTTTTTGTACCTTTGCGGCCGTTATGAGAAATAAACCGATTATATACCTTGCCTTGGCAAGCTTTTTGTTGTGCGGATGTCAAGCGCTGGAGAAGAAACAGCAGTCCGGCGCGGCTGTAGAGGTACATGGGCATTATTTATACCGTGCGACCCTGGACTCGTTAACCTTAGGACTGAGCAGTGAAGACAGTCTGCGTGTTACGCAGCAATATATCAGTCAGTGGGCAAAGGACATCCTGCTGTACGACAACGCCAAGGCGCAAGCGAACAGCGAGATAGAGCGCATGGTGGAAGATTATCGCCGCGCGCTGTACGTGCATGCATATGAGGAATACCTGGTGGAGCGTCATATGTCCAAGACCGTATTGGATACAACCGTGGCACAGATTTACGCCCAGATGTCCGAGCGATTTATACTGGATGAGAGCATTATTCACGGTATCTTGGTGGTTGTACCGAATGATGCACCTAATATCGCCAAACTGCGCGGCTGGATGAGTAAACAAGAGATGGATAACATCGAGAAATACGCATACCAGAATGCCAGCGGATATGAGCTATTTGACTATAAATGGTTAACGACTACCGACCTGCTCAATCATATGCCTATTGAGCGCGGCGATATCGAGAATAAACTGAAGAGCCAGGATCAAGTGGAGATGAGCGATTCCCTCTACACGTATATTCTGCAAGTGACGGATAAGTACTTACGCGGCTCAGCAATGCCGATCGAGTATGCCCGTCCGCAGATTGAGAAGATGGTGCTGCATGAGCGCCAGGTGGATTTCTTGCAAAAAGAACGAGAGAAACTGTATAACGAGGCTATTCAAGAACAGAAAATAAAATTCTATGAGAACTAAAACGATATTATTGGGTTTGCTATTCTGCCTCACGCTGAGTGCGCAGGGGGTGATAGACGAGGTGATATGGGTTGTAGGTGATGAGGCGATCTTACGTAGCGAAGTAGAGGAAGAGCGTTTGCGCGCCCTATACGAAGGGACACCTATTCCCGGTGACCCCTATTGTTATATCCCGGAGCAGATGGCCGTCCAAAAACTCTTCCTGCACCAAGCAGCCTTGGACTCCGTGGAGGCGAATGAGTCCAGCGTGAGTCACCAGGTGGATATGCGATTGAACTACTACATCAACCAGATCGGGTCGAAAGAGAAGATGGAGGAGTATTTCCGTAAGACCAGTTCGGAGATTCGAGAGGAGATGATGACCAGCGTGCGCAACCAGATGATCATTCAGCAGATGCAGGCCAAACTGACTGCCGACATCAAACCCACTCCGTCTGAGATCCGGCGTTACTATCAATCGCTGCCCATTGACTCACTGCCGATGATGCCGGCGCAGGTAGAGGTTCAGATCATCAGTTTCGAACCTCCTGTTCCGATTGAAGAGACGGAGCGCATCAAGCAGCGCCTGCGCGAATTCACGGAGCGCGTACAGAACGGCAGTGCGGACTTCAGCATGTTAGCCCGTCTGTATTCGGAGGACACGGAGAGTGCGAAACGCGGCGGTGAGTTAGGATTCGTAGGTAAAGGTCAGTTGGTACCGGAGTTCGCAGAGGTGGCATTCAACCTCAATGACCCGAAACGGGTGAGTCGTATCGTGCAAACCGAATACGGTTATCATATCATCCAACTCGTAGAGAAGAAAGGCGAGCGTATCAATTGCCGTCATATTCTGCTTCGTCCGCGCATCAGTGCTACGGATAAAGTGAAAGCTATCGAGCGGCTGGATAGCATCCGTCATCAGATAACTGCTGACAGTCTGCAGTTCGAGCAAGCGGTCATTCAGTTCTCGCAAGACAAGAACACTGTGATGAACGGAGGATTGATGATTAATCCCAACACCGGAGGCAGTAGTTTTGAATACCAAGATCTGGCGCCGGAGATCGCGAAACAGATCTACGCGCTGAAGGAAGGCGAAGTTTCGCAGCCTTTCGTGATGATGGACGAGACCAAGAACCGCGAGGTATGCGCGATCGTAAAAGTGAAGAAGAAAACAGACGTACACCGCGCGAATTTATCAGACGACTTCCAAGCAATCAAGTCGATGTTAGAAGCCAAACTGAGCGAGGATTTTATTCATAACTGGATTATCAAAAAACAAAAAACCACCTTTATACAAATCGATCCGGAGTGGCAGAATTGCGAGTTTGAATTCCCCGGATGGGTACATTAAAAGTTGAAAGTTAAGAGTTGAAAGTTGAGAGGTTCATAGGAGTTTTGCTGTTCATTCTTCAATACTCATTGTCCATGGCTCAGACGATGGTTTATCTGGAGCGGGCGGACAACTTGAGTTTTGATGAGGAACGGATTGCCAATGCACAGATTCTACGTGGAAATGTGATTTTTCGTCATGAAGAAGCTTTGATGTATTGCGACAGCGCCTATTTCTACGAGAACACCAATTCGATCGATGCCTTCGGCCACGTGCGGTTTGTGCAAGGCGACACACTGCAGGGGTTTGGCGATAAACTTTTTTATGACGGAAACACCAAGTTAGCCCGGCTCCGCAGGCATGTGAAGATGATTCACGGCCGCAAACATGAGAACCCGACGATACTGACTACCGACAGTCTCAATTACGACCGCGCTGCAGGAGTGGCTTACTATTTCCATAACGGCGAAGTAAAAGACTCGTTGAACACCCTCACTTCCGTTCGCGGTAACTATCGGCCGAATACCAAACAGGCCGTCTTTAGTGAGGAGGTGGTGTTGGTGAATCCGAAATTCACCTTAACGAGTGATACGCTGCTGTATAACACGGAAACGAAGATTGCCAATCTCATCAGCCCGACTGATATCATCTACGAGAAAGAGACGGATATCCGCACTTCTCTCGGATGGTATAACACGAGCAATGAGCGCTCGATGCTATTGGACCGATCGTTTATTCATCATTCGAATGGGCGAACCCTGACAGGCGATACGATCTACTATGACAAAAATATCGGTTTTGGTGAAGTGATCGGGAATATGGAGATGCGCGATAGTGCGCAACAGGCCACTCTATACGGTCAATACGGCCAGATGTGGGAAGAAAACAGTATTGGTTTTGCAACAGACAGCGCATTGATGGTGGACTGGAGTGACGATGATCACACCGCGTATATTCATGCGGACACGCTATACACACGCGAGGAACCCTACCCGGACTCGGATAGTACGTATCGTCGCGTACAGGCGCATTACGGTGTACGCGTCTATCGCGATGACATGCAGATGACCTGTGACTCATTGGTCTATCTCAGTTCGGACTCGACCATGCATCTTTATACCCAGCCTATCTGCTGGAGCGAGAATCAGCAGATAGCCGCCGATAGCATGGTAGTATATATCGTGAATGGAGCCGTAGACCATGCGGTAGGAACGGGCAGCGCCTTATGCGTAATGCAGGAAACAGATGAGTATTTCAATCAAATGAGCGGCAAGCTCGTTACGGCCTTTCTGAAGGATGGCGAGGTGAAGATAGTGGATATGGACGGTAATGCCCTAACGGTATTCTATCCCAAAGAGAAAGAGGGCGATTATGTAGGCGTCAATACAACGGCCAGCAGTTTCATCCGCATGTATGTCGAGAACCAAGAGGTGCATCATATGCGGTTTACTGCCGAAACAACAGGGGTGCTCTATCCCTTAGATCAAGTGCCCGCCGGAGGAGATCGGTTAGCGCTTTTCTTCTGGGCGGAAGAGGTGCGTCCTCTCGACCCGATGGATGTATTTCGTAAAGTGAAATTAAAAAAAGAACGATAGATGAAAAAGATTTTTGCAACATTGTTATTGATAGGTTTCGCTATCAGCGCGAGTGCCAAACAGGGCTTACCCAAACAAGGCTTCGGATTGCAGATCGGCTGGGCACAGCCTATCTTGCGTATCAATCTGCCTTCCAACCCGGATTATGCCAAAGACTCCATTACTTCGGTCACCAAACTGAATGGCTTTAAGGTAGGTGTGGTGTATGATGCCAGTTATATAGCAGGCTTCGGTAGTTCGATCGGTATCAATTATACCTTCGCAGCCTCCAATAGCGGGTGGAAAGCCAAAGGTGCCTTAGCGGACTATCCCCGTAATCGTCAATTGATCACGTATCATGAGTTGGAGTTATTCGTGGATTGGCAATATAAGTTCGAAGTGGCGAAGGAGACTTATCTGATGCTTTATACGGGTCCGACCATCCAATGCGGTCTGGCGCTGGATATGCGGACGGACACGCAGAATGACTACGGAGGCCCGATCGACTACATGCATGGTAACGGCTACGACCCGAGCAAGGATGATTATTCAAGGCTCGACGAGGAGAATAACCATTTCAAGCGCTTGAATATCACCTGGGGCTTAGGAGCCGGATTCCAATACAAGCAGTATTTCCTTCGTGGCGGCTATGACTTCGGTATTATCAATCCGTATGCAAATCGTCAATTTGTAGACGGAGGCGGAAATCCTAAAGATCAATATACCCGCGGTCGTCTCGACCAATGGAACATTAAAATCGGTGTATATCTCTGGTATAAGGATTAAGAATGATTCCAAGAGACGTCATAGAGCATATCTTTTCTGCGGCTAAGATAGAAGAAGTGGTGAGCGACTATGTCACCTTGCGCAAGCGAGGTGCTAACCTCATTGGTCTATGTCCTTTCCATAACGAGAAGACCGGTTCTTTCACCGTCAGTCCTTCGAAAGGTATCTATAAATGCTTCGGTTGTGGTGTGAGCGGTAATGCCGTAGGCTTTGTGATGGCAATGGAACAATGCAGTTTTGCGGACGCCATCAAGCAGTTGGGTAAGAAATACCATATCGAGGTGCCGGAGCGACAGATGACAGCAGAAGAACAGCAGCGCCAAGATGATCGCGAGTCGATGTTTGTGGTCAATGACTTCGCCAATAAATGGTTTCAGGAGCAGTTATGGGAGACCAAAGAAGGCCAAGCCATCGGACTCAGTTATTTCCGGGAGAGAGGTCTGCGCGATGATATCATTCGCAAATACCAATTGGGCTATTCGCCTGATCAAGGAAGTCCCTTAGCGGCGGCATTGAAGAAAAAAGGCTTCAGCGAACGTTTTATTCTCAATGATGTAGATACGAAGATCGGTGTAGGTGTGGTCGGCAAGAGTGAAGATGGCCGTATCTACGATCGTTTTCGTGACCGCGTGATGTTCCCTATCTTCACCGTCAGCGGTAAGCCCGTCGCTTTTGCCGGACGTATCCTGAAGAAGAAAGACAACGTAGGTAAATACGTCAATTCGCCGGATAGTCTCATCTACTCCAAGACGAATGAGTTATACGGTCTCTTCCAAGCCAAACAAGCCATCAGTCGTGCGGATCGCTGTTATTTGGTAGAGGGTCAAATGGACGTGATTTCGATGTTCCAATCCGGTATTGAGAACGTCGTAGCCAGTGGCGGTACAGCGTTGACCAAACCGCAGATCCGACTCATCCAGCGCTTCACCTCGAATATCACTGTGCTCTATGACGGCGATGCGGCCGGAATCCATGCCGCTTTACGAGGAATAGATATGTTCCTGGAAGAAGGATTTAATGTGAAAGTAGTACTTCTGCCGGATGGAGAAGATCCGGATAGCTTCGCACAAAGTCACGATTCCACCGAGTTTATTCAGTATATCGAGGAACATCAGACGGACTTTATTCGCTTTAAGATGGCACTACTGAGCAAGGAAGCAGGACAAGACTCACAAAAACGAATAGAACTTGTCAATGAAATTGCACGTTCCATATCCGTTATCCCTGATATTATTGCTCGGAGAAATTACATTCGGGATTGTTCTATGCAACTCAATGTGGATGAACAAAGTTTGGTACGAGGCACTGATACCCTGCGCAAAAGATTTGCAGAAGAAAAAAAACGTCAGGAAAATGGAGAAGTGCATAAAGAAGAAAATATACAATCTGTTTCATCGGCTCCCGAAGAACCAAAACAAGAAAATGTTATCAGTTTTCAATTCTTAGACCAGGTCCTTCCTCGTCAATTGAAGCAGAACTTCTATAACCTGATGCAACTTGTTGTGCGCTATGGAGAACGACCGATTCAAGTGGGCGACACGATCTACTCCATCGGCGAAATCATCATCTATACCATAGAGGAAGATGAGATCAAAGCACCGGAGCCGGTTTATCAGGCTATCATCGACGAATTCAAACGGCATTGTAAGGATGAAGGCTTTAAGGCTGAGGACTTCTTTAAGTTCCATCCCGACCCAGCCATCAGTGCACTGGCCATCGATATGATTGCAGAGAAATATCAGTATGCCAGTTTCAATCACGAAGGTAGGTTAGGCGAACTGGTGACGCAGTTCCTTTATGAGATTAAACTGACTGTTATTAACCAGCAGATAGAAGAATTGGAGCAAAATCTCAAAGAAGCGCAGGCAAGCGGAAACTGGGATAGACAGATGCAGTTACTGGCCTATCAACCACAATTGCTGCAAGCCCGCAATGACCTTTGTAAACTCCTTGGTAATCGGGTTATAAACGTCTAAAATCACAAATCACCGATATGCTTTTCCAAAGCATCATATATGGTCCTATTCATAGCAGAAGACTCGGTACCAGTTTAGGCATCGAGTTAATGCCATTGGATCATAAACTGTGCACCTTTAATTGTGTGTACTGCGAGTGCGGATGGAATACCCCCATTGCGCATCCTGTGTTGCCGACTCGCGAAGAGGTTAAAGCCGCGCTGGAAGAGAAACTATCAACTTTCGACTTTCGACTTTCGACTATTGATGTGATTACCTTCAGCGGCAATGGTGAACCGACCCTCCATCCTGAGTTCTTAGGCATCATCCAAGATACCTGTGCGTTACGAGACCGCTATTGTCCGACGGCTAAGGTATCGGTGCTCTCGAACTCCACCCAACTGGGGCGTCCCGACGTAGTGGAAGCGCTGCGTCTTTGCGACAATCGTATTCTCAAACTCGATGCCGCTACCGACGAGATGATGCGTCGCATCGACCTGCCGGTCAATGAGCACTTGAACGTGGAGACCATTATTCAATGGCTGAGTCAGTTCAATGGCGATTTTACGCTACAAACCTGCTTCCTTAAAGGCACTCACAACGGACTAATCCTAGACAATACTAAGAGTCTAGAGTTAGTTAAGTGGTATGAGGCTGTGGATATCCTGCATCCGAAGCAGATCATGATATATGTCATCGACCGCAAGACGCCGGAGGAAAACTTAGAGAAGATATCTCGCGAAAAAATGGAGGCCATTGCTGCTCCGCTCATCGCCAAAGGTTACGATGTCATTATCAGCGCTTAAATGAGCAAATGAATAAATGAGAAAATGAGTAAATGCCTTGTTGCACCATTGAACTGGGGACTTGGCCATGCCAGCCGTTGTGTTCCGCTCATCCATCGTCTGTTAGACGAGGGACATGAAGTGGTGATAGGGGGTGACGGGATGAGTTTTACGCTGCTTCGCAAACATTTTCCAAAACTGAGATACGTCTATTTAGCACCTCTTGACCTGCACTACAGCCGCAGCGGAAACCTGACATGGACGATGCTTATGGCTATTCCCCGACTCCTTCTATGGCGCGCCAAAGACCGTATGATGCTGAAAGCTATTCTGCAAGAAGAACACTTCGACCAAGTGATCTCAGACAATCGCCCGGGCTTACATAACGAACAGGTGGAGTGCATCTATATCACGCACCAGTTGCGGGTAAAACTAACCAAAACCTGGCGATGGGCAGAGGCGATGGCTTCGCGCATTCACGCACGTATGTACACGCGCTTCAATAAGGTGTGGGTTCCGGACTATGAAGATATCAACCATTCTCTGGCAGGAGAACTGAGTCATCCTGCGAAATGGAAACAGAGTCGTAAAATGACAGCCTTTCAGTATATTGGTCCTTTGAGCCGTTTTTATTCACCTATCACTAATGACCAATTACCAATAAACTACGATGTGTTAGCCGTTCTCTCGGGCTTAGAGCCGCAGCGAACGATCTTAGAGCATGAACTCATCGAGCGATTCAGCGGGAAAGAGGAACGGGTACTGATTGTACAGGGTTTGGTGAATCATCCGAATACGCGTATCAAGCGCGGCAACCTCACTATCGTTCCATCTATGGCGGATGCTGAATTGGTACCGGCACTCCTGAACGCGAGACATATCATCGCCCGATCCGGTTATTCGACGATCATGGACCTGGAGGCTTTAGGGTTATTATCCGTAGGCAATAACAAGCCCTCGCCCGTCCATATAGAATTAATTCCCACTCCGGGACAGCCGGAGCAGGAATATTTAGCGGTATGGCTCAAAGACGCGATTAGTTAAGTTCTGCCAGTAAAGTCTTCTTGAGTTCTTGCGGTGCGAAGGAAGCGTCAATGCTATTGCGCACGATCTGTTTTTTCTCTTCTTCGGTTAGATGGAAAGCCCGCATCATATGCTGCCATTCTTTAAGCAGCGTTGTGTTGCTCACGGTCATATTATCCGTATTGAGGCACACGCGCACTCCTTTCTCCATCAATTGACGCAGCGGATAGTCTTTGTATGCCTTGAAGATACCTGTATGGAGGTTACTGGTAGGACACAGTTCCAAAGTGATCTTTTTCTCTACCAGCATCTTGATCACTTCTGGATCCTCCAAGGAACGCACGCCATGACCGATACGTACCGCTCCGGCTTCAACTGCTTCACGCACGCTCTGCGGTCCTGCTGCTTCACCGGCATGTACGATGAGCGGGATACCCGCTGCACGTACCGCTGCAAACTCCTCACGGAATGTATGGGTAGGATACAAAGCCTCAGCGCCGGCCAGGTCCACGGCGACAACCCCTTTGCCATAGAACTGCTTCGCCACTTCAATGGTCTTCATGTTATAGATATGATTGTCACTTCCGCGCATCATACTCAGAATCAGACCACAAGGCAACGGGGTATCTTCGATGGCACGTAATACCACTTGTACCGCATCGTACTGTCGCAGCTCTTGTGCATACGTCAACTGCGGAGCAAAACGTATCTCCGCATAGCGAAGGCCCTGTTCGTATAACTCGTCCAACAACTCATACGTACAGAGATACAGCGCTTCGCGGATGTGCAAGAGAGATATCGGCAGTTGAAAGCGATTTAAGTAATCATTGAGGTCTTTACAACCATCTATGACAGACATACGCTGCTGCAAAACCTGATGCGAATCCGGCAGCGAGATACTCTGCATACCGGCTAACTTACGAGCGGTCTTAAGCGATATCGATCCGTCCAGATGAAGATGCAAATCTATCCACGCAGGATAGGAATTGGTCTGTTTCATATTCCTTTTATAACCAATTGATTTATAGTGGTTTACAAACATGTTATCGGACTCAAGACGGACGCGTCTCAGAGTAATCTCGGAGGCAATACGGACTCAAATCACCTGATTCCTTTTATCTCACTTCTCGTCCGTCAAGGGTGTAGAGTTTATCACCGCGGAGGATGAGGATTTGGTCATTAATAATGACCTTATGGGTGATTGATAATTGGTCATTGGTAATAGGATCGAGGCCTTGGCCGGAGTAGGGCTCCTGGCGGACGATATAGAGGGTGACGACATCATAGTCGTAGCTGACGATGACGAAGGTGCGCGTCGGGACATTCAGGTCAAAACTCGGGAGGTTGAACTTATTCGAAACGGCGTACTCTTGGCCATTGTAAGTAAGCGATGTCCAGCCGGTGACAACCGCACTATCCAATACCAGAAAGCGACAAACGTCGATGGAATCGATGATTTCCGGTGCTTGCTCGGGTAGCACTTCTTGGTTTTGGCCCACTCTGAACTGCTCCGACGGAGAGATCTCCGGCACACCGAAATAATTGATAAAACGTCCCGTGACGCCGGACAACGGATCGCCTGCTTTGACGTCAGCGCCATAGCGTTTGCCGGACTGTCCGTCTCCGCGGTCGAAGAGTAACATACTGCCGGTTTCATCGCGGATATAGATGTAGTTATCGTATTTCTTGGTGACGATGACATCGTTCAGATACACTACCGCATGGTCTTCGGATTGTACAGCCTCGGCAATTGATAACGGACATAGGAAATGCAGCAGGATCTGCACTTCGGTTTGTACCTCGCCGCTGGTGAGCAAGAGGGTATCAATGAAACGTCCTTCCGTGCATAGGCCAATCGGATTTGCCACTTCGTAACGGATGGTCAGTTGGTCGCCGTCTCGGTCTAAAAGTGCCGATGAAATCGAGAAGATATCGCCTTTTTTGAGCGAGACGGAGATGTCTTCGCTCAGTTTATTGGCATTGACCTCGATCGTGCGGGAACCTGTGGCTTCGATGGTGGTGCCGAAGTTAACCAGTGGTGCAACGATAGCGGGGATGTCGCCGATGGCTTCGGTGCGGCGGTAGAGGCAGACAGGCGTCTGGGAACGGTCCTGATAACAAGAGAAAAGCGTCGGGTTATTCGAGGCGTTGTATTGGATGATCTTTGACAGGCTGTTGCCTAAGTTGGTGATGACCGCTTCGCCGCCGTTCTCGATGGCGATAGCCCAATAACCGTAGTTACCATACGTCTTCTCGTCCACCACATCGGTCCATACCGCCAGGCGGTTCTTGGTCTTTCCGCCCGATGCCACGAGGTAGGCTTCTTCGTAGCGCAGTTCGTCCTGGAAGATAAAAGCTTTTTGTCCGTTCAATTCGGTGATACGAAGGGTATAAATGGCGCTTTCATCGGCATCCACCTGCATCCGGTCCGACGAGTAACGTCCTTTGATGGCATGGATATTATTGACACTCTCCCATTCGTCGTAATAGCCCATAATCTCGTTCACTCCATCCTTATAGACGCCGAAGATGACCTGGTCGGAGTCCTCGAGTTGCTCGACGGAAGTAACGAGTTGATAAGAATCCGTAGTGAAGGGCGAAGAGCCGCCGGATGAAGAGCGGATGGAGATGGTATTGATATAAATGGCATTCTCCGTACACTCCACCCAAAACTTGATTTTACCTGTTTGCGGAACCTCGAACGTAAAGATCGAGTCGCGGTTATAGACACCTTCTCCGCTGGCAGCGGGTTTGGTAATAGGCATGGCTTTCGCTTCGTTATCGCCCACCTGCACCCAAAGGGTGCCTTTGCCTTTGGAACTGTTCTGGCAGAAGTTGACGGTGATGCGACGAACTTCTTCGAAAGTTTGTACGGAAGTAGCTCCTGCACCCGAAGTACCGGTCTTAACCCCGACACCGCAGGAGTAGAGTCGTCCATCAGCCGCCGTGCGACCGGCGTTATATTCAGTAGCGTCTTTATCGCTGATCCAACCGTCCGTGATGCCGTCGCATACGGCGGCATCGACCATACTGGCCCACTTAAGAGAGGTAAATGTATACGTGGTCACACCCGCATAGAGGGAGACCGAACCCAAGAACAAAAGGATAAATGTGAAAACTTTCTTCTCTGCCGCAAGGGCGCGATTAACAAGATTCTTCATGGTATAACTGATTTTGCGGTGCAAAGGTACTTCTTTTTTTTGATATGTGCAAAAAAAACGGCATAAATTTTGTGTAATTAAAAAAAAAACAGTATCTTTGCTGCCGTTTTTGATGCCTATGAATCGAATATTGTGGGTTGATGACGAGATAGACTTGTTACAACCGTATATCATTTATCTGAAAGGAAAGAACTACGAAGTAGTAACTGCCAGCAACGGAGAGGATGCACTGGCTTTAGTCGAGAGTCAAAAGTCGAAAGTCGATAGTCGTCCTTTTGATATCGTGTTCTTGGATGAGAACATGCCGGGTATGTCGGGTCTGGAGACGCTGCAGGAGATCAAGCGTATTCATCCGGAGGTGCCGGTGGTGATGATTACCAAATCGGAAGAGGAACATATCATGGAGCAGGCCATCGGAGAGAAGATCGCCGATTACCTGATTAAACCCGTGAACCCGAGTCAGATTCTGCTTTGCCTGAAGAAACATATTCATCAGCAGTCGATTGTGACGGAGCAGGTGCAGCAGAACTACCGACAGGAATGGAGCGATATATCCTATATGATTGATACGGCGAGTACGATAGAGGAATGGAAAGCGATTGAGCGGACGCTGACAAAATGGGATCTGGAGTTGGAGAACTCCTCTATGCGCTCGATGATCGAGGACCAACGTATTCAGGCCAATGCGGCGTTTGCGAAATGGGTGGCGAAGAATTATACTTCATGGTTTGAGAGTACAGACCGTTTCCCTGACAGAGTACTGAGTACAGACCGGATTATCAGACCGATCATGTCGCAGGATATCATGAAGCATACCGTGTTCCCGCTGTTGGATAAGGGCGAGAAAGTGATGCTATGCGTGATTGATAACTTCCGCTATGACCAATGGAAGACGATTCAACCGCTGCTGAGTGAGTTCTATTCGGTGCAGCATGAAGAGCAGTATCTGTCCATTTTGCCTACGGCAACGCAATATGCCCGCAATGCGATATTCTCGGGTCTGATGCCGTTGCAGATTCAGGAGATGTTCCCGCAATACTGGGTGGAAGAGGGAGATGAGGAGAGCAAGAACCAGTATGAGAAAGAATTGGTGCAGACCCTCTTGGACCGCTATCGCAGGCGGGAGAGTTTTCAATATTGGAAGGTGAACGAGAGTGATTTCTGCGAGCGGGTGACGCAGCAGTTAAAGGGTGTTCAGGCGCCGCTGAGTATCGTGGTGCTGAACTTCATCGATATGTTATCGCATTCGCGCACAGAGAGTAAGATGATGCGGGAGTTGGCCAATGATGAAGCGGCGTATCGGAGTCTGACGCTCAGTTGGTTCCGTCATTCGCCTACGTATGAGTTGCTGCGCCGTGCGGCGGAGTTGGGTTTTACGTTAGTGCTGACGACCGACCATGGTACGACGCGCGTGAAGAATGCCGTACAGATCATCGCCGATAAGAACACGAACACCAATATCCGCTATAAGGTCGGCAAGGCGCTGAATTGCAATTCGAAGAACGTGCTGACGCTGGATCAGCCGAAGCGGGTGGGGTTACCCTGTCCGAACGTAAGCAGCAGTTATGCATTCTGTACGGGCAATGACTTCTTCGCCTATCCGAACCAGTTCAATTACTACGCCCAATACTATCGCAATACGTTCCAGCACGGCGGTGTGTCGCTGGAAGAGATGATTGTGCCGTTAGTGACGTTAATTCCGAAGAAATAGGAAAACATGATGAAGCGTATCTTCATAGCTATCGCCGGACTGTTCATAGTCATGCTGATGGTGTTGGCAATCGTTCTAAGGCCGATGTTAAGTCATCAGTCCCCTCCGGATGAGGCATTTTTAGAGGCGCACCCGCATCGGCTGAGTGTGCTGACGTGGAACACGGCGCGTATGGGCGGGTTTGCCAAACCGGAGGCGAACCGGGTACTGAAGATGTTGCTTAAGCAGGATGCGGATGTGATTTGTCTGCAGGAGGTGGATGTATATAAAGATGAGAAATACCTGACGCTGGGCGACGTGAAGCGTACCTTAGGTAAGAAATATAAGTATTCGTACATCGACTTTGCGATCTATAACAAACGTCATCAGTTCGGTACGATGGTATGGTCGAAATACCCCTTGATCAATAAACAGACGATTCAATACGAGTCGCGCGGGAATATCTCCAATCAATGCGATGTGGTGGTGGGAGCGGATACGATACGATTGATGAACAATCACTTGGAGTCGTATAGTTTCACAGCGGCGGACCTGGATGATCTCGCGCACGTACGCGATAAATGGGAGCGCGCTACGCCTATACGCAATGCGCAGGCTCGTAAGGTGCGTGAGAAGGTGGAGGAGAGTCCTTATCCGGTGATTGTGGTAGGGGATTTCAATGCGAGTCCGCTTAGTTTCGCCTATCGGTATATCCGCAAAGGGATGCACGATGCGTGGTTGGAAACGAGTTGGTTGAAATGGGGCGCGACCTGCCATAAACGGGGTTTCGGTGTGCGCATTGATTATATTCTTTCTTCGCCGGAGTTGGTACCTGTCTCGTGTACGATTGAACCGACGAATGCTTCGGATCATTATCCGATGACGGCTACCCTCGCGTGGTAGCCGTCTCGTGTATACGCGTGTCAGACGCGTTTATGATAATGATAGTTATCGAAGTCTTTTCCCTCTGAACTGTCATTGTTTCTGAACCGTTCTTTGAGTCGTTCCCACCAGGTGAAGATCAGGGGTTCTTGCCAGTTCCGTTTTTTCCAGTAGAGGATGAGTAGCCATCCGAAGAGGAATCCGCCGAGGTGGGCGAAATGGGCTACGTGATCGGCCGTCAAACCGGCAACGGAACCTAATCCGGCAAAGAGCTCAACAACCGCATATATAATAACGAATATGCGCGCACGTATGGGCACGGGGATGAAGAGCAGGAACATCGGTACATCGGGGTAAAGCCAACCGAAGGCAAACAGGATACCAAAGACGGCACCGGAAGCTCCGATGGTATTGAGGTAATAGGCATATTGCGTCACTACTTCAGGTCCGTAATGACCGGACAGATCGGATAGCATCGCCATCCAGACCAGTTCTTGCACCAATGCGGCACCTAATCCGCATACCAGATAATAGATGGCGAAGCGTCGAGCACCCCATTCGCGCTCGATCACCGGCGCAAACATCCATACCGCGAACATATTAAAGAAGATATGGCTGAAGTTCGCGTGCAGGAACATGTACGTGATCGGTTGCCAGAAATGGAAGGAGTCTGCGGTGAAATAATGCAAACCGCCGATGGCATTCAGATCGATGCCATGGCCTTTCAAGACGTAAGCCAGCAGAAAAATCAATAAGTTGGCTATTAGCAAATAGCGTGTGGTTGTAGGTAAATTTCTCATAATCGGTTGCAAAAGTACTACTTTTTCGCGGAATAATCACACAAAAAGTACACCAAAATACGAAAAAAGCGCTTTTTTTCACTAAAAATGCAAATTTTTTTCAAAAAATATTTGGTATATAAAGAATTTTTAGTAATTTTGCAAGCGTATTTTGAAAAAAGAAACACATAGTTCACATTATTAATAACTTAAAAAACACAAAAGTATGAACAAATCAGAACTTATTAAGGCAGCAGCAGCTAAGGCTGAGGTTTCGAACGCATTGGCAGCAAAGGTTCTCGACGCAGCTATCGAGGCTACCATCGAGGCAGTTAAGAAGGGCGAAGGTGTACAGATTATAGGTCTTGCTACGATCGCAGTTAAGAATCAGGCAGCTCGCACGGCTAAGAACCCGCGTACCGGTGCCGTTGTTAACGTTCCGGCAAAGAAAGTTGTTAAGATCAAAGCTGGTGCTAAATTGGCTCTCTAATCGAGCTATATGGCTTAGCAAACGAGTTGCTCCTTCATTTGAGCAACTCGTTTTGTGTCTTTTCTAAAATAATTGACTCATGTTGAATATTATTCTCAGCGGTGCTCCGGGGAGTGGAAAGGGTACCCAATCGGACTTGTTAGTTAAGAAATACGGTTTGCAGCACCTGTCAACGGGTGACGTGCTTCGCGCCGAGATTGCAACCGGCAGTGCATTAGGTCATCAGATTGATGCGCTTATCTCGAAAGGCAATTTAGTTCCGGATGATATGATGTACGGCGTGATAGAGAATTATATCGCTTCGCTCCCGAAGGACTGTAAGGGTACGATCTTTGACGGATACCCCCGTACGGTAGCGCAAGCAGCAGCGCTTACTCATCTATTGAAGAAATACAACATGGATGCGATCATGATTGACCTGCTGGTGGACGAGCAGTTGTTGATTCAGCGTCTGATTGATCGCGGTAAAATGAGCGGTAGAGCGGATGACAACCTCAATACGATTCGTCACCGCATCGCGGTATATCATAACCAAACCGAACCTATTGCGCATTACTATCTGCATAAAGGTAATTATTTCGCCGTGAACGGTAATCAAACCATGGCGGATGTGTTCCTGCAGATCATGCGTATTGTCGACCGAGAGTCGAAAAAATAAATCTTATGGCAGCTAACTTCATCGATTACGTTAAGATCTACTGCCGCTCTGGTAAGGGCGGTGCGGGTTGTATGCACCTTCATCGCGCGAAGTACCTTCCGAAAGGCGGTCCGGACGGCGGTGACGGCGGTAAAGGCGGTTCGGTCATCTTGCGTGGCAATCGCAATCTCTGGACCCTGTTGCACCTCAAATACCAGAAGCATATCATGGCGACCGACGGCGGCAAAGGAGGTCAGAGTCGTTCGTTCGGTAAGGACGGCGAAGATAAGATCATCGAAGTGCCCTGCGGTACCGTGGTCTATGACGGCGAGACAGGAGAGTATATCTGTGAGGTGAAGGAGCATAAGGAGCAGGTGGTGCTGCTCAAAGGTGGTCGTGGCGGTTTGGGTAACTGGCATTTCCGTACGGCTACGAATCAGGCCCCTCGTTACGCGCAGCCGGGTGAACCCGCGCAGGAGCGGACGGTAATCATGCAGTTGAAAGTGCTGGCTGATGTGGGTCTGGTAGGGTTCCCCAATGCGGGTAAATCGACTTTGCTGAGCGTGGTATCGGCTGCCAAACCCGAGATCGCGGATTATCCGTTTACTACCCTTACGCCGCAGTTAGGCATCGTCTCGTATCGCGACGGCCGTTCGTTCTGTATGGCCGATATCCCGGGTATCATTGAAGGTGCCGCAGAAGGCAAAGGCTTAGGTCTGCGCTTCTTGCGTCATATCGAGCGCAATGCGGTGCTGCTCTTCATGGTGCCGGCGACGAGTAAGGATATCATCGCGGAATATGAGATCCTGCTGCATGAATTGGAGAAATACAACCCCGAACTGCTGACCAAAGCGCGTATCTTGGCTGTCACGAAATGCGACCTGCCACGCGTAGACGAAGAGGGAAAGGAACTGCCGGCCATCGATTATAAGAAACTGAGCAAGAAATTAGGTATCGAAGTGCTACCGATCTCCTCGATCGCAGGGCTGGGTATCGATGAACTGAAGGATGCCCTTTGGACGGAGTTGAACAAGGAGCAGAATCAGGTGATTGAGATATCTCATGCGCCGATTGATATCACGCGCATCGAGTCCGAAGAGCCTGAGGCTATGGAGGAAGCGGAAGAAGAGGGCACCATCTATCTCAATGAGGTAGAGGAAGAATGGGATCTCGATAAATACAAAGGTATCGGTTGGGACACCGAATAGCATTCGGACGCAGATACGCTATGCAGCATACTTTCTACGATAGGATGATTGAATGGCGTGAACGCCATATCAGCGAGAAGCACTTGGTGCTCCTCCTATCGTTTTTTGTAGGCGCATTTTCTGCGGCGGCAGCCGGTTTGCTGAAGTCGTTTATTCATATCATCCAGCAGTTGGTCGAGGGGCACTTGATTGCCGGCGGACATACCTGGTGGTATTTGATTACACCGGTGATCGGTATCACTTTGGCGGCGCTGTTCGTCAAGTACATCGTTCGGGACGATATTTCGCACGGTATCACGAAGATTCTCTATGCGATCTCGCAGCGTAAGTCTATTATCAAGCCGCATAATATGTGGTCTTCCGTTGTCGGTTCGGGGCTTACCATCGGTTTCGGTGGTTCAGTCGGAGCTGAGGCACCTATCGTATTGACAGGTGCAGCCATCGGATCGAATCTGGCGAAGGCTTTTCGTTTGAACCAGAAGACGATGATGCTGATGATCGGTTGCGGTGCAGCGGGTGCTATCGGCGGTATCTTCAAAGCGCCTATTGCCGGTTTGGTCTTTACCCTGGAAGTGCTGATGATGGATCTGACGATGACTTCAGTGGCGCCGTTATTGATCTCTTCTGTCACGGCTACGGCTATCTCCTATCTGCTGACGGGAGTGGATCCTATGTTCCCGATCGCAGCGGCTGATCCTTTCCTGGTCAAGCGTATTCCCTGGTATCTGATTTTAGGTGCTATATGCGGTCTGGTCAGTCTGTACTTCACTCGCGGAATGAATCATCTTGAGCAATGGATGAAACATTCGATTCAGTCGATGTGGGGTAAGTTGCTGGTTGGTGGGGCTACGCTGAGTATGCTGATCTTCCTCTTCCCGCCGTTGTATGGTGAGGGTTACGATGTAATTCGTCAGTTGATTAACGGCGACTGCACGACAGCGATTGTGAATAGTCCGCTTTCGCAGTTTTTTTCCTTTAATCCGCAACTGGTGTTGGTGGGTTATTTTGTTGCCATCATCCTGTTGAAGATCGTTGCTTCGGTAGCAACGAATGGTGCCGGCGGCGTGGGAGGTATCTTCGCACCTTCGCTCTTCATGGGTGCAATCGTCGGTTTTGTCACGGCGCGACTGATGAGTATGATGGGTCTTTCCGTATCGGAGGCGAACTTTGCTTTAGTGGGCATGGCGGGTCTGATGTCCGGAGTGATGCATGCACCGCTGACAGGTATCTTCCTGATTGCTGAATTGACGGGTGGGTATCACTTGTTCATGCCGCTGATGATCGTGAGTGTGATCTCCTATCTGACGATCATGTTGTTTGAGCCTCACTCGCTGTATGCTATGCGTTTGGCGCAGAAGGGCGAACTGCTTACCCATAATAAAGATCGTAACGTATTGACCTTGTTGAAGATGGATAGTGTCTTAGAGACCGATTTCATCACTATCTTCCCGGAGATGACGCTTGGACAACTGGTGAAGGTGATCTCCACCAGCCACAGAAATGTGTTTCCGGTAGTTGATAACGACGGTCACTTACGCGGTATTTTGCTGTTGGATGAGGTGCGCAATATCATGTTCCAACCGCGTTTATACAAGCGCTTCACGGTGGAGCAGTTGATGACTTCTCCGGCAGCAGTGCTATCCTCCAATATGACGATGGAGAAGGTGATGGAGACCTTTGAGGATACCGGGGCCTGGAACTTACCGGTGGTGGATGAGGAACGTAAGTATCTGGGCTTCGTCTCCAAATCGAAGATATTCAATTCCTATCGCCACGTGTTAGTCCATTTCAGCGAAGAATAACCATGCGCCCAATTCGATTCGTTTTCTTGGTTTTAATGCTGGCTATCGGGGTAGCGGATTCGGCTATTCGTGGGATGTTCTCAGTGCGTATTCTACCAATTGGAATATCTCGTGATAAACGGGGAAAAACGATGTGCGCAGGGTGTTTTTGAAAGCAAAAAGCAAAAAAAAACGCTTTTAAGCAAAAAAATCACCCAAAAATTTGCGTAATTCAGAAAAAAGCAGTACTTTTGCAGCCGCTTTTGAAGCGAGGGTGCCATCGTATAACGGTTAGTACTCAAGATTTTCATTCTTGCAATAGGGGTTCGATTCCCCTTGGCACTACGAAATGACCTTCCCTAAAGTCACTTTCCGAAGCTGATCCTCTCAAGGCTAAGGAAGATTTGAAAACAAAGTCCGCGAGTCGGACACCAAAACAACAACAAAGATGGCAAATCACAAAAGCTCTTTGAAGCGTATTCGCCAAACGGCAGCGCGCAAAGCACACAATCATTATTATGCAAAAACCGCACGTAATGCAGTGCGCGATTTGCGCAAGACGACCGACAAAGCTGCAGCAGCTGCTGCTCTTCCGAAGGTAAGTTCTATGCTCGACAAACTGGCTAAGCGTCACATTATTCATACCAACAAGGCGGCTAACCTCAAATCGAAGCTCGCTCGTATGATTAACAAACTCGCTTAATATACGCAGTTAGGTCAAAACGGAAGAATCGCATCGCCGCGGTTCTTCTTTTTTATACATAAAATGCAGTAAAATTTGCATATATCGAAAAAAAGCAGTACTTTTGCCGTCGATTTTGATACAAATGTTAAGATGAAAGAGAATAATATTCCTATTGTTGACTGTCCGTACGGTGACTATATGATCGGTGATGCGAGTGGTAAACTGATGAATGAGTACGGTCGCTATCCGTGTAAGATCAAGTGCGGTGTGTATGCTTTTTTGGTGCGTGGTACAGCTCGTGCTACGATCAATGTGACGGATTATGAGTTCAAGCAAAATGATATCTTGTTACTGGAGCCCGGCAGTTTCCTTTTTATTCGCGAGTGTTCGGATGATGCGCTGGTATATTGGATTGTGTTCGGCAGTAAGTTCCTGGAGAAGCACACGGTGAATAACAAGATGTCGCTTTCGGCGCTGCAGTTGCATTCTCCGAAACTGAGTGTCAGTGAGAACCATGCGGAAGTGATCTGTTCGATGTATGATACGGTGGTTAAGGCGCTGAACGCGCAGCCGACGATGTTGGATAGCGAGAAGATGGTTCATATCTTCAATCTGTTACAGACGAGTTACGCCAAGTATGCGCATGAGCAGGATGAGTACCTCGTTAAGCCGATGGACCGTAAGACGGAGATTTATCAGGAGTATTGCCAATTGGTGCTGAAACATTATCAGGAATGGCATCACGTCAGTCAGTACGCCGATGCGATGCGCTTGACCTTGCCGCACTTATGCTCGACGATCAAATCCGTCGGCGCACGTACGGCCGGCGATATCATCATCGAAGCCATCATTACGGACGCGAAGAGTCAATTGAAGATCACAAATCTGCAGATCAAAGAGATTGCTTTGAGTTTAGGTTTTGATAATGTGGCTTTCTTCAATCGCTTCTTCAAGAGCCATGTGGGAGTAACCCCGAAGGCTTATAGAAACGCATAATGTGTTTCAGTTGAAGGTTTAAAGTTTAAAGTTGAAAGTTGAAAGATAAAGGACGCTGATCAGCGTCCTTTATACATTTCTTCGTAATATTTCTCGTATTCTCCGGAGGTGATGTTATCAAGCCATTCCTGATTGTCAAGATACCACTGAACGGTTTTCTCAATGCCTTCTTCGAACTGGAGAGAGGGTTCCCATCCTAACTCACGTTGTAACTTCGTGGAGTCGATGGCGTAACGCATATCGTGTCCCGCACGGTCGGTAACAAAGGTGATGAGGTCGAGGTCCGCTCCTTCAGGACGGCCTAACAGACGGTCTACGGTCTTGATGACAGTCTTGATGATATCGATGTTCTTCCACTCGTTGAAGCCACCGATATTGTACGTCTCTGCAATCTTTCCGTTATGGAAAATCACATCGATCGCTCGCGCGTGATCTACTACATATAACCAGTCGCGCACGTTTTCACCCTTACCATAAACCGGCAACGGTTTGCGATGACGGATATTATTGATGAAGAGCGGGATCAGTTTCTCGGGGAACTGATAGGGACCGTAGTTATTCGAGCAGTTGGTGACGATAGTCGGCATACCGTAGGTGTCATGGAATGCGCGCACGAAGTGGTCAGACGATGCTTTCGAGGCAGAGTACGGAGAGTGGGGATTGTACTTGGTGGTCTCATAGAAGAAATCCTCCCCATACGCCAGGTGATGTTCACCAGACGACGCTTTGGTGGTGAAAGGCGGTTCGATACCTTCGGGGTGCGTCAGTTGAAGTGCACCATATACCTCATCTGTGGAGATGTGGTAGAAACGCTTGCCCTCGTATTTCTCCGGCAGGGATTCCCAATATAGTTTGGCAGCCTGCAACATCGAGAGCGTACCCATTACGTTCGTGCGTGCGAAAGTGAAGGGATCCTTGATGGAGCGGTCCACATGACTCTCTGCAGCCAAATGAATCACACCGGTCACATGCTCTTCCTGCATCAACGCATAGATGGTTTCGAAATCACAGATATCGGCACGCACGAAGCGATAGTTCGGTTTGTCCTCAATATCCTTGAGGTTCGCCAGATTTCCTGCGTACGTCAGTTTATCCACATTGATGATACGATAGTCCGGATATTTATTCACGAACAAGCGCACTACGTGACTTCCGATAAATCCGGCTCCACCGGTGATGATGATAGATTGCATATAATGAATAATTAATAATTAACAATGAATATATCGTTGCTACAACACGTAGCGTATCTGCTTGAAGTGGTATATTCGTTCATTCCCTTGTTTGTCTTTTAGGACGATCTCACCTGTCGGCAAGACGTCTATGATGCGGGCTTCAAAACGCCCATTTTGATCTTCGTACGCATACCATCCTTCTCGGCGATAGAGATGGTCTTTGTAGTTGGACCAGATACGCTCTTCTGGCTCATTCAGTACGGCCTTCACCTCTTCGAAAAGATCCTTCATGAGTTGGTCTATATCGTACGTTTTGCCGGTGATCTGTTTCAGCGAAACAGGATTGGGTGCATCGGATGTAAACTTCGTCTGATTCACGTTCAGTCCGACACCGGCGATTGAGTATTTGACTATAGAACCCACGATGGCGTTCTCCAATAAAATGCCCGCCAATTTCTTGTCTCGGTAATAGATGTCGTTTGGCCATTTAATGGTAAAGGGTTCACCTATTAGTCGTATGATGGCTACGCTAACTGCTATATTCAGGAAATATAGATTTTTATTAGGTAGCAAGATCGAACAGATCAAGTTTTTATCGGGTTCGCTTTCCCATCCGTTTCCTGTCTGTCCGCGACCGGCAGTCTGGTAGCCGGCATACAGAAACTGTTCCTCTTCCGGCCACTCCCCTTTTGCCAGCAACTCGCGCATGAGCGTGTTGGTACTATTGGTGCTGCTTATATACATCGAGCAGGTATTGCTGAATGACGGTTTGTATGTTTCGTGCTTTCCCCGGTGCGGAGTTGATGAGGATAGCGAATACCCAAGTGTCTCCATTCGGCGCATCAATATATCCGGCGAAGTTCTTCGTTCCGGCTATCGTTCCGCTCTTGGCGTGAATACGTCCCTCCAAGGCCGTGTTGGGACAGAGGCTCTTGAGCGTGCCGGACTGACCGCTTACAGGGAGCGAAGCTATCCATGCATCCGCATTCGAACTGCGATACATGATCGTCAGCAGTTGCACGAAGGCCTTAGCGCTAACGGCATCTTGAGGCGCCAGTCCACAACCGTCTTTGATGATCGCGTTTTGTATCGTCACTCCTCTGCGGCGCCAATAGTCTTTGAGCAAATCCTGGCTGTTATGAATCGTACCCGGCAAGGTATAACGGGCACCTAAATAACGGAACAGCGCCTCGGCATAGAGGTTGTTGCTATTCATGTTGGTCTCTTTAAGCAGTTCCGAAAGGGGTTCGGAGTAGTGCGTATATATCTCCTGACGCGGTAACTGCATGGGGAAATAGTCGGGTTCATACCGCGGTTCTTTCTTCACTTCTATCCCCGCTTCTCGCAGTCGTGTTGTGAAATGACGGGCTAAGAGCAGACCGGGATTAGGCAGGTCGCCTTTGACACCGAAGGTACCTAAGTTAGAAGGTACCGCACCGGTGAGGTAGCGTTCGTTGCTGTACGGTAAACCGCTCACGAAAGCTCCGTCGTAGGTGATCTTATCGCATCGGATGCGGTTGATGAACCGGATATCCGGCACTTTGGGTTCGGTCTTTACTACCGTAGCTACGCTTCCCGGAACTCCGCTTTGCAGCACGATGTTCATCGTGTTACCATAGTAATTGAGGGCGAAGATCCCCGGTGCGTAATAGTTACCGGCATCCTCACAGAGCCAGTTCGGATTCTGCGCTTCACCGTCTAACATCGTCATGTCGGCAATGACAGCGCCGTTGATGCGTTGTATGCCTGCCGCCCGAACAGCTTTCACCCATTGCGTGAGAAAACCATTCTTTCCTTGCCATCCTAATGAAGGGTCACATCCTCCGCGGATATACAGATCACCATTCAGTACTCCGTTTTGGATGGAGCCGGTGTATTCGAGAATGGTAGGGAAACGAAAACCGGGCCCCATGATCTCGAGTGCAGCACCGGTCGTCAGTAACTTCATCACTGACGCCGGTGGCACTACATGTTCCTCCCGATAACTATCTATCACTTCGCCTGTGTTGAGGTTCTGTACATAGACGGACATGTTGGCTTGTCCTGTGATCGGATGGGTCAACAGGATATTGATGGATAATATGAGCGAAAGGATACTCATTTACTCAGATACTCGTGCATTGCTTTGGCGGCTTTGCGACCATCCGACATCGCGAGGATGACGGTAGCGCCACCGCGGACTATATCTCCTCCGGCGAAGAGGGTCGGGATGGCGGATTGCATACCTTCGTTCACGACGATCGTTCCTTTCTTACTGATCTCGAGTCCTTCGACGGACGACGGGATAAGCGGGTTAGGTGAAACACCTACTGCTACGATGACGAGGTCCACCGGAATGGTGATAGTCTTGCCTTCTACCGGCATCGGGCTGCGACGACCCGATTCATCGGGCTCACCAAGCTCCATCACCTGAAGCACGGCCTCGTTCACTCGACCGTTCTCGTCCGCATGATACTCAATCGGATTATGAAGTGTGAGGAATTCTATTCCTTCCTGTTTAGCGTGGTGTACTTCTTCCACACGCGCCGGCATCTCTTCTTCCGAACGACGATAAACGATCATCGCACGCTCTGCGCCGAGACGTTTGGCGGTACGCACGGCATCCATCGCGGTGTTACCACCACCGATAACGGCTACGTTCTTGCCATAGAGCAACGGAGTATCGGTTGCAGGGTTCGAAGCGTCCATGAGGTTGACACGGGTGAGATATTCGTTGCAGGAGAGCACACCGTTGAGGTTCTCACCCGGGATATTCATAAAGCGCGGAAGACCGGCTCCTGAACCGACGAAGATACCCTTGAATCCCTGCTCCTCGAGTTCCTTGACAGAGATGGTCTTTCCGATAATCGTATCTGTATGGAACTGCACGCCTAACGCACGAAGGCCATCTATTTCTGTATCCACAATGCTATTCGGGAGACGGAACTCCGGAATACCATATTTGAGTACACCGCCGATCTCGTGCAGTGCTTCGAAGACATGTACTTCGTAGCCGTATTTGGCCGCATCTCCGGCAAAGGTCAGACCGGCAGGACCACTACCTACGACGGCTATTTTAGAAACCCCACTCCCGTCTCCCCTCAAGGGAGAAGCCCCCTCTCTTGAGGAGAGGGTTGGGGTGAGGTTTGTTTGCGCATTTGCGTAATCCGCGCAGAAGCGCTCGAGGTAGCCGATGGCTACTGCAGGGTGACCCATTTTGAGATGAATACATTGACTCTCGCATTGTTTCTCTTGCGGGCAAACACGACCACATACGGCGGGCAGAGAAGAACTCTCTTTGATGATGGCTGCCGCACCGAGGATGTCGCCTTTCTCCAGCGTCTTGATGAAACCCGGGATATTGATATTCACCGGACAACCCTGCACACAAGTCGGATTCTTGCAGTTGAGACAACGATGGGATTCGGTGATTGCCTGTTCGAAGGTCAGACCTTGGTTGACTTCCTCGTGGAGCGATTTTACGCGCACTTCCGGACGCAACTCCGGCATTTGTACACGGGGTATCGCTACGCGGTCTTTTGGTTTTCCTTCGAAGGGGGAGACCTCAATAACCTCAGTCACCGTTGCCGTGTTGTTGCCGTGTTGTTGCCGTGTCGTTGCCGTGTTTGAGTCGTAGTTGCCTGCTTGATAGGCCGCAAGAGCCTCGGTTTCTTCGGCTTTGTATGACTTCATTCGGCTGAGCATCTCATCCCAGTTGACGGCATGCGCATCGAACTCCGGTCCATCAACGCAGACGAACTTGGTTTTGCCACCTACGGTTACACGGCACGCGCCGCACATTCCGGTTCCATCGACCATGATGGTGTTAAGGGATGCTTCCGTCGGGATATTGTATTTGGCAGTTGTCAGGGCGACGAACTTCATCATGATTGCCGGACCGATAGTGATGCATTTGTTTACCGGCTCGCGGTTGATCACTTCTTCGACACCTACGGTCACGACGCCTTGTTTGCCCATAGAGCCATCGTCAGTCATGATGATAAGTTCATCGGACCACTGCGCGAGTTCCTCTTTCAGAATGATGAGGTCTTTGTTACGCGCGGCGAGGACAGTAATGACTTTGTTTCCGGCTTTCTTGAGTGCTTCGGCGATCGGCAGCATCGGCGCAGCGCCTACACCACCGCAGGCACAAACGACCGTTCCGTATTTCTCGATACGTGTTGCGCGACCGAGCGGTCCGACGATGTCATGTAAGCACTCACCGGGTTCCATCGCCAGCAGTTTATGCGTGGAAACACCGATACGCTGTACCACCAGAGTGATAGTACCTTTTTCAACATCCGCGCCGGCAATGGTCAACGGAACACGTTCTGACTGTGCATCAACACGGATGATGACAAAATGGCCGGCTCTACGGCTACGGGCAATAAGCGGAGCTTCAACTACGAGCTCCGCTACATTGTCCGAAAAAAATCTTTTAGAAAGAATTCTATTCTTATCTTTCATGCGAAAGAACGATTATTACATTAGAAATGTTTGGTTTCTTTACCTACGATCGAGGAAAGGAGGTTGTTCGCGAGGCGGGAAGCGCCGAAGCGGAACCACTCGTTGTTGAGCCACTCTTCGCCGAGGATCTCTTTCACGAGCGTGAAGTGCTGAACTGCCTCGTCGGTAGTGGAAACACCTCCGGCAGGTTTGTAACCCATCTTGATACCGGTTTTCTCTTTCCAAGCCTTGATTGCGTGGCACATCACGAACGTAGCTTCCGGCGTAGCGTTGACAGCGATCTTACCGGTAGAGGTCTTGATGAAGTCGCAACCGGCAGCCATGGAGAGGATCGAAGCTTTCCAGATATTCTCCGCCGTGTTGAGCATTCCGGTCTCGAGAATGACTTTGAGGTGCTTGTCTCCGCAAACGGCTTTGAGTTCGCTTATTTCGTCGAAGCACTCCTGATAGTTGCCCTCCAGGAACTTACCTACGGAAAGCACGATGTCGATCTCAGTAGCTCCGGCTTTGAGAGCCATAGCGGTCTCTGCGACCTTGACCTCCAGGAAGGTCTGCGAAGCAGGGAAGCCGCCGCTGACACAAGCGATGTTGAACTTCGGATCTTTGAGCGCTTTGCGAACGTATTCCGCCATAGCGGGATAAACGCAGATAGCAGCTACGTTGGGTATACCCGGGAATTTCTCCTCGAAGGTATTGACAGCGTTCGCCATCTTCTCTACTTTGGCGATCGTATCGTCGGCGCTGAGGGTGGTATAGTCGATTTGGTGAAGACATTCTTTCCACACCTCGACGTTATTATTCTCCGCAAAATGCTTTGCTTCGATGTCAGCTACTTGAGCTTTCACTTGCTCATCGGTAAACGGGCAGGGGTACTGCGCGAATAATTCTTCAAAATTCATACAGTTGGTATTTTAAGGGTTAAACTTTCTTTTCTTTGTTTTTTTTGTCTTCGGAGCTTTCTCCTTGGCGGCCTTGGCGGGTTTCGGAGCTTTCTCCTTCTGCGCTTTTGCGGGTTTCGGTGCCTTTACATCGGCCAAACGTCCGAGGATGGTCTCATTGCCCTTGACGTGCTCACCTACTTGAACGAACATCTCCGTGTCGAGAGGTAAGTACATATCGACACGCGACCCGAGTTTGATGAAGCCGAGGTGGGTGTTACGGTGCGCAACATGTCCGGGTTTGGCATAGGTGACAATACGCCGTGCCATAGCACCGGCAATCTGCCGAACCGCGATCTGCACTTTGGACGGTGTCTCAATCACTACGAGCGAACGTTCATTCTCCGTACTCGACTTCGGCAACCATGCTCCTTTATGATGTCCTTTCTGATGCTCGCTTACCAAAACCGTTCCCTCAATCGGATACCAGTTGGCATGCACATTAAACGGGGACATGAAAATGGAGACTTGGAGTTTCTTCTCATGGAAATACTCGTTCTCCTCGGTTGGTTCTACTACTACCACACGTCCGTCCGCAGGAGCGATAAGGAAATTCGGATCATCGATCTCGAGCACGCGAACGGGGTTGCGGAAGAAATAGGTAACGAACACCAGCAACAAGGCAGTCAGCGCCAATGTGACAGCGAACGCCCAATGCGGGAAATAAATGTACATAGGCACATTAATCATAAAGAGCAGCAGCACCGTGCTGACAATCAAGCCGCGCCCTTCTCTGTGTATTCTTGGTCTTTTCATATGAAGTATTCAGTATTCAGTATTCAGTATTCAGTGTTCAGCGAGTTATTGCCACTGGCTATAGGGGAACTGCGCCAACATATCCGCTGCTTGGTCCAGCCCGTCTTGCAACTTCTTACCGATCATCATCTTAAACATCATCGGGATATCGGCCTTTACGGTCAGTTTGATACGCGTATCATTGGGCGCCAACTCTTTGAGTTGAATCCAGAAATTGGCATCCATCGGAATACCTTCCGCTCCGAACTTCACCGTGTCGTTCTCAATCCGGTCGACGATAGCAATCGTGATTTTCTGGGCCAAACCGTCCACTTTAATGCGAACGCGGTCCGGCTCAATCTCCATTTCCTGAATCTTATCTTTAGGAATCATATCGCGCACCCGCTCCAGATTCTGCAGGTTGCTCATTACCCGATAAATCTGTTGCGCGGAACAAGGCGCAGAAGTAATCTTACTCTCGTATTTCGTTTCACTCATGATGCGTATGAATTAATTAGCGCGCAAAGGTACGGAAAAAATTGCATATATGCAAATTTTTAAATCGTAATTTTGATTTTTTAATTTTTCTGCAGGCGTTTTAGGTATTTTTGCACTTCCAAGTTCGTTTTACGAATACGTTTTTCCAATTCGTTCACATCGGAGATGACAATCTGTAAATGGTCTGCCCGTTCTAATGCTTCATTTCCTTTGATGCGCAAGTCTGCCAACTGTTGGTCGCTCAGTCGTTTGCCTTCTTTATACACGATCAGATCCTGTCCGTCATCGCGCACCATGACTCTCAGGTCATAATTCGGGTTCTTGAGCCGGTTGTTCCGGATGACGTAGTACCCGTGGTCCTGATATTTCTCGTTTTTCTCATAACTAAAGAGCGCAATCAGACTATCCGACACGGGTAACAGGGCGTCTAACTGCTTCTGATAGTAGCTTAAGGTACGTTCCTGATCGAACAAACCAATGGAGTCTTTCTCGTGCTTCTGCGCGCGATAAGCCTCCAATCGCGAGGGTTTGTTGCAACTCAACAAACACCCGATTGCTAAAAATAAAATAACCGCTTTTTTCATATCGATTTAGCCAGACACGTGCAACTTTTTTGTTGCTTATTATTGTTCTACTTCGCCTTTCCAGGAGTTGAAGCCCGTGTTGAGTTCTACGACTTGGTAGCCGTGTTGGGCGAGTTGCATGGCGGCCTTTTTGCTTCTCCTGCCTGAACGGCAGTAGAGCGCAATGGTTTTGTCTTTTGGAAGCAGTTGCTCTGCTTTCTGCATAAAGTCGGCTTGCGTTACATCAATGAGTAGCGCGTTAGGGATATGTCCTTGCGTATATTCGTTGGCTGTTCTGACATCCAAGCGAACGACGGTGGTATCTTCAATGACCTGCGCAAAAGTCTCTGCATCCACCGAGCGGAAGTCAGCTGCCTTGCAGCCCACAAAACTCATTAGGCAAAGTAGGATAGAAAAGTGTTTCATGATGTTATGGCAGTTATGCGTTTTTACTTGAGTAGGATATATGCAAGACTGGCGGCGCTGATGATGATCCATAGCAGGATACCTTGCAGCAAGGGGCGGATACCTACGGATTTGATGACATCTACGGATAGGGAGGCGCCGATAAAGAACATGGTGATAATGAGTCCTTTGCGTGCAATATCTGCAATGAACTTACCTACTTCGGGATAGTCTGCGAGAAGGTAGGTGTTGATGAGCATAGCGACGATAAAGAACAAGATAAACCATGGGATAGTAATCTTCTTGCCGTCGCTGCGGAAAATGACCGAGGTAACCAATGCTAATGGGATGATCCACAAGGCACGAGTGAGCTTGATGGTGGTAGCCACTTGCAGGGCTTCTTCGCCATAAGCCGCTCCTGCTCCCACTACCGAACTCGTATCATGGATAGCAATAGCCGCCCAGGTGCCGAACTCTTGTTGGCTTAGTCCCAACCAATGACCCAAAGCGGGAAAAAGGAAAAGACCTATAGCATTGAGGATAAACACTGTAGCTAATGCCATGGACATATCGGTGTCCTTGGCCTTGATAATTGGTCCTACCGCAGCGATGGCACTACCGCCGCAGATGGCTGTGCCCGAACTAATAAGGTAGGATGTGTTGCGGTTGAGTTTCAATACTTTGCAGCCAATAAACATACCTATAAGCAAGGTGCCTATGACTGATATAATCGTAAATAACATGCCTTCCTTACCGGATGCGAGTGAGGCTTGAAGGTTCATTCCAAAGCCCAAACCGATGACGGAGTATTGGAGGAGTTTCTTGGATATGTTCTTATTGAATGTGGGGTAGGCTTGTCCGCAAAGCAGGGCAAAGACTAAGCCAATAAACAGCACCACGGGTGGAGTGACCCACGTCGAAAGGAAACGGAGCGCAGGGATATAATCGCAAAGCAGACACAGCGTGATAATGGATAGCAGAGCGATATAAATATGTCGGTTGTATTTG
>JAEDNI010000048.1 GCA_016302585.1 Paludibacteraceae bacterium | reverse complement strand
CCCATGGCTTTCTTGCCTGTAATTTGACAAATCTTTGACATTGTAGTATATATTTTTATTTATTTTTCAAAATCCAAGCATTTTTCCGCATATTTACACGAAAAAGCGTGCAAAGGTACTGCTTTTTTTTTACATAGACAAATTTTTTTATAAAAAAATGCAAAATTTTTTACTTTTTCTTGCACAATTGAAGAAAATGTAGTAAATTTGCACCCTAATTTGATGAGATATGAAGATCGAACTGCCCTTCGAACAACTCGCTCAAGCGCATGAATATATCGCGCAGGCGAAACATATAGTTATTACCACCCACATGGCGCCAGACGGCGATGCGATGGGATCCGCGCTCGCGCTATATCATTGGCTGAAAAATCTACCCGCAACGGACCATTCTCAATCCGTCCAAGTGGTAGTCCCCAACGCTTTCCCTGCGTTCTTTAACTGGATGCCGGACGCGGAAAAAATCCATATCTACGAGAAAGATGCGAAGGCCTGCGAAACCCTAATCAACCAAGCGGATCTCTTACTCTGCACCGACTACAACGATCCCAAGAGAATCGGACCGATAGGCGAACGACTCATGGCGAATAATGCCCCAAAAATCCTCATTGACCACCACCTTCACCCTACTGATTTCGCGAACATCGTATTCTCTTTCCCCGAGGCTACATCCTCCTGCGAAATCGTCTATCGATTCATCACCCAAATCCTCGAAAACCAATCGCCGCTATCCAAAGAAATCGCCACTGCGATATATACCGGCCTCATGACCGATACAGGTAATTTTGCCTTCAATTCCAACAGCTGCGAACTATACGAAATCATCGCCGAACTCGTCCGCGCAGGAATTGACAAAGACTTTATATACAACGCTGTCTTTAATCAGTATTCGACTGATAGAGTGAGACTTACGGGTTATGCTTTATATCGCAAAATGCGTATCTATCCGGAGTATCACCTCTCGCTCATCACCCTCTCGGCAGACGAATTGGATCAATATCATTACCAAGTCGGCGACACGGAAGGATTGGTGAACATGCCCCTGCAAATCAGCGACGTCTACTACTCCGTCTTCATGCGCGAAGAACGCCCTAAACCCGGCACACCCAAACCCCGAATCCGAATCTCTTTCCGATCACAAGGAGACAGACCCGTTAACGTCTGGGCCTCGGAAGTCTTCCATGGCGGTGGACACGCCAACGCCTCGGGAGGAGAACTTTTCGGCTCGCTCAACCAGGCCGTACAACTCTTCGAAAAAACCTTCCCAAAATATATTAAGAAATAACCACTCAAAGCCGCACCGTTAGTGCGGTTTTTTAAAGCTAACTGATCGTACCTTTTGTAAGAGGAAAGGAGGACCTAAGTAAGACTCAAGTAAGAGGCATTACCTAATGTGCACCCCCTCCGAGGGGTACCAGTCAATAAAAAAAAAATTGCTTTTTATTTGCATAATTCAAAAAAAAGTAGTACTTTTGCACGCTATTTGTGGTCAATTAACGAAATAACCAAATATCACAATGAAAAAAAGTATTCTTTTTTTAGTAGCCGCTGTGAGCTTTTTGACAGCTGCTGCGCAAGGCTCGGACGAGACCTTGATGACAATTAATGGCAAGCCGGTGAGCGCCGGCGAGTTCTTGTACATCTACGAGAAGAACAATCAGGCCGGTGCTTTAGACCCGAAGACAATGGATGAGTATCTGGAGATGTTCATCAACTTCAAACTGAAGGTGGCAGAAGCCGAAGCGCAAGGCATCGACACCACTGAAGCATTCAAGAAAGAACTGAAAGGCTATCGCGCACAAGCTACTCCCAAATACATGCAGGACGACGCTGCGATGGATAGTATCATCGCGCTGAGTTGGGCACGTATTGCTAAGGATCGCCGTGCGGCACATATCGCCATCCAATGTCCGGCTAATGCCGATAGCGCTGCGCAGGCTGATGCATTGGCGAAGATAAACGAAGCCTATGAGCGCGTGACCATCGGTCAACTGAAAGTGGAGAAGAAAAAAGTAAAAGGAAAATGGAAAACCATCGAGAAACGTCTGCCGGTAGAGGCTTTTGATAAGGTAGCACGCGAATTAAGCACCGATCCCAACGTACAAGAGACCGGCGGTGAACTGGGCTGGATCACTCCGTTCCGCTATGTATATGCTTTAGAAGAAGCAGTATATGGCACCGAAGTGGGCGAGATCAGCAAGCCTTTCCGCACCCAATACGGCTGGCATATCGTGAAAGTGGAAGAGGAGCAAGACCATAAAGAGGTCAAAGCACGTCATATCATGAAGATGGTACCGCGTGGAGACAGCAATCTCGATAGCCTTGATGCCGCAAAACTGGCAGAAATCGAGCTCATAGCAAGCGTTGTTACTCCGGAAAACTTCGCTGAAGTAGCAAAGACGGAGTCGGAAGATCGCGGTAGCAGTGTACGCGGAGGTGACTTAGGCTGGTTCGGCCTCGGTATGATGGTGAAGCCCTTCGAAGACGCCGCTTTCAGCATCCAACCCGGAGAAATCAGCAAGCCCATTCGTTCCCAATACGGATGGCATATCATCTATAAAGAGGACGAGCGCGGCATTCAACCTTTGGACTCTATGCGTTCGCAGATCCAGCGCCAAGTGATGCGCGACGAGCGCTCGCAAGAAGTAGAAAAGAGTTTCATTCGCAAGACACGCGCCGAGTATAAACTCCCGGAGACGATGAATGATGCGGCTGTAAAAGCCTATGCAGACGCGCACCTGGAGTCGAAGTATCCGGAACTGAGAAACCTCGTTCAGGAATATCACGACGGTATCCTGTTGTTCGAAGTATCGCTCCGCGAAGTTTGGGACAAAGCCGCTAAAGACACTGCCGGTCTGGAGAACTTCTTCAAAGCCAACAAGAAGAAATACACCTGGGAAAAACCGCACTATAAAGGATATCTGATTCAGGCAAAAGACAAGAGTAGTCTGAAGGCTGCCAAAGCCATCATTCAGAGTGCCAACCCCGACTCTATTCAAAGTTATATCGCACAACGTATCAACTGCGACAGCGTGACCTACGTTAAAGTTCAGCACGGCCTGTGGGAACTGGGCAAGAACAGCGCCGTAGATAAATACGGTTTCAAAGCGAAGAATGCAGAGTTTACGCCCAATGAGGCATTGCCGATCGTAGAATGCGTTGGTAAGAAACTGAAAGCACCGGAGGCTTGGAATGACGAGAAGGGTAAAGTAACGACCGACTATCAAGATTTCCTCGAGGCGGAATGGATCAAGCGCTTGCGCGAGAAATATCCGGTAGAGATCAAAGATGCTGTTTGGCAGCGTATTAAAAAATAATCGGTGAAAGGCTATTGGAAAGCCATATTAGTTCTGGGGCTGTGTGGAGCACTTCTGGCCCTAAGCCACATCCGGCGGGTTCGATGGGACCTGACGGATGACCGCCATTATAGTCTGAGTGAAGCAACGAAGACCTTGCTCAAGCAGACCGATGCACCTATCGAGGTTACGCTCCTGCTCGACGGCGACCTCAATGCCGGGTTCACGCGTCTAAAAAAAGCGACGGAAGAACTGATGGATGAGATGAGCGTCTATGCAGACCTCTCCCTAACCCTCCCCTCAAAGGAGGGGACTGAGTTGCAAGATTCTCTGGGTCTGCGACCTATTGTAATTCACGAGCGGGAGCAAAACGGCAAGACAGCTCAGACCACTATTTACCCCTACGCACTGATCTCATACAAAGGCCGAGGAGCGGTAGTAACGCTACTCAAGAACACCCGCGGCCTCAGCGGCGAGGAGAATCTGAACAATAGTATCGAGCAGTTGGAATACGCGTTCGCTGAAGCGTTGCATCGCTTGCAACAGACGGAACTTCCACGCATCGCGATCATAGAAGGTCATGGCGAACCGGACGAACGATACGTCTGGGACCTGGAGCAGACGCTAAGTCAATATTTCTATGTCGATCGAGGAGCCATCATCATACCCGAACAAGGCGTCGACGTGCATCTTCTGGATGGTTATAAGGCAATCATCATTGCTAATCCGCAGACGGCCTTCAGCGATATTGAACGCTTTATCATCGACCAGTATATCATGCGAGGAGGCACGGTTCTTTGGGTAGTCAACGGCGTACGATTCAGCAACGATGTGCTGCAAAGCGACGGTTTCACGCCCATCATCCCACTGGACTTAGGTATCACCGACATGCTCTTCCGTTACGGGATACGGATCAACCCCGCCTTAGTGCAAGACCTCCAATGTATGACCATTCCGGTCAACGTTTCCGAGGACCCGCAGACACCGAACCTGCAACCCATCCCTTGGACTTACGCTCCTTTGCTGCTCACAAGCAACAGCAGCCCTATCACCCGCAACACGGGACAAGTGATGAGTACATTCGTCAGCCCGATAGACGCAGTGGGAGGAGAAGATGGCATTGACAAACGGGTACTATTGGCGACAAGTACAGCCACACGTGTTACTGCTACGCCGGGCGAAGTGAATCTGAATGATTTACAACCGGACTTAGAGGCTTTCCGCTATCAGTACGTTCCGGTAGCCGTATCCTTGGAAGGAACTTTCAACAGCGCTTTCGCCCATCGTATGATGCCCGATAGCATTGTAAGCGATGAACCTATTCGCAAACAGAGTGTAGCCACTCGTCAAGTAGTAGTTGGGAGCGGTAGCATCATCATGAATGAGGTAGAACGAAACCAAGTGCTACCCATGGGTTATGACCGATATAATCAGATTCAGTTCAGCAACCGCGATTTTATAGCGAATGTATTGTTATGGTTAACAGACAGCGAGGGACTCATTCAGCTGCGCGAGAAGACCGTCGCCTTGCGACTGCTCAACGACAAGCGTGCACATGACGAACGCGCCCGCGTACAAGCTATCAGCACAATAAGTCCGATAGCTATCTTGGCCCTCTTAGGAGGAGTAATTTGGATTATTAGAAAACGAAAATATGCAAGTAAAAAAGTTTAGCGTAGAGCGATTAGGGTTTAGAGGCTTCTTTATCCTTGCTCTTTGTTTCCTATTCCTCGTTCCCGCAACAGCGCAAGAACTGTTGAATTATCCTTTAGATACAGTGAACGGAGAGGAGGTGTATCGATATCGCGTAGAACGTAGTATCGGTTTGTACCGCATCGGCGTGAACTTCGGTGTATCTCAAGCAGAGATCATTCGTCTGAACCCGCAACTGAAAGAACGCGGTGTTCGCTATGACGAGGAATTGCTCATTCCTACCAAGCGACCGGTCGTAAAGCAGCATGCCGAGCGTCCGATAAAAGAACCCATTGACCCTCGTCTGGAGCGCTGGGAGAAACGTTTGGCAAGAGATACAATGATGGCAGTTGACCCGGTTGTTGTAATCGAGCCGAAAGATACGGTCGCTGTAATAGAGGAGGACACGATCGCTGTAGTAGATTCCATTGCAGATACCCGTGAAATCATAGAACTGGCCTTGTTATTGCCCTTTGAGAGCCAGCAGACCAAGCGCAGTGGAAATGCGGATAGAATGTTAGAATTCTATCAAGGTGCGTTATTGGCGCTGCGAGACCTGCAAAACGACAGCACGCTGTACCGTTTGCGCGTATATGACACAGAGCGCAGCGAATTGCGCGTGCGCGCATTATGCGACAGCACGGAGTTAGATGCCGTACGCGGTGTGTTAGGTCTCGTCTACCCGATTCAAATTGAACTGATGGCCGAGTGGTGTGATACACACAATGTACCGCTTTTGCTGCCGTTCAGCGATGATATCCGATTGGAGAATCGTCCCCAAGTGCTGCAGTTCAACTCCACGGACAAACAGGAAGTGGATAGTCTCTGCAGCTGGATTGCAGAACGTTCGGATGATATCCATTGCGTCGCTATCGACGTTCATGAAGCAGAATTAGCCACGTCCACTCGTGTGATGCGCAAGCAACTGCTGGCACATGAATTGCAATACACCAACCTCCCCTTAGGCGACTTACTCAACGACTCTTGCGCCTATGCGCTCGATACCGATCGGGAAAATATCTTTATCCTGCATAGCGATAGATACCAACACATTCGTCAGTTATTGCCTCATCTTCAAAGACTTCGCGATGAGGGCTATCGCGTACGCATCATCAGTCAATACTCCTGGCAGAAAGAGCCCATCAACCTGCCGCAGCTCTATACCACCGTCTTCACCAATGAGGAAGGACGCGAAGGGTACGATGCGCTGTGGGAGGAGTTCTATGTGAACGACCATGTTTGCGAAATGCCTCGCTACGACTTATTGGGTTATGATCTGATGCAAGCGCTGGTAGCTTGGTTGCATGGTGAAAAAGAGATTCACGGCCTTCAGTCCTCTATCTGCTGGAAACAGATTGGTGAAGGAGGATGGCAAAATGGCTGCACGGAAGTGGTAGTAAAGAATGTAAATTAACAATCGGTGAAGGCAACAAGAGACATATTCGGAAGAGGATTGGGGCTTATCGTCCTGGCTCTTTTCTGTTTCCAGTTTCTTCCTTCTTTGGCGCAACCGCGGTTAAAAGAGAAGGAGTTCTGTTTCGGTGTGCACGGCGGTGTGACGGCTGGTACAGTGATGTACCGTCCGTCGGTAGGCAATATGTCTCCTATCACCGATGCCTGCGTGCTGGGCGGGAATGGAGGATTTGTCTTCCGCTATGCCGGCCATAAATACTGCGGTTTCCAGATGGAATTGAACTATCTCCATCGCGGATGGGCAGAGAAGAGTGATGAGGGCCGATATAATCGCAGTTTGCATTATATAGAACTGCCGATTTTCATGCACCTGAACTTCGGTAGCGAACTTTGCCGATGGTTCTTGAACCTCGGTCCGCAGATTGGTTTTTGCGTAAAGGATGAAGGAAACAAAGGCGTCTTAGTAAACGGTAATGCCTCTCCGGAATACGAACTCATCGACCATCGCTTTGACTGGGGTATTGCTGCCGGAACAGGACTCTACTTCCAAACCAAAAAAGCCGGCATATACCAATTGGAGATTCGCTTTGACTACTCCTTCGGAGGTGTGTACGGTACCTCTGTAACAGACTATTTTAATATGGCCAGCCCGATGGATCTGAGTATCAATCTGGCCTATATGTGGAAATTTAAACGAAAACCAAAATACCGCTAAGATGACCTACTTAATTATTCGTTTGGCTACGATCGGTAATGTGGCAATGACGGTTCCTGTTATTGCTTCGCTGAGTCGTCGCTATCCGAACGACCGGTTTGTCATCGCGAGCAAGAAGAACCTCCGCGCGATGTTCGATTCGTTTGAGAATGTCGAATTTGCAGAAGTGGACAATCATTTGGACTGGAAGGGAGTATGGGATTTCTGGCGAGAATGGCGAAATAAAGTGGATGCGGTAATAGACCTGCAGTCCGTGCTCCGCACTCGCGTATTTGGGACATTGATGAAACTAAGCGGAAAACGTGTGACGCGAGTACATTACGGGCGAACCCGAAAGCACCTGATAACAGTATGGGGAATAGGCACCAAGCACCCCCTGCCATCGGAGTTCGAGCGCTACGAAGATACCTTCCGTCGCGCAGGCCTACAAACCGACGAAGAGTTCACAGCCCTGCCTGTCAACAAGACTGCCGCCAAGAAAGTGCAACAACTCGTCGGCAAAAAAGAAAAAGACGAACGATGGATTGGTCTGGCGCCTTTTGCCAAATCACGATCGAACATGTTGCCCTACCGCGTGACCAAAGACATCATTGAGAATTTGTCGAAAGACGAACACACGCGTATCTTCCTCTTCGGCGCAGGAGTGATAGAGACGGAGATGCTTCGCCAATGGGCGAGCGTCTTCCCGCGGACAGAGAGTGTTGCCGGACGCCTGCAGTTAGAGCAGGAACTGGAACTGATGCGCCACTTGGATGTGATGATATGTATGGACAGCGCAAACCAGCACTTATCGAGCCTGGTAGGACTTCGAGCCATCAGTGTCTGGTGTGCCACCCACCCCATCATTGGCTTTATGGGTTGGAAACAGCACCGGGAAGACATCATCCAGCGCCATGACTTACGATGCCGCCCGTGCACCTGCCATGGTACCAATCACTGCCGATACGGCAACTATGCCTGCCGGCAAATAGAAGCAGAAACGATAATAAAACAGATATGAGTAAAATTATTTCATTAGCAAACCAAAAAGGAGGCGTAGGTAAGACGACGACCTCTATCAACTTAGCGGCCGCCTTAGCCACGTTAGGCAAGAGGGTGTTGCTCATTGACGCCGACCCGCAGGCAAACACCTCGTCGGGCTTAGGAATTGAGATTCGCGAGTTGACCAGTACCATCTATGAATGTCTGGTGAATGGCATTGATCCGCATTCGGCGATCATACATACCGGTATGGAGAACCTAAGCCTCATCCCGAGTCATATTGACTTGGTAGGCGCAGAAATTGAGATGCTCAACATGGAACATCGTGAGCAGTTGCTCAAAAATATCCTGGTTCAAGTGCGCGATGAGTACGACTACATCCTCATTGACTGCAGCCCGTCTTTAGGCCTCATCACGATCAATGCTTTGACTGCCAGCGATAGCGTCATCATCCCTGTGCAGTGCGAGTTCTTTGCCCTCGAGGGCATCGCCAAACTGCTCAACACCATCAAGATCATCAAGTCGAAATTGAACCCCGACCTGAAGATCGAAGGTTTCCTGTTGACCATGTACGATAATCGTCTGCGCCTCAGCAATCAGGTTTATGAGGAAGTGAAACGTCATTTCGGAGACTTGGTGTTCAATACCGTCATCGCCCGCAATGTGCGTCTGAGCGAAGCTCCCTCTCACGGTGTATCCGTATTGGAGTATGACCCGCATTCGAAAGGCGCACAGAACTACACCGCTTTAGCAAAAGAAGTGATCAATAGAAATACGAAACGATAGAAATGAAGAAAACTGGATTAGGACGAGGTCTGGATGCATTAATTGACACCTCGCATGTAGATACGAATGGAAGCAGTTCCATTTCCGAGATCGAGTTAGCAAAGATCGTTGCGAATCCCGATCAGCCCCGTCGTTCGTTTGATGAAGAAGCAATGCAAGAGTTAGCCGATTCGATTCGCGAACACGGCGTTATTTCGCCTATCACCCTGCGCGACAATGGAGACGGAACATACATGATCATCGCCGGAGAACGTCGTTTCCGCGCCAGTAAGTTAGCCGGCTTGGAGCGCATCCCTGCGTATATCCGCACGGCTAAAGATGAGCAAGTGATGGAATGGGCGCTGATCGAGAATATCCAGCGTGAAGACTTGGATGCCATAGAAATCGCCTTGGCGTACCAACGCCTGATGGACGATTATAATCTGACACAAGAGCGAATGGCAGAGCGCGTAGGAAAGAAACGCGCTACGGTAGCCAACTACCTGCGTCTGCTGAAGTTACCGGCAGAGATACAAGTAGGTATCAAAGATCGTCTGATTGAGATGGGGCACGCCCGTGCAATTTTGGGCACACCGAGTCCCGAGCGTCAGTTAGCCCTTTACCAACGTATCTTACGCGATGGTCTGTCCGTACGCAAAGTGGAAGCATTAGCGCAGGAAGACCGCCTCAGCAAGAACCCGCAGGCGAAACGCGAAGTGAACCCATACGTTGCTCTGGGCAAGGAATTAAGTCTCAATAGCGGACTGAAGATAAAGATTAAAAACAACAAAGTAGTCATCTCCTTTGAAGACGAAGACGAATTACGTCGTATCATCGAACGCATAAGTTGAAACGCTGGCTGATCATAGTACTGATGCTTCTTCCGCTGATAGTTCAAGCGCAGCAAGACAGCATCGTCATTCGTAAACCCGACGCCGGTAAGGCTGTCTGGTTAGGAGTTATTGCTCCGGGTGCCGGACAGATATACAACGGTTCCTATTGGAAACTGCCTATTGTATACGGAGGTTTTATGGGCTGCGGGTATGCCATTAGCGTGATGCAAGGGCGCTACAGCGGTTACAAAGGCGCGTATCTGGATTTATACAATGATATCCAAGCCGGTACGGTCAGCGAAGATCCCGGTAAGACCTATATCGCTGTACTTCCAGACGGCTACACGCTATCGCAAGTAGGGGGAGCGTCAACCTGGATGAATACACTTAAAAACCGGCAAAGCGTCTACCGACGCTATCGCGACTATTCGATATTAGCCATCGTCGTCGTGTATGCCCTGTCGCTCGTTGATGCGTACGTCGATGCGCAGTTGCTTGACTTCGATATCTCGCCAAACCTAAGCTTAAACTTGGAACCACAGATTTATTATGATTTGCAGCAGCAAAAGACTGCTGAACTAAAAGTAGCTATACAATTTTGAAAAAGATTTTAACAATATTCATTGGATTAGTGGCCGCTTTGAGCCTTCGCGCAGAAGTGGCAGACAGCCTCAACACCCACTGCATCAACGATAGCATTGCAGTAGATTCCCTCGTAGTAGATACCCTGGTGGCAGATACCCTCATGGTACCGGAGACTTTAGATAGTTTGGAAGCTATCATCGATACCATCGTGCCTGTCATTCCGCCGTTCTACACCCAGTGGAACGACAGCGACCTGACGGATATTGAGATGCGATCATTGGAGTGGAGCCTGAGATGGCTGGATACCACGGACTGCACCTCCACCCACGACACCACTACCCTGCCCGACGCGGTGTATAAAGCCCGTCTGCAGGCTCTGCCGTGCGTGATTGAGATGCCGTATAACGAGCGCGTGCGCGCGTTTATATTATGGTATGTGCGACGCAGCCCCAAACAGGTAGCCAAACTCATGCGCATGAGCGAGTATTACTTCCCTATCTTCGAAGAGACATTAGCGCGCTATGACCTGCCCTATGAACTGAAGAACCTGCCTATCATCGAGTCGGCTCTTAATCCTATGGCACGCTCGCATGTAGGTGCGGCCGGTCTTTGGCAGTTCATGCCGGCTACAGCGAAGCTATTCGGTTTGGAAGTGAACTCCTTAGTGGATGAACGAATGGATCCTATCAAATCCACCGAAGCAGCCTGCCGTTTCTTAAGCAGTATGTATGCCGTATACCACGATTGGAATCTCGTCATTGCAGCCTATAACTGCGGTAGCGGCAATGTGAATAAAGCCATCCGTCGTGCCGGAGGTAAACGGGACTTCTGGTCCATCTACCCCTTCCTGCCCCGCGAGACGCGGAACTACGTGCCGATCTTCATTGCCGCCAACTATGCGATGACGTATGGTCAGGAGCACGGCATATGCAAAGCTCCGGCAGAGAAGACACTGCTCACAGATACAATCCGAACGAACCGCCGCATGCACTTGATGCAGATTAGTGAGAACCTGCATATTGACATGGCCGAATTGCGTCGTCTCAATCCGCAGTACTCGAAGGATATACTTCCCGGCGGAGCGAACTACGCGCTCTGCCTGCCTGCCGATAAGATCGGACCCTTCATCGAGAACGAGCAAGCCATCCTTGCTTACAAAGCCGACAGCCTCATCAACAACCGCCGCGCAGAGATAGACTTAGCGAAAGTGACCTCAATCTCCGGTGCTTACCGCGTGAATGGCGTGACGTACTATACCATCAAGAAAGGCGATACCTTAGGAGGCATCGCAAAGAAATTCCACTGTACGGTCAAACAACTCAAAGCTTGGAACGGACTCAAATCCGATAACATCCGCGAAGGAAAGAAACTGAAAATCTGTAAATAAAAAACGGAATGTTGCCTACAGAAAAAATATATTACTCGCTGCGTGAAACGGAGCAAGAGACCGGAGTTCCGGTTTCTACCCTGCGCTATTGGGAGAAGCAGTTCAAGGAGCTAAATCCCCGCAAAGACGGACATGGAAATCGCTATTATACCCGCGGAGATCAGGAACTCATCAAGCGCATTAAGTATATCCGCGATGAACTGAAGATCACCCGTATTGAAGCGATTCAAAAAGAACTGAAAAGCAATACCAAGCGCTCGGATGAACGGCAAGCAGCAGTAGAGATCCTCCTGCGCGTCAAAGACGAACTATGTGAAATACGTAAAATGATTAAGGCTTAGTACTTAATCGAGAACGGATACTTCAGAACAATCACAAAATGCGCCCAGAGGGTTCGTAACAAACCAAAGTGCGCACGCATGATATGAAAACGCTCCGCCCAAGAGCGTTTTCTTTGTTTCTGACTCACACCTTCGGTCAAGAACTTACAAATATACTCATCCAGATACGCATTCTTGCGCGAAGCAGTCACGGCTCGTATACACCAATCATAATCTGCCGAGATGCGATAAGAAGTATTATACTGACCGGCTATCGAACGGCGCACCAAAATAGCCTGATGACTCACAACCAACCCATTCAGGAAATGTTTGCGCTGTAAATCGGACGGCGTTAGTTTATGATGCTCACTCACTTTTACGCCCTCCGCATTCACGATACACGCCTTTCCATAAACGATATCTGTATCGTCCGTAGCCGCAGCCACTACATGTGCCAAGGTATCCGGAGCATATATCTCATCGCCGGCATTCATAAACCAAAGGAAATCACCTGTCGCCCG
>JAEDNI010000047.1 GCA_016302585.1 Paludibacteraceae bacterium | reverse complement strand
AGTTGAAAGTTGAAAGGGAATGAGAGAGGACAGAAAACAAAAAAAAGAGAGTCGAAACTCTCTTCTTGTGAACCAGCTGGGGCTCGAACCCAGGACCCCATCCTTAAAAGGGATGTGCTCTACCTGCTGAGCTACTGATTCTTATCTCGGCTAAAAAGCCTCGAACGATTATTACATCATGATGCCTTTTTTCAAAAGCGGGTGCAAAGGTACAACAATTTTTTGAAATGACCAAATATTTTTTGATTTTTTTGTAAAAAAGTAACATTTTCGGGCATTAAAGGCGAAAGGAAGTTGGTTTTTAGTCCAAAATTATCAAAAATCAAAGAAAATTAATACTGATGCGATAACTTTAAGAAAAAAACAGACAAAACACTTTTGAATGCTATAGCGCTCTGCGCTTTCCGGTTTTTGTGGCTAAAGACTCCTCGCAAGCAAGCTTTCGGATAGTTTTTATCCCCAAACCCCGTCCCTGCGGGAAAAGCCTTCAAAAGACATAAACATAAAAAACATGTATTATTCAAATCGAAAAGTCTGAATATATTCATAAGTTGCTGAATATAAACAATATACATGGTAAGTCAATTAAGTTAACGCATCAGTAGTAAAAGAAAATTATTAGAAAAACATAGATTTATCTTCTATATGGAAATAAAGTTAGCATATAAACGCAGAGAGACCAGCCAAGTGCAGGTCGGGAACATTTTTATCGGTTCAGACTACCCTATTCGCATTCAGACGATGGCGAACACCGACACCAATGATATAGAGGGGTCTGTAGAGCAAGCGCGTCGATGCATCGAAGCCGGCACCGAACTGCTGCGTTTCACCACGCAGGGTCTAAAGGAAGTGGAATCGCTCAAAGAGATTCATGCGCAAGCGCTGACGGCAGTACCTATCGTAGCAGACGTTCATTTCAACTCTGAAGTAGCGGACGCAGCGGCACAAGTTGTGGAGGCGGTACGCATCAACCCGGGAAACTACAGCAAAGATGCTTCGAAAATAGAGGAGCGGTTTGTACACCTGATTAATATCTGTCGCGAACATGAGACCGCTATTCGCATCGGTGTGAACCATGGTTCGCTATCCGAACGAATGATGGACAAATACGGTGATACGCCGCAAGGTATGGTGGAGAGCGTGTTAGAGTTCCTCCGCATCGCGGTGAAACAGAACTTCACCGACATCGTCATCTCCATCAAGGCTTCGAACACTCGTGTGATGGTTGAGACCGTGCGGCTGCTGGTGAAGACGATGCAGAAAGAGCACATGGCGTTCCCGCTGCACTTGGGTGTGACGGAAGCCGGTGAAGGCGAAGACGGGCGTATCAAGTCCGCTGTAGGAATAGGAGCTTTATTGGCGGACGGCATCGGTGATACTATCCGTGTGAGTCTGAGCGAAGCGCCGGAGAACGAGATTCCTGTAGCGCAAGCACTGGTGGATTATTTCGCGGATGAAGACTCCGTTCGTTACGACGGATCGGTTCGTGCGGAAGTTTTGGATAATATCGGCGGCGAAGCAGAGATCCGTTATACTTCGCTTGAAGATAATTGGGAGACTTTCAGTCTGCAGGCTGCCGCCGAAAGCGGACGACTGCTGTGGGAATTCAAAGCGACCGAGTTAACCCTCGTCAATCCGAATTTCTCGGAGACCAAACTGAACTTCCTGAGCAAGGATATCCTGCAAGCCGCGCGCGTGCGTATATATAAAACGGAGTATATCTCTTGCCCGGGTTGCGGACGTACCCTCTTTGACCTGCAGAAAACCATCGCCGAAGTCAAAGAAGCTACTGCGCACCTCTCCGGTCTCAAGATCGCTGTCATGGGTTGTATCGTTAACGGTCCCGGCGAGATGGCTGATGCTGACTATGGTTACGTAGGCGCAGGACGCGACCGCATCTCCCTCTACCGCGGCAAGGAGTGCGTACTGAAGAATATTCCGCAGGAAGAAGCGGTCGAGCAACTGCTGAAACTAATCGAAAGCGATAAATCGTTAAAATGTTAAACAACTAAAATATATTATTATGCAAAAAAGTCCATTACAAATTGCACGTCAGGCTTATAAGCCGAAGATGCCGGTAGCCTTACAGGGCGACGTACGCCTCGTAGAAGGCGAGAAAACACAGTCAGTAGCTGACCAAGAAGAGATCAAAAAACTCTTCCCGAACACCTACGGTCTGCCGTTGATCACCATGGAACCGGTGGCGGAGTCGAAAGTAGAAAGTCAAAAGTCGAAAGAAGAGCCGTTTAACGTAGGTGTCATTCTCTCGGGTGGCCAAGCCCCCGGTGGACACAACGTGATCTCCGGTCTCTATGACGGTCTGAAATCGCTGAACCCCAACAACAAACTATATGGTTTTCTGGGTGGTCCTTCCGGTCTTATTGACGGAAAATACCAGGAACTGACGGGCGATATCATCGACGAATATCGTAACACCGGCGGATTCGATATCATCGGATCGGGTCGTACCAAACTGGAAGAGACCTGGCAATTCGACAACGGTATCGAGATCTGCAAGAAACTGGGTATCAAGGCTGTTGTTATCATCGGTGGCGACGACTCGAACACGAACGCGTGCGTGCTGGCAGAGTACTACCTGCAGAAACAATGCGGTATCCAAGTGATCGGCTGCCCGAAGACCATCGATGGCGACCTGAAAAACGAGATGATCGAGACCTCTTTCGGTTTCGACACCGCTTGTAAGACCTACGCCGAGCTCATCGGTAATATCCAACGCGACGCTAACTCGGCTAAGAAATACTGGCACTTCATTCGCCTCATGGGTCGTAGCGCCAGCCATATTGCCCTCGAGTGCGCACTGCAGAGCCAGCCGAATATCTGCTTGATTTCGGAGGAAGTAGAGGCAAAGAAGATGACCCTCAACGACATCGTTGAAGATATCGTTAAAGTGATCGTAAACCGCGCTAATGCAGGTCTTAACTTCGGTACCATCCTCATTCCGGAAGGTTTGATCGAGTTCATCCCGGCTATGCGTGTGCTGATCCAAGAGCTCAACGATATGCTGGCTGCTAACGAAGAGTTCGCGGGCCTCGACGGCGACGACGCTAAACGGGAGTATGTAAAGAGCAAACTGAGTCCGGCTTCTTGCGAACTCTTCCGCTCGCTGCCGAAGGGTATTGCTAAGCAACTCACGTTGGATCGCGACCCGCACGGAAACGTGATGGTAAGTCAGATTGAGACCGAGAAACTGTTGATTGAGATGGTTCAGAAACGTCTGGCTGTGCTCAAAGCAAACGGTGAATACAAAGGTAAATTCGCAGCTCTTAACCACTTCTTCGGTTATGAAGGACGTTGTGCCATGCCGTCCAATTTCGACGCCGACTACTGCTACTCTATCGGTGTGAACGCCACTCATCTTATCGCAGCCGGCAAGACGGGCTATATGTCGCTCGTTCGCAACCTCACCAAGCCGGCTTCTGAGTGGATCGCAGGTGGCGTACCTATCACGATGATGATGAATATGGAAAAACGTAACGGTAAGATGAAGCCGGTAATCCAGAAGGCGCTTGTGGATCTTAACGGTAAGCCGTTCCAATATCTTCAGGCTCATCGTGAGGACTGGGCTGATCCAGAGACCAGTTACATCTATCCGGGTCCGATCCAGTACTACGGTCCGAGCGAGGTATGCGATCAGCCGACTCGCACATTGCTCTTAGAACGCGCCGGTAAGTAACCTGCTCCACTTAGCCATGCGGATTAAAACAATCCTCATACTATTATTAACCTTTATTTCCCTATCCGCCCAAGTGACGGATAGGGATTTATTGGATGCCTACCATAGGGAAGACATGTCCATTTGGAAGGAGTATATAGACCGGCTACGCCTGACAGAGTACAGACCGGCTACGCCTGACAGAGTACAGACCGATTTACTCTATGAGTACGGTTACTGCGGCTATATCGTAGCAGAGGCGAAGAAAGCAGGTAAGGAGAGTCTGCTGCCGGAGGCCAAGCGATACGTGAAGCAGTATAAGCAACACGTGGAGGCGCTCAAGAACCAATTGCCCAAAGGGCATTACGAGATGCATCAATCGGCAGTCTACGTGTACGAACTGCGTTTGCATGAGTCGATCCATCCCTTCCACGCGATGAGTCTGGCCAAAGAAGCGACTAAATTGGCGCCGAATGATCCGCTCGTGCTCTCATACTACGGCACTTGTCTCTTCTATTCCCCCAAACCCTTCGGCAGCAAAAGTGATGCACTAAAGTGGTTTGAGAAAGCCCAACCGCTCTTCGGCGACGAACAATATACGTACTGTTGGGTACGCAAAGCGAACGAAATGTATATCCAACAATGCCACGACAAGCTCAAAAAATAGCCTTTTTACACTTTTTTTGAAAAAAAACGCAAAAAAATTTGCATATATCGCAAAAAAGCAGTACTTTTGCACCCGCTTTTGCCTAATGGTGTAATGGTAGCACTACAGATTCTGGTTCTGTCTGTCTGGGTTCGAGTCCTGGTTAGGCAACAAAACAAACTTAAAGCCAAGCACACACGCTTGGCTTTTTTTTGAGGAAAAGACATTTACGAAGTATGAAATATTCGATTAAAGACGTTTTTCAACCGAAACTCATTCAGTCGCTGCGTCACTATAGCCGCGCTCAGTTTGGTCAGGATGCCTTAGCAGGTGTGATTGTAGGCATCGTAGCTATTCCGTTAGCAATCGCCTTCGGTATCTCTTCGGGTGTAGGTCCGACGGAAGGTCTGATCACGGCGATCATTGCAGGTCTCATCATCTCTCTGTTCGGAGGAAGCAAAGTGCAAATTGGCGGTCCTACGGGTGCATTCATCGTCATCATCTACGGTATTATTCAGCAGTACGGTCTGAGTGGTCTGATGATTGCGACGATAATGGCAGGTATCTTACTGATTTTGATGGGTTTAGCGCATCTTGGTTCGGTAATTAAGTTCGTGCCCTATCCGGTTATCGTGGGCTTCACAGCCGGTATTGCGGTAACGATTTTCTCGACCCAGATGAATGATTTCTTCGGTCTCGGGTTATCGGATGTACCGGCAAACTTCGTAGATAAATGGATCTTCTACGCCCATCATTTCCAAGTGAATTGGTGGGCATTAGCTGTGGGTGTATTCTCGCTGCTGATTTGCATCTTCATGCCAAAGCTCACCAAACGTATCCCCGGTAGTTTGATGGCGATTATCTTCGCTACCTTCGCGGTCTGGTTGCTGAAGTCTTTCGCACCTGCTTCATGGGGAGTTACCGGTATCCAGACGATCAGCGACCTGTATGAACTGCCGCACGGTATCCCTGCGCCACATATGCCGAACATGGATTTGGCGGAAGGCGAGAGTTTCTTCACCTTAGTGCAAAAACTCTTCCCATCGGCCTTCACTATTGCGATGTTAGGGGCTATCGAATCCCTACTCTCCGCGATGGTAGCGGATGGTGTTATTGGAGACAAGCATAACTCGAATACCGAACTCATCGCGCAGGGAGTAGCGAATATCATCGTGCCTTTCTTCGGCGGTATCCCGGCTACAGGTGCTATCGCACGCACGATGACGAATATCAATAATGGCGGACGTACGCCTGTTGCGGGCATCATCCACGCCATCGTCCTGCTGCTTGTCTTGCTGTTCTTAGGTCAGTTAGTGGGTCTGATACCGATGTCGTGCCTGGCAGCCGTACTAATCATGGTAGCCTATTCGATGTCCGGTTGGAAAACGATTGTAGGTACGTTCAAGCATCGGAACCGTGATATGTGGGTGCTGCTGATCACCTTCTTCCTTACCGTCATCTTCGACCTTACCGTTGCCATTGAAGTTGGTATCTTACTGGCTTTAATCCTCTTCCTGATGCGTACGAATGAGCAGACACATATCCGCACCTTGCATACAGAGATCGACCCGAACGAAGACACGGATCTCCAACTCAACCTCGACCACCTCACGATTCCTGATCGCGTAGAAGTATATGAGATTGACGGACCGTATTTCTTCGGTATCGCAAACCGCTTCGATGAGATTATGATGCACGTGTCCGGTAAGGATTATCCGATTCGTATCATCCGAATGCGTAAAGTGCCGTTTGTAGATTCTACCGCAATGCACAACCTTGGTATGCTCATCCAGCGTTCCCATCACGAAGGTATCACCATCATCCTTTCCGGTGTGAAGACACACGTACTCCACCAGTTACAAACCGGTGGAATAGAGCAAATGATGAATCCTGAGAATATCTGTCCGAATATCCACGTAGCACTCAAGCGAGCGAGCGCTTTGCTTAATGAGATGGATATGGATGGAACTGATAAGTAAGGTCTTCCCCTACTTGTACGGTCATATAGGACTGACTCTGCTCCTCATCCTTGGTAGCATTCAGCACGATGTAATGAACGCCCTTGAAATGCACCGACTGACGGGCATGTTGGTGACCGCTCCACACACATTCTACATGGTACTTTCCCAATAAGGACGTGATTTCGTAGGTCTCCTCTAACGCCATGTTAGAGGTATGACCTTGTGAACCGTCCAGTTTCCAAAGATGGGTATGGGTCATCACGATGATACGGCGGTAACCCTCTTTCGACTTTTCCTCCAGCAGGTCTTTTAACCATTTCATCTGCTTGGTACCCAAAGATCCTTCCGCGCTGTCTAAGCAGATATACAGATCAAGTTTCTTGGAACCGTTATTCGTGTCAAACCAATAGCAAGATGTCTTGAAATACGAGCGGTAGATCTGCCATTGTTTGAAATAGATATCGTGGTTACCGGGCGTGATAAAAAGCGTATCATTGATACTGCGTCCACCTACGTTCAATACGCTGTCTGCACAGGGGTAGTTATTCTGCGCATCAATCAGGTCACCGAGGTGTAAGGCTATCTTCGGCTCCACTGCTGCATTGTATTGGTCGATGAAATAATCCAGGTTCTTATGCGTCTTACGCGTGACATGGCTATCCGTGCAAGCATATATAGTATAGGTATCCGACCCCATATTCAGATGAATCTCACCCACTGAATCGTTATACGCCATCGATTGTTCAAAACGCGTATTGACGGTCTCTCCGTTCGGCGAGAACATACCCGCCATATCCAAGGTGCTGTCTTCGCTGCATGCCATCAGGCCGCATGTGATTGCAATATAGAATAAATGCTTTTTCATAGACAATTCGTTACTGGTAGGTTAAAACAAATACGTAAATCCTGCTCTAAACGTTGCGCCGTAGAAGGTGGCGTCGAGATGGAACATACCCGTGGGTTTACATTGTGCCGAGAGGTTGATGCGCCAATGTTCCGCTACATCTACATACGCGCCGATGCCGAACAACGGTTGCCACATGCGCTCCATCTGATAGTCATCTACGTTAGAGAAGAGGAATGATAAGTTCCATGGGTTGTTCTGCGGACGACAGAAGACCTCCAAGCGATAAAGCAGGTTAAACGGCTCCACGACAAAGGTCTCGTCTGTATACCAACTGCGTTGCCAGTCACTCATCACGCGGGCAAACAAACCCAAGTTCACCGATACATAATCCATGCGATACCCCAGCCCCAAGCTGGCCGTATAATCCGTCATCTGATTTCGGGCGATCGCACGAACGTACACATCTGTCTCGATGAAGAGTTCACCTACCGGCATTGTAAACTTCGGACGAAACTGTAGCGCGAGACTATAGACACTCGCTGTCGAGAGTTGCGCTTTCGCCTCCATCTCAAAATACGGATTGAAAGGCATCAAGGCCTGAATATCCAGGTTTCCGTGATGCCCCCAGGTGTTGTTATAACTGTATTCTCCCATCACGGTCAGGCGATACTCCCGATGTCCGAAACCCGGGTTTGCGGCCATCAACGGTACACCCGCCGCAAGCACTACAATCAGTATAAATTTTCGCATATCTATAATCGATAATCTAAAAGCTATAATCTCACAATCGTAAGCCCTGCTCCGCCATGGTTCACATCGCCATCGCCGAAATCCAGAGCCACCTGTCCGCGTTTATGACGTTGACGGTTCAAGCCGTTCAGATAGTCGCGCGTCAACTGCTTGAGCGCACCGGTACCGGTGCCATGCAGAATCGTTACTTCACCCGCACCTACCATCAACGCATCGTCCATATAAGCAATCAGTCGCTCCAATGCCTCATCGGCTCGATAGCCGCGCAGGTCTAACGTCCGCTCAAACGACACGGTGCGACTATGTACGATATTCGAGGTATTTCTAACCGTTGAAGGCTGCGAGCTAAGGGCTACGCTGCCGTTCTTCGCCAGTTTCTTCAGTTCGCTGAAATCGCGCATCACCTTTGGTGTCTTAGGGATCTCTACCTGTGGTTTCTCCCTTTCCACTTTCTGCTTTAGGCTTTCCACTTTCGAGCGTGCTTTCTTCGTCTTTTCCTTGTCCGCTTTAGCCTCTTTGATCTCGCGGATCGTACGCTCAATGGTGGCATTCGACTGCTGCAGGAGGTCGGCCGCTTGTTGACGCGCTTCTTCCAACATCTCTTTCTTCTTGGCCTTGATATCGCTCATCTGCTCCTCATACTGGGCAATTCGCTCTTCCAGTACTTTCTCTTTCTTCCGAATTGCCTCCCGTTTCTTCTCCCAATATCGTTTGTCGCGCGCGATGTCCTGCAGCTGCTTGTCATAATCGATATGTTCCTCGCCCACCAAGTCCGTCGCATAACGGATGATGGGTTCACTCAGACCGATCTGGCGGGCTATCTCAATGGCAAAACTGCTACCGGCTTGACCGATCGATAACTGAAACAGCGGCCGCATCGCTCCGCGGTCATAGAGCATAGCTCCATTCACCACCCCCGGCGTCTGTTCCGCAAAATGCTTGAGATTAGTATAATGCGTTGTGATGATACCGAATACACGGCGGTTCACCAACTCGCGTAAGATAGCCTCCGCTATCGCCCCGCCAATCAGAGGTTCGGTTCCTGTTCCCATCTCATCGATCAGCACTAAGGTGCATTCATCGGATTCGCGCACGAATGCACGCATATTCCGCAAATGACTCGAATAGGTGGATAACTCATCCTGTATCGACTGCTCGTCGCCGATGTCTATCATCAGGCTGCCGAACAGACCGGCTCTGCTCTGCTCCGCTACAGGCACTAACAATCCGCATTGCAGCATGTATTGCAGCAGGGCAACGGTCTTCAGACAAACCGATTTACCTCCCGCATTCGGGCCACTGATTACCAGCACATGGTTCTCTTGCGCACGCAGACGAATAGAAAGCGGTACGACCACTTTGCCCTGTGGGATAAAATGTAGCAGCAACACCGGATGACGGGCGTCCGACCATTCCAACATCGGTTCATTCAACAACTCGGGTCGGATAGCATGCAGGGTCTGCGCCAAGGAAACCTTCGCATTCAAAAAGTCTACTTCCGCCAACAGTTGCTGACTGCCTAAGATACGGTCGGTATTTGGCCGTAGCATATCCGTGATAGCTTGCAGAATACGAATCCGTTCGCGATGTTCCGCACCTTCCAATTCCCGAATATGATTATTGGCATCAACCACCTGTTGAGGTTCGATATACACCGTTTTACCGGTCGCCGACTCATCATGCACGATTCCGCCGATCTTGCGTTTATAACCGGGCGGAACAGGGATCACCAATCGTCCCTCGCGTATGGTAGGAGCCGCATCGGCATCCACCCATCCGTCCGCTTTCGCTTGACGCAGGATTGATGCTAAGGTGCGCCCTACACTTCCTTGCAGATTCACTAACTCCCTGCGTATACGTGCTAACTCAGGCGAAGCATGGTCTGCTAATTTGCCATAGCGATCAAGCACGCGGTCTATCTCGCGCACAATCTCCCCTAATCCGCTAAACCGCTCATCCCCTAATCCTTTTAATAGCGGATACTTCGTACTGTCTAAGCCTGCAAAGAAATGCTCCAAGTCGGCCGCATAAGCCAAAGTCTTGCGCAATGCATCTAACTCCGCCTCGTCTAAAAACAATCTTTCTATACGGATACGGGCGATGGCCTCACGCATGTCATGGATATCCCCGCGCGGGAAGGTGAGCATCGGGTCACTCTGGGCGTGCAACATCTGGTCGGTCAATTGCAACATGTGCTGCACGAGTTCATAATCGGTCTCGAAATGCATAGCATCTACGCATTCACGACCTAAGGACGACGCACAGCGCCGCCCTAACTCCTCACGAATGACCGTAAAGTCAATCTTCGCTTCTATATTCTCAGGGTAAATCATCCTAAGATTCGACAATCTCGGATAGCATTCGCACCTACCGCCTCATTCAGTTTCCTGACCAATTCGAAGCGGTTCTCAAAGAGTTGCGCTTTTAGCGCAGCAGAGTTCACATGGACGATCAGCATCCCGTCGCGCATCTCTATACTGCGGGTTAACTTTGTGACGGTCTCACCCATCACACGCGGCCAAACCTGCTCGATCTGCATATCCAATACAGACTGCTCCAGACCACTCTCGCGCAGATAATCCACAAGCGCGTCAGATATCGACATCGCACCCTTCACTCTTGCCTCCTCCTTACTTCTGCTCCTTCACCTTCTTCAGGTAAATCTTCTGGCGGGTACGGAAAGTGCGGATATTCGGGTCCAACTCATTGAGTTTAAGGATAGCCTCGATTTGAACACCCTCTTCCTGACTCAGTTTCCAAAGCGATTGACCGGTATGGGTCCAAACGAACTCTTTGCTTCCTTGGGTCTTCTTCAGCGTCAGATATACGCGATCGCCCGGCATCAGGTCACGACCTAAGGCATCGTTGTTCTCGCGTAATTCACGCTCACGTACATTGATACGGAATGCGATCGTCGCGTAGGTATCGCCTTCACGCGCGATCACGTAATTGATACCGTTGTATTTCTTTTTCGGGTGCTCGATGAAGAAACTGTCGCGCTCCTCACGGGCGGTCTTCGGCGCTACATACGGCGGCTCCGGGTCGTTCTTAATCACCATGATAGGTTCCGTTCCTTGTACGACCGTCGCCTTCAACGGACGCTTCGCGGGCTTTTTCGGAGCCTGCTGATTTTCCGGCTTGGGTTGATTCGGGTCTATCTTAACATTCACCTGCGCATTCGGCTCCGTATTACGCAGATCCTGCGCTGCAGTAGGATCAAAAACTCCTACGGTGGTAGCCATAGTCAACGAATCCAGATGATAGTCCTCGATGAGACGAATCAACTTCGATGCATAATGCTTGTCGGTAGCATAGCCGCACTCACGCAGACGCACCGCCCATGCCTCATAATCCTCTACGGCAATTTCAAAACAAGTTGCATAACGCGGACGTTGCAGGAAAAGCGAATGGTCTTTGAAACTCTCAGCCGCATCGGCATATTGACGGAAACACTCGCCTTTGGAGTCGTCATCGTAGTAATACACGCCGCCGAACCACTCACTCGTGCACTTGATGCCGAAGTGGTTCTTCGCATTCACCGCCAACTCACTCTGACCGGCCGCGGACTCTAACAACGCCTGCGCCATCGTGATTGATGCAGGAATACCATACTCGGCCTGCTGAAGAATCGCCGTCTCTTTCCATTGGTCGATATATTGCCTATAAGCTTCACTCTGTTTCTGAGCCATCAGACTCAAACTAACGGTCATCAGGCCCATCAAAATCGTAGATTTTTTCATACGCGACATATTTTGCGCTGCAAAGATAATACAAAAATTTGAAATACACAAGGAAACTTAACAAAAAATAAAAAAATCGTGCTTTTCTTGCACATATCATTTTTTTTTTGTACCTTTGCACCCGGATTGTCTTCCCTCCGAAACGGGAGGTATGGCCTCCGCCGAGAAGGGCTAACCCCAAAGGCCAAATTGTAAGAAACTAAAACACTGATTTTTAATGTTTTAATATACAATTTTTATACACATGGAAAAGAAAAAAAGAGTTTACACCTTCGGTAACGGTAAAGCTGAAGGTAACGCGCAAATGCGTGAACTGCTGGGTGGCAAGGGTGCCAACTGCGCAGAGATGAACTTGGTGGGCGTTCCCGTTCCTCCGGGATTCACCATCACCACCGAGGTCTGCAACGAGTACTACCAGGTAGGTCAGGAGAAGATCGTAGAGGAGTTAACCGCAGAGGTGAACGCAGCGGTCGCACATGTAGAGGGTCTGATGAACTGCAAGTTCGGCGATCCGAAGAACCCACTCCTTGTTTCTGTACGTTCGGGTGCGCGCGCATCCATGCCGGGTATGATGGACACGATCCTCAACCTCGGTCTGAACGACGTAGTAGCAGAGGGCATGGTAGCCAAGACCAACAACCCCCACTTCGTATATGACTCCTACCGCCGTTTCGTACAGATGTACGGTGACGTCGTATTGGGTATGAAGCCGGTAAACAAGACCGACATCGATCCGTTCGAGGCTATCATCGACGAGGTGAAAGAAATCCGTGGAGTGAAGCTGGATAAGGATCTGAATGTAGAGGAACTGAAGCTGCTTGTAGCTCGTTTCAAAACCGCTATCAAAGAGCAGACGGGCAAAGATTTCCCGGACGATCCTATCGAGCAGCTCTGGGGCGCTATCTGTGCCGTATTCCGCAGCTGGATGAACGAGCGTGCGATCCTCTACCGTAAGATGGAAGGAATTCCTGATGAGTGGGGAACCGCTGTTTCCGTTATGGCTATGGTATTCGGTAACATGGGCGAGACCTCCGCTACCGGTGTTTGCTTCAGCCGCG
>JAEDNI010000046.1 GCA_016302585.1 Paludibacteraceae bacterium | reverse complement strand
GACGTCATCTTCAACGCCTTGACCATCAAAGGTATCACCGGCCGCCGCATGTGGGAGACATGGTACCAGATGGAGCAGATGCTCCTCGGAGGACTCGACCTCAGCCCGGTAATCACCCATCGCTTTAAGTTCGACGACTTCCAGAAAGGCTTCGACGTCATGCTCTCCGGACAGTGCGGAAAGGTCCTTCTTGAATGGTAAAAAGAAAACTAGATAAACTAGTTCGACTAGTTAAACTAGGTAAACTAGAACAAAACTAAATAATTAACAACAATGAGAAAGTATTTACTTAGCGTTCTGCTGCTGGTATGCAGCATCGCATTTCTCTCCGCTCAATCCCGTGAGGGTTTGACAGAGTACAAGTTGGAAAACGGTCTCACTGTGCTTTTGTGGGAAGACCACGATGCACCGGACGTAACGGGCTATGTAGTAGTTCGCGCAGGTGCCGTGGACGAACCGGCAGAGTACACCGGTTTGGCGCACTATCTGGAGCACATGCTCTTCAAGGGCACACAGCGTATCGGCGCCCTCGACTGGGAGAAAGAGAAACCGATCTATGACTCGATCATCGCTTTGTACGACCAGTACAGCGATGCCACCGATCCGAAAATCCGTGAGCAACTCGCTACCCAAATCAACGAGTGCTCCATGCGTGAAGCGAAGATCTCTTCTACCGAGGATTTCTTCAACATGCTCGATCTCATCGGTGCCGAGGGCGTGAACGCCTATACGTCTTTTGACCTTACGGCGTACCACAACTCCTTCCCGGCTGCAGAGATGTACCGCTGGCTGACGATCTTCTCCGATCGTCTCATCAACCCTGTCTTCCGTACTTTCCAGGCGGAGCTGGAGAACGTGTTCGAGGAGTACAATATGTACGCCAACAACCCCTCTTCACAGGCGCAGAAACAGCTCATGGAGGATATCTACAAAGGTTCTCCTTACGAGCGTGACGTCATCGGTCTGCCCGAGCACCTCAAGAACCCGCGTCTGAGTCGTCTGATTGAGTTCTACAACACCTGGTACGTGCCGAATAACATGGCGCTCATCATCGTCGGAGACTTCGATTCCGAGTCCACCAAACCGATGATTGCCGAGACCTTCGGACGTCTGCAACCCAAAGAACTGCCTTCACGTCCGTCCTATCCGTCTGTCCAACTGACTGGAAAGAAGCACTACAACCTCGGTTATAACCCGCAGGTCGCTTGGGTATATCCGGGTCTCAAAGAAGGTGATGCAGATCAGGATGTCCTGGAGTTCGTCTGCAATCTCCTCTACAACGGTCAGACAGGTCTCCTCGACCAGGTCAACACCAAGGGTGATGTCTCGGCTTCGTATGCGTTCCTCGACGCGCGTCGTAACGACGGTCGTCTGATCGTCATGGCGGTGCCTTATTATGACGCCAACCAGCAGATGTTCGAGTCCGACAAGGCTACCGAGGCTATCGTCATGAAGGAGATCGATAAGATCAAACGTGGCGAGATCTCCGACGACCTCATCGCGAACGTAAAGCACATGTACGCGCAGCAGTACAAGGCTTTCAACGAGTCGCCTTCGACCAAGATGAACGTCCTCGTGGACGCATTCACCTATGGCAAACCGGTAGATGATATCTTCACGGCTAACGAGAAGATTCAATCCCTCACCAAAGAGGAGATCGCACGTGTCGCAAAGAAGTATTTCAATGCCGACCACATGACCATCTCCTTCGACGAGGATACCAAGAATATGAAGCCGAAAACCCTTCCGAAGCCGAATATCAAACCGCTTGATCCGGTGAAGAATGCAAAGACCGAGTACGCTGAGGCTTTCCAGAAACTGCCGAAGGGCGAACTCAAGCAGACCTTCAATGATTTCAACGATGTGAAGATCTCTTCGCTGGGCGAGAACGTGAAACTCCACTACACGCCGAACACGAAGAATGATATCTTCACCCTCACCCTCCGTTATGGCGTGGGAGAGCACGAGATGCCGCTTCTGCCGTACGCAGCGATGTTGATGGAGAACGCAGGTATCATGGGCAATCCGGCTCTCGAAGGTAAGGATTTCGACCAGCAGATTGCGCAACTCGGTGCTGCGGTATCCTATGGTTGCAACGACTCGTATTTCTACATCTCCATCTCCGGTGAGGATGAGAATATGAATAAGATCATGAATCTCGTCAACCGTCAGCTCCTCATGCCGTATCTCGAGCAGAAACAGCTCGATGCGCTCAAGGGTAACGAGTTCTTCTCGCGCTATAGTCGTCAGAAACGTACCGCCGTGCAGAAGTCTGCCCTCATGCAGTATGCCCTCTACGGTAAGAAGTCCGCTTACCTCGACGAGGTGAAGTTCATCGACATCTGGAACATGGATGGTGTACAGGTTCAGCGTCTCATCGCTTCGGCTCGTACCTACGCGCTTGACGTCTTCTACTGCGGTACGCTCCCCGAGGATAAACTCGTGCCCGAACTGCCGCTGACTGAAGGTATGCAGCCTTCCAAGTCGCCGTTTGTGCAGGACCGCGTGACCTACGACAAACCGACCGTCCTCTTCCTCCCGAATAGCAATGTACAGCAGGCGGACCTCTATTTCTACATCAACGGCCGTCCGTATGACATCGCTTCGGATGTAGCTTCTGACGCCTTCAACCAATACATGTCCGGTGGCTTCACGGGTATCGTGCTCAATGAGATCCGTGTAAAACGCTCCATGGCATACTCCGCTTATGGTGTGAACGCTACGCCGGAACTCCCGGGTAAGGACTGCTACTTCATCGGTTACGTGGGTACCCAGTCGGATAAGGTCAACGACGCCATCTCCGTATATATGGATATCCTGACCGACATGCCGAAAGACTCGACACAGTTAGTTGCTCTCAAAGCCGCCCTCAAGCAGGCTGCGCAGACCGCTAAACCGTCGATGCGTGGCAAAGCTGCTACTTTCGAGGCATGGCAACGTCTGGGCTACAAGGACGATCCTGCTAAGGTTAACGCTGCGGCTATCGATGCCCTCACTTTCAATGATATCGAGAAGTTCTACGAGGATAATATCAAGGGCAAACCCGTTACTATCATCCTCATGGGAGACCCGAAGAAGATTGACGTGAAGGCCATCGAGAAGGAACTCGGCTGCAAAGTAACCAAACTCTCGCCGGCTAAACTCTTCAACTCGACCCAAGAGTTGATGGACGCAGTAATGTAACAATGACAAATAATCAATTACAAATAACCAATGACGAAAGTTTACGAAGTCACCGCAGTGGCTTCGTAAACATCGTCGGTAACCCCAATGTTGGCAAGTCCACCTTGATGAATGCGCTGGTAGGGGAGAGGCTTTCGATCATCACATCGAAGGCGCAAACCACCCGCCATCGCATTTTAGGCATCGTTAATGGCGAGGACTTCCAGATGGTCTATTCAGACACGCCGGGAGTCCTCTCCCCTAATTATCGCTTACAGGAGAAGATGCTGGAGTTCAGTCGCTCGGCCCTTGTGGATGCCGACGTGTTGCTCTATGTCACCGATGTCACCGATACGGCGGACCGCAATGCGGATTTCCTGGAGAAAGTGAAGAAGATGGCTGCGGCCGGAACGAAAGTCTTCCTTATCATCAATAAGATAGACCTGACCACCCAAGAGACACTGGAGTCCTTGGTGGCTTTCTGGCATACCCAATTACCTGAAGCACAGATCTTCCCCATCTCGGCGCAGGAGCGCTTTGGAGTGGCGCAACTCTTTGATGCAATCAAAGAGGCCCTGCCTGCCGGACCGGCATTCTTCCCTAAAGATCAATTAACCGATAAGTCCGAACGCTTCTTCGTCAACGAGATCATACGTGAGAAGATCCTGCTTACCTACGACAAGGAGATACCGTACTCCGTAGAAGTGGAAGTCGAGACGTTCCACGAGGAAGAACATATCATTCGCATCAATGCGGTGATATACTGCGAACGCGAATCGCAAAAGGGTATCCTCATCGGCAAAGCCGGCAGTGCCCTCAAACGTGTAGGATCGATGGCACGTAAGGATATCGAGGAGTTCTTCCAAAAACCTGTCTTCCTCCAGCTCTTTGTGAAGGTAGATCGGGAATGGCGCTCGAACACCGGACGCCTCAAACACTACGGCTACGACTTATCCTAATACACCGTACACTAACCATGAAAATACAATTCATTGGTGCTACCCGGGAGGTAACCGGCAGTAAGCACCTTATCACAACCGATTCAGGACACACCATTCTTTTGGACTGCGGTATGTACCAAGGTAAAGGAATGGAGACCGATGCCGCCAATAGAGATTTGGGTTTCGACCCCAAAACACTCGACTGCATCGTGCTTTCGCATGCCCATATCGACCACTCCGGACTGATCCCATATGTGGTGAAGATGGGTTTTAAAGGCGATATCTATTGTACGCCTGCCACCCGCGACCTGTGTTCGCTTATGCTCACCGACACCGCGTTTATTCAGGAGCAGGACGTGCGGATGTATAACAAGAAGATCGACCGCCAGCATCCCCATAAAGAGAAAGGAAAGACCTATAAGGTAGAACCACTCTATAACCAGAACGATGTTAACCGGGCGATGAAACTCTTCGTTACCTATAGTTTCGATCGCCGTTTCCGTCTCTTTGACGATGTACTACTGACCTTCACCAATTCCGGTCATATGCTCGGCGGCGCTGTCTGTTCGCTCGAAATATACGAAAATGACGCAAACTGCGAAAACAACGCCAAGCGCTGGAAGCGCCTGACTTATACGGGCGATATCGGTCGTAAACACTGTCATATCCTGCCGTCGCCACAACTCTTCCCGCAATGCGATTACCTCATCTGTGAGTCCACCTATGGTGACCGCCTGCATGATGAACAATTAGTCACTGAGGAAGAACTGCTGGGTGTAGTAGAGGATACTTGCGTCTATCGCAAGGGACAACTCCTTATCCCTTCTTTCTCCGTCGGACGTACGCAGGAGATCGTCTATGTGCTGAACCAACTCTATAACGACGGTAGGCTGCCGCAGATACCGGTTTATGTGGATTCTCCGATGTCCACCAATGCCACCCAGATATTCCGGATGTATCCCGATGAACTGAGTGAGGAAGTGCGTGATACGATGCAGTTTGACCCCGATCCCTTCGGTTTTAACACCTTACGTTATATCACGGATATCCGCGAGTCGAAGGAGCTTAATCACAAGGAGGACCCCTGTATCATCATCTCCGCTTCGGGTATGTTGGAGGCAGGACGCATCAAGCACCATGTGGCAAATCATATCTCTGATCCGCGGTGTACGATTCTAATTGTTGGTTACTGTGAACCCACTACGTTGGGGGCACGTATTCAGCAACCCGGCTTGCAGTGGATCTCTATCTTCGGTCAGGACCGGCGTATCAAAGCCCAGATCACGAAGATTGAAGGCTTCTCAGGACATGGTGACTACCAAGAGATGATTGATTACCTGACCCGTAGTCTGGCGGTGGACCAGGTGCAACGAACGTTTGTGGTACATGGTGAAGAGACAGCTGCTGAGGCTTATAAAGGCCATTTAGAGGAAGCCGGATTCCGACAGGTGAGTGTACCGAAGAAGGGTGAAATAGTAGAATTATAAGGATGAAGATTGTTATTTTGGGTGCCGGAAGTGTGGGTTCGAACCTGCACCATGGTCTGAGTTTAAATGGTATTCGGGCGGAGTTAGTGCATGCACGATCGCTGACCGCAGAGGGCGCACCCGCGAAAGCGGAAGTACCTGAAGCAGACGTCTATATCTATGCCATAGCCGACCACGCGCTGCGGGAAGTGGTAGCGAGAGTGGATGCGCCGAAGGCGCTGCACCTGCATACCTCGGGTTCTATGCCGATAGAGGTGTTCGGACCCGATAAACCCCATGCCGGTGTGCTCTATTTCTTCCAGAGTTTCAGTAGAGAGGTCTTGATAGACGAGTGGAGTGGTATCCCTTGTTTCATTGAGGGACGGAATATCGATGATATAGCAGCTATCTATTCCTTGGCGCAGTGCCTGACGAGTAGGATATATGAAGCGAACCAGCACGACCGCGAACGGCTGCATATAGCTGGTATCTTCGCCAATAACTATTCCAACCTCATGTACCGCATCGCGGAGGATGTTTTAAAAGGCACTCAGATCCCCTTCCAGGCTCTGTTACCGCTTATTGATCAGACGGCAGCGAAGGTACATGTCATGCGCCCCAAGGACGCACAGACAGGCCCTGCCAAACGCGGAGACCATGAAGTGATAAATAAACACTTGGAGATATTAAAGACTACGCCTTATGCGGAATTGTATCAAGCGCTCGCAGCGTTAATCGGGAAAGAGCATAGTCGTTAAGTTCTTCCCATCGAATACAGATAGTGCCGGGTAATTCCGGCATTTTTTGTACCTTGCGTACAATAAACCGCGCATGAATCTTCTGGTGCGACAGCACATGGGTCAACTCAATACCCCTTTCGCCTTTCATCCTTTCATCCTTTAATCCTTCGGTTTCCGTACACGGGAACTCGTAGAGATGATACCAGATATCTTTGGCTTCACGCCGTTGGATAAGCGTCTGATCGCCGCAGAGATAGATATGGTATGTGAACCATCGATCGCGTACTTTAGGACGTGGTTTACGAGCAGGGAGCAGTTCCGCTGTATGATGCGCATACCCGAGACAGAACTCTTGCAGCGGACAGGAGGTGCAGTTATCGCCTAATACGGGCGTGCAGTAGAGTGCTCCGAACTCCATGATAGCGGAGTTAAAGAGTCGCGGGTTTTCGCGGTCCAACAGTTCTTCTATCTTCCGGTGAAAGAGTTTCTTGCCCGCCGAGGTGTCGAAGGCTTCGTCGATATCCAATAGGCGTGCTATCACCCGATATACATTGCCGTCCATCGCAGGGTAGGGTAGGTTATAGGCGAAGGAAGCAATCGCCCCGGCGGTGTAGTCCCCTACACCCGGTAATGCCCGTATCTCCTCAAAAGTTCGTGGAAAAATAGCCTCCCGACTCTCGGCTCTTGCCTCTCGGCTCTCGACGATCAGCTTCGCTGCCTTATGCAGGTTACGCGCACGACTGTAATAACCCAATCCTTGCCATTCCCGTAGCACTTCCGATTCATCGGCTGCAGCCAGAGCCTCTACGGTAGGCCAGCGATGAATAAAGCGCATGTAGTAATCCAGCCCCTGTGCTACGCGGGTCTGCTGCAGAATAATCTCGCTTAACCAAATCGCATAGCCATCCTCCGTCTCCCTCCATGGAAGGACACGATGGTTAGATTCATACCAATTGTATAAGTGGTTATAAAATAGCAAGTTGAGCATTTTTTTTGCGCTTTTTGGGACTAAAAAGTCTTAAACGGGCACAAAATTACAAAAAAAAACACAATTTTGCAATTTTTTTTGTGAAAAATTTTTGTATTTCATTTATTTATAGTAACTTTGCACGCTTTTTTGATTTTAAAATAGACAAACGACCTCTAATATGACTAAAGCAGAACTCGTTAATGAATTGTCGATTGCTACCGGATACGACAAGAAAACTATCACGCTGATCCTTGAGGGAGCGATGGATTGTATTAAGAACCACCTTGCGGATGACGAAGGTATTTATTTGCGCGGATTTGGTACGTTTATTTTAAAGAAACGCGCAGCTAAAACGGCTCGTGATATCAATAAGAAATCCACCGTTTTTGTTCCGGCTCACCGCGTGGTAAACTTCAAGCCGTCGAAAGAACTGGCGGACAAGGTACGTTAAAAGAAAAAATCATTTAATATTATAACAATTTAATTATTTACATTATGCCTAACGGAAAGAAGCATAAGAGACATAAGATGTCGACGCACAAACGTAAAAAACGTCTGCGTAAGAATCGTCATAAGCATAAGTAATTGACGGTTAAAGCTCAGCTTTGTGGCATGAGACTTATTCAAGTGTGGATAAGTTGCCACAAGGCTTTTTTTATTTATTGTATTAACCCCTTTTAAAGTATGAAAAGCGAATTAATTGTGGACGTACAGCCGCAGGAGATCGCTATCGCGCTGACGGAGGACGACCGCTTACAGGAAGTATCGCGTGAGAAACGCGACCAAGATAACTTCGCTGTGGGTAATATCTACTACGGTAGGGTCAAGAAAGTCATGCCGGCGCTGAATGCAGTCTTTGTGGATGTAGGTTATGAGAAAGAAGCTTTTCTGCATTATTTGGATTTAGGTTCTCAGTTTCGTACGCTGCAGTCGTATGTGACCAAGGCCGTTTCGGACCGCCGCAGGATGCCGTCTATGCAGAAGACACCTCGTCAGGCGGAAGTGGGAAAAGAAGGACAAATAGCCGATGTTCTCAAGGTAGGCGATACCTTACTGGTGCAGGTTTCGAAAGAACCCATCAACACCAAAGGACCGCGTCTGACCGCCGAGATATCTATCGCGGGACGTAATATCGTGCTCATCCCCTTCTCCGACGGCGTGATGGTCTCCCAGAAAATCAAACGCGAGGCGGAACGCCAGCGTCTTAAACAACTGATGCTTTCCATCAAGCCCTTTGGCTTCGGGATCATCGTTCGTACGGTAGCAGAAGACAAGCGTGCAGCGGAATTGGACAATGAATTGCGCCTATTGGTTGAGCGTTGGGAACAAACCGTGAATACACTCCAGCAGCGCGAACCCGTCAGTCTCGTGAGCGAAGAGATGGGGCGTACGCTCGGTATCATACGCGATGTACTCAGCCCCGATTTCACCTCCATTCAGGTCAATGACCCCGAGATATATCAGGAGGTACGCCATTACTTGGAACTCATCGCACCCGAGAGCGCAAAAATTGTAAAGCTGTACAAAGAGTCGCAACCTATTTTTGACCATTTCGACATCACCCGTCAGATGAAGACGGGACTCGGCAGAACGGTCGGTTTCAAGCATGGTGGCTATCTCATCATCGATAAGACCGAAGCACTGTTCTCCATAGATGTCAACTCCGGCAGTAAGAAGATCTACGAGGACCAAGAAGAAAATGCCTACCAGTTCAATATGCTCGCAGCCGATGAACTGGTGCATCAGTTACGCTTGCGCGATATAGGAGGTATCATCATCGTCGATTTCATCGATATGGACTCCAAAGAGCATCAACAGCAGTTGTACGAGTATGTGCGGAAGTTGATGGATCGCGACAGAGCGAAGCATAATGTGCTACCGCTGAGTAAGTTCGGCTTAATGCAGATCACTCGTCAGCGCGTACGGCCGGCCGTAGAGATGCAGGTAGAAGAGACATGTCCTACTTGCGGAGGAAAAGGTAAGATTCAAGCCTCTATCCTCTTTACAGACCAGATCGAGGAACAGATAGCACATGAGTACGAACAGCATGGACGGGGTTTGATATTGTATCTCCACCCTTACGTGTATTCCTATGTATGCCGCGGATGGTTGAATTCCTTGAAGAATCAATGGCGCCGCAAATACGGCATTACCGTGATGGAGAGTCAAGCCTTAGGAATGCTTGAGACAAAATTTGCAGAAAAGTAAGAAAAATAGAGACCTCCGGGCCTCTATTTTTTGTTATATAAGATATTCATTATTCATTAATCATTACCTCCCTCCAGGAGCTCTTCCTCCGCTCCCGGGATATAGCGCTTCAGCACACGGGCCACACCGGTGGTCCAGCTGTTGATGGAGTCGTTGTCCATCTGCAGGCCGCTGATCATATGTACCACTTGGTCGATCGGCATGCCGTAGCGCAGCACGCCTGAGATGAGGCGGGCGTAGTTCCAGAACTCACGGTCGAACTTATAACTTAGTCCCTCTACCGTGGTCTTGAACCCGCGGGTATTGACGAATTGGAAGTCGTAACGTTTGCTGCCGTCGGGCTGCACCACTTTGATCACTTTCCCTTTCGTCACGGACTTCGGCAGGGCGATACCCATCTCGTCGTCTGCCAGACCCGTGAAGATCTCGTACGGACGACCGTTCTTCAGTCCCACGAAGGCAATCCATTTATCTTTCTGGTTCTGGAAGCGCACCACGTCGCATTCCAATTCTGTCGGTCGCTTCAATAGCGTTGTGTTCTCTTGTATTTCCATAAATCAAAAATCACCAATCACAAATCACCAATGCTCAGCTTAGCTGAGCAAGAGGTCTCTCCTGCTTTGTTCTTCATCTGATATTGCACCCCATCGTCGGTAACGAGGTAATAGATCTGCATCTCTTCGCCGAGCATCGCTTCTTTGCTGTAGTTGATGTCGAGTCGAATCTTCTTACCATAGTAATCGGGTAAGTACGCGTCCGTCATCGCCTGCAGATACCGGCAACTGTTGCAATGGCCGTTATAGTCGATATCCGAATAGACTATTTTATGCGGCATAGAGCCGGTTGGCTCGGGAATAGTGGTCATCCGTACGCGCGGCATATCGATCACTTCGCCGTCCACGCAATTCTCAAACATCGGGTCGTCGAAGATATTGACAATCTCGCGTTTTTGGATATCCAATATCGCCCAGACGGTCTTGCATTGCCCTATGAGTGTCCACTCGCCCTCTTTCGACTTTTGACTTTCGACTTTCGACTCCTTCGTATATATCCGGAAATTACGGGTACTGAGCATGTGTGCGTTGGATTCTATCCAGGTCTCGAACCGCACGCGCTCACAGTGGGTCGGTAACTCGTACATCTCTACCGAAAGGCGAGTCAGGATCCATGTCAGTCCCATAGGATGCAACGCGCGGATTCCGAAGCCCAGTTCATCGGCTACCGTGCCGGCTACTTCTAACAGGTAGTTCTCCAGGTTAAACAGCCGCAGTCTCTTGCGCCCGTCCACTTCCTGGTATTTAATCTCGTATTCGTAATTATATTTCATCTCTAAACTCTAAACTATTTAATAAGTTGAATGTTGAAAGTTGAGAGTTGAGAGAAGCCGTCTAGTGGAAAGTTGAAAGAGAAACTTATAACTTAAAACCTGCAAACTTCTCTAAACTCTAAACTCTAAACTCTAAACTATCTCAGCCATCTGTCCAGCCATCCTCTGAACTCTCTTTGCCAGAGGATACCGTTCTGCGGCTTGAGTACCCAATGGTTCTCATCGGGGAAGATAAGCAGTTCTGCCGGTATGCCGCGCATCTTGGCTGCATCGAAGGCTGCCATGGCTTGGTTGGCTAAAATACGGTAGTCTTTCTCGCCGTGGATACAGAGGATCGGTGTGTCCCATTTATCGACGAACTTATGGGGACTGTTGGCGAAGGTGCGTTGCGCGATGGCATTGTCTTTCTCCCAGTACGCGCCGCCCATGTCCCAGTTCGCGAACCATTTCTCTTCGGTCTCGAGGTATTGCATCTCGAGGTTGAAAATACCGTCATGGGCGATGAAGGCTTTGAAGCGGCCGTCGTGATGTCCGGCAATCCAATAGACGCTGAAGCCGCCGAAGGAAGCACCTACGCAACCGAGATGGTCTTTGTCCACATAGGGTTCGGTGCAGAACTCATCAATGGCAGTGAAATAATCCTTCATACATTGTCCTCCGTAGTCACCGGAGATCTCTTCGTTCCATTCTTTGCCGAAACCGGGCAAACCGCGTCGGTTAGGCGCTACGATGATATAATCGCCGGCGGACATCATCATGAAGTTCCAGCGGAACGACCAGAACTGGCTCACCGGACTTTGCGGTCCACCCTCGCAATAGAGGATGGTCGGATATTTCTTGTTCGGGTCGAAATGCGGCGGATAGATGATCCAGGTCAACATATCCTTGCCGTCCGTCGTCTTCTGCCAACGCGGTACGACGGTAGAACGCTCAATCTGGTTGTAGATATTATCGTTCTCATGGGTCAGTTGGGTGAGGTCGATGTATCCGTCGATCTTGTCTAAGGCAGCGGCTACGTCTAATTGGCAGATCTCGTTTGCTTCGCGCATAGAGTGGCGGAGTAAGAAAGCGTAATGGTCGCTGACATCGCCCAAACTGACGTCGAACTGACCTTCCGTCAGTTTGGTACACCAACCTTCGATACCTATCGCCCACAGATGAATAGTGCCTTGAATGACTGCTGTACCGAGGAGGATGGAGTCGTTATACCATGCGAACTCATCGATATTGGTGTCTAAAGATTTGCTAACAAACCGTTTCTCGCCGGTCTGAAGGTCCATAACCATCAGGCGGTTTTGGTCACTCTCGTAGCCGTCCCGCTCCATGGATAGCCAAGCAATCTTCGTTCCGTCCGGCGAGTACGAAGGATTCGTGTCGTAGCCCTTGTTGTCCTCCGTGATGTTCCTTTCGACTTTTAACTCTTGACTTTCGACTTTTAACTCTTGACTTTCGACTTTTATCAAATATATGTCGCTGTTGGTCGAAATGGCGTAGTCGAGACCTGTTTTCTTGCGGCAGGTATAAGCGATCTCTTCGTTGTTCGGGTTCCAAGCTAACTGCTCAATACCGCCGAAAGGCTTCATCGGACACTCATATGCCGTGCCTTCCAGGATGTTTGCCCCCTCACCGACCTTCGCAGATTTGATACGTTCGCCATCATAAGAAATCTCCAACTCGCATACGAAGGGCTGCGGAGCTGTCTCGGTCCATTCGTCCCAGTGCTTGTACATCAGATCTTCGTGCATGTGTCCGGTCGCCAAAGGCAGGTCCGGATATTTATCGGCAGTCGTCTCAACGGTCTTTACTTGCTTAATCAAGATAATCTTGTCGCGCATCGGGGAGAGTAGGAAACCTTCGATGTCTTCTGTGCCTTCGACGGCTATATCCTTTTTATTGTTTCGCAAGTACAGTTTTCCGCCACGTATATATGCCAAAACGCCGCTGTTCCCGAACCATGCCGGCTCTGACCCTACAAACTCGTCAATCACTTCCGGCTTTGAGTCCGCAGGACGTTCTTTCGACTTTTGACTTTCGACTGCAAACGGGTTCACAATCCGAATCCATGTCGTACTCCGGTTCTCTTCTACGCTGTAATAACTCACGGTATAGGCCACCCAGCCGGTCTCGATATCCGATACGACGCTGCCGATTCGGCCCATCGCCCACAAACCTTCCGGCGTCAGACGCCCGCCTTCAATCGTGATCTGCGGCTTCGTGATAGGAGCTTTACCTTCCTCTGCCTTCTGGCAACTTACACCCACTAATGTCATTGCTGCCATAATAAAAATAGCTAATTTTTTCATACTCATAAACTTTGCGGC